>JBBQMG010000023.1:0-35499 GCA_038328705.1 Acidimicrobiales bacterium | reverse complement strand
TTGGGGGGGGGGCCCCCCGCCCCGCCCCCCGGTCGGGCCGACACCCAGAATGCCTTTTGGAGTAGATTCCGCCCAGAAGTTTGTTGCGCGCGCAAATGGGAGGGAAGGGGTGCCAGGACTCAGCCGGCGAGGATTGCGCGGGCGACGAGGTCGGTGCCGAAGGCGGTGAGGATAGCCAGGTAGAGCAGGCCGGTCGCCGCCATCACGGCCGAGTAGTAGCGCTCACGGAGCGCAGCCTTCGTCACCACAACCAGCACCAGTGTCGTGATTGCACACGCTGCCCAGAACCAGCCCAACTGACCACCCCAACCGTCGCTGACCGAACCGGACCAGACTGAGAACATTCCGATGGGCAACAGCAGAGCGATGATCTCGACCGGCCACACCCAGCCAAGTGCGCGCACCAGATCGTTGAGGTGCTTGCGCGGCAGGCCAGGCTGAACCAGATACCAGTGGCCCAGCAGCATCGCATCGGTCACCGAGCCCAGGAATGCAGCTCCGGCGAATGTGCGCAGCAACGACACAGCAGGGTTGCCGCCCGCGTCGACCGAAGCGGCGACCAAACCGACGATGGACAGGACCGGCGCGACCAGATCGAGCCACGGTGGAAACTCTGCGCCACCCTCTCGCTCGCTGATGCCACGCTCGATTCCAGTCATCGCTGCGACACGTTCACTGCGACGATCGTGCTCGTCGGTCTGCCCCGACACACCAGCCTTGCGACGCACCACCGACACCACCAGGGCCACGAACGCGGCGACCGCGACGGCGATGGAAGAGGCCTCGCGCGCCGGCACCAGGCCGAACTTGAATCCTGCCGCTGCAGCACCCGCCGCCATCAGGATGTAGGTGCCGCGCAGCAACCAGCCGTAGCCGATACCAACGACTCGCCGACGAGTGGTGAACCAGAGGAAGAACAGTCCACCGGCTGCCCACTGCAGGAGCACGGTGGCGACATCGACTCGGATCACGACTCAAAGGCTAGAGAGAATTTCCCCACCTTTACCAAACCTAAACGGTACGCCCGACGTGTCTGCCAGTGTCGGTCCGCCGCAACTCCCGTCCGCAACGGGCCGTCAATACCTGCCGCGGGGGGTCGCCGGCCGCCCGCGCTGGCGACCTCCTGCGCAGTAGGTCCTCCGCCATTGGTCGTGCGAACCCGTACGATCCACAGCGATGAAACGCCGTGTGCTGCCCGTACTCGCCCTTGCTGCGTTGTTGTTGACCGGCTGCATGACCGGCAGGCGGCCGTACTTCAACGACGATCCCTTCCCCACCGGTGCACCCACCGGCGACGCGTCGATCGATGCCGTCCTGCAGAAGCTGGACGCAGCCACCAGCGGCCCGGCGACGGCCGCTTACAGCGTGCTCACCAAGTTCGGCAACACCACCAACCCGGCCACCGTCGTGATCGACGCCGGTAGCCGCAGCGTCAACATCGGCAACGTTCGCTACGTGGAGACGCCCACGGGCTCCGTCACGTGCGCTGCTGACAACTCGGTCCCCTGTATCGCCGGTCTCGACGCGACGCGCGTCAGCGACATCGGTGTCACCATCGACTTCTACTCGACTGAGGCAGCCACCCGCCTTCGGCGCGATGCGCAGGCGATGCTGGCGCCCACCACTCCGCATGTCGAGACCATCGCCGAGCAAACCGCACTCTGCGTCGACGTTCCACTGGCAGGCGGCGTGGCGGTGTACTGCGTGCTCGACAGCGGGCTGGTCGCGCGGTTGGATGACGGCGACGTGGCGGTCAACCTCACCCTGTTCAGCGGCACCGCCGACCCAGGCCAACTGCAACTTCCCGCTGTCTGATGGAGGGTTCCAACCGCCCCCTCGGGCGTTGAAACCCTCCAACGGTGCCGCTCAGCCGAGCGAGACGAGGGCGTGATCGGCGAAGTTCATGCTCTGCGGGCCCGCGTCCGTGGCAACCACGATGTCCTCCAACCGCATTCCCCAGCGACCGGCGACGTAGATGCCGGGCTCGACGCTGAATGCATGGCCCGGTTCGATGAGCAGTGCGTTGCCCTCCACCATGTACGGATCCTCGTGCGCCTCCATGCCGATGCCGTGGCCGGTGCGATGGATGAAGTACTCGCCGAAGCCGGCGTCGTCGATCACCTTGCGTGACGCACGATCCACGTCCTGACACGCTGCCCCCACCACCCCGGCGGCCACCCCGGCGGCTTGCGCCTCGTGCAGCACCGCGTACGCCTCGGCAATCTCCCCCGACGGCGCGCCGAGCGTGACGCAACGCGTGATGTCGCTGCAGTAGCCGTCCTTGGTGCCGCCGAAGTCGCACAGCACCAGATCGCCGTCGACGATGATGCGATCGCCCGCGTGATGATGTGGGGAGGCCGCGTTCTCACCTGCAGCCACAATGGCGAAGTTGACGATGTCGTGGCCCTCCGCGATGAGCCGTGCCGAGATGTCTGTGCTGACGGCCGCTTCCGTGCGTCCAAGCAGTGGAATCTCGCCGGCGTGCAACTGCGCGGCCACGCGATCAGCGGCGGCGCCTGCCGCCTGCAGCGCCGCGATCTCAGCCGCGTCCTTTCGCATCCGCAAGTCGTTCATCACGCTCGTGCTTCGCAGGTATTGCGTGTCGCCGCTGCCCCAGTGGCCGAGCAGTTCCACCAGGAAGCGCGCCCACATGGTGTCGCCCACCGCCGCTCGGCGGGGTTGCCCAACCAGCCCGGCGACGATGACCACCGGATCCTCCAACTCACCCCACGGACGCACCGCAAAGACACCCTCGTGCGGCACCACGCGGGGTGCCTCCAGCCGCGGGATCACCAAGGTGGCGTCACCTTCGCGCGGCACGACCAGCATGGTCAGCCGCTCGAGCGGCATCGCCTCATAGCCGGTCAGGTACGGCAGATCGCTCCCGACCGACACCAGCAGAACATCGACACCCGACCGCTCCATACTGGCGCGTGCGCGCTCGATTCGATCGCGGTAGATGGCAGACGAGGTCTCGTAAAGCATCCCGCTATTCTGGCCCGAGTTCAGCGCCAGAGCGAGGCGTATGCTCCTCATGTGCGTGCTCGTCTCCTGGGTTTCCTTGGTATCGCTGCGGTGGCCGCTGCCTCCTGTGGCGTTGCCGACCCCGGCGTCACGGCCACCCAATCGCAGCGGAGCGGCACCAACGGTCAGCTGTTCCCCAGCCAGCCCGGTCAGCAAACCGACACGCCCACGGTCGAGGAACCGACCTTCGATGTCATCCCCGATGTCGTTGACTTCGGTGCCGACAAGCCCTCGCAGCCATACGACGGGTTCCTGACGGCCGCGTTCGGCGACATTCAGAGCTTCTGGAACGACGCATTCCCGGAGGCGTACGGCAGCGCGTTCGAGCCGCTTTCCGGTGGCATCTTCGCGGCCTACCCCTTGCGAACCGACGACATTCCCGGCTGCGGATCGACCGAGGGCTCGAGCTACGACGTCGTGGCCAGCCTTGGCGCGTTCTACTGCATTCAGGGCGACTTCATGGCCTACGACGACGACTCGCTGCTGCCGTCCTTGGTCAATGATCTGGGCAAGGAGGCGGTCGCGGTCGTGCTCGCTCACGAGTTCGGTCATGCGGTGCAGGCCCGAGCCGGCGAGTGGGAGCAGCCCGGGGTTCTCAAGGAACAGCAGGCGGACTGCTTCGCCGGCGCCTGGAGTGCGCACGTCGCTAGCGGTGGTAGCGACCTGATCACCTTCGACGACGCCGACGTGCGCTCCGGCCTGGTCGCCATGATCAACGTGCGCGACCCAATTGACAGCGCCGGCCTCACCGACCCTGATGCCCATGGCACCGGCTTCGATCGCGTCGGTGCGTTCCAGGACGGCTTCGAGGGCGGAGTATTGCGCTGCAAGACTTTCTTCACCGAGGATCGACTCAACAACCTGATCGACATTCCGTTCGTTCCGGATGGGAGCGGCGGCAACCTGCCTCTGGTCGACAATGGGATCATCGACCCGGACCAAGGGCCGCAGGACATCGTCACCCTGATCCCTGGCAGTCTTGCCTTCTTCTGGACCGACCTGGCTGCCGCCAACAACGTACCGTTCACCGCTCCGACGCTGGAGTCGTACAGTAGCGACGGTCCATTCCCTTCGTGCGACGGCATCGACGAGTCGATGTACGCCCGCAACGTCGTCTTCTGCCCCGCCGACAACGTGATCTATTGGGACCAGGACTACGCGCTCGAGCTCTCGCAGGACCCTCTCACCGGCGACATGTCGGTGGGGTATCTGTTCTCCAACGCGTACAGCGAAGCAATCCAAAATGCCCTCCGTAGCCAGACCCGAGGTGAGCCGCGCGCGCTGTTCAACGACTGCCTCACCGGCGCCTGGGTCGGGCACATCATCCCGCCGATTCCCGAGGCCCGCGAGGACCAGCTGCAGCTCTCGGCGGGCGACCTCGACGAAGCGGTCATCATCGCCATCGCCCGCAGCGACCCGAGCGCCGACACCAACGTGAACGGCAGCGCCTTCGAGAAGATCGCCGCCTTCCGCACCGGCGTGCTCGGTGGCCTCAACGTCTGCCGCAACGCCATCGACTGAAACCCCACCAGCGACTAGGTCGTAGTGGGTGCCACGATCGTTGTCGTAGTGGAGGTGGTCGTCGTCGTGGTCGGCGAGATGGTGGTGGTGACGGCGACCGGCTTGGTGGTCGTGGTGATGACCACCGTGGCGGTCGGCGCCACTGTCGTGGTGGTCGAGCTTGTGGTGGTGGTGTACGAGGGATCCCGGCGGTTGAAGCTGGGCAGCATGTCCTTCTTCGACTGCTGCTCAGGCTCCTTCAGGCCGTCCCACACCCACACCTGATCGCCCTTGTCCACCAACGTCGGGAAGACCGGGCTGAGGAACTTCGGAATGCGAATGCACCCGTGCGACGCCGGCTCATTTGGCACGTTCACCGCACCGTGGATGGCGATGCCGTAGTTGAAGTACACGGGATCGTCCATGCCGCCGAGCGCACCCACCCTGTGGCCAGGGACCTTGCGGTCGATGTCGAACACACCACCGGGGGTCTTCGACTCGGCACAGATGCCCTTCTTCTCGGGTTCAGGCAGCGGCACGCCATTGGCGTCGGTGTCGATGGTGACTTCCTCGCAGAAGGTTGCGGGAATTCCCTCCGGTGTCAGCTTGCCCGACGAGATGTGCGAGATGAAGATGGCCTTGCCTGCCTCGTAGACCACGAGGACCTGCTTGGGAAGATCGATCTCGACGTGGGTGGTTGTGGTCTGGGTTCGCCTGGGCTGGATGACGATGTCGTCCTGCATCGTCTGCCACAGCTCGTTGGTGAGTACACCAGTCTGCTGCTTGTTGGTGAGGTTGGAGACCAATCCCTCGAACGCCCACAGCGCCTGTTGCGTACCTGCTCCGAACTGACCATCGGCCGGACCAGGCTGGAAACCGAGATCGAGCAGGCGTTGCTGCATCGCCTTCACCTGGTCGCCGTACATGCCCTTGCTCAGCGACGACGGGAGCTGCGTCTTCACCTTGCCAGGGTCGGTGGCGATGACCACCGGCGGCAACGTGACGCCAGGAACCGTCAGCGCGGAACCGTCAGCGGCCAGCACGGTCGACTGATCGGAGCCGGTGGAACTGCCAACAACCTTGTCCTCGCCACCCGAGAACCCGATGAACACGACGGAGCACAGCACACCAGCCGCGGCAATGACCGGCATCCAGCGCCCGATGGGCGACGGTGGCTGCGGCTTTGCTGGTGCTCGCTTGCGAGGCGGCTGGGCGGGTGGCCTAGGGGTGTTCACGAACTACTCCGGGGGAGTCGGATGGAAGAAATCTACCAACCTGAGACCCCGGCATGGCTTCAGGATGACGGCGTGACCACCGGTTTGATGTCACGCAGCTCCTTGCGCAGCGCGAACATCTCCCGCAGGATCGTTCTGATCACTCCGAGAGAGGCCAGGGTGCTTTCGCCACGGGTGCGCGGGAAGTAGTCGACGCCGAACTGAATGACGTCGAAACCCAGCTTCTTGGTGCGGATGATGAGTTCGGCGTCGATGAACGAGCCTTCGCTCTGCAGCGTGATGTGATCGAAAATGCGAGTGCGGCACAGCTTGAACGCGAAGTTGATGTCGCGCAGCCGCACGCCGAACAGCTGACGAATCAGGACGTTGTAGAAAAACGTGTAGACCGCACGGCTACTTCCTTCACCGGTGCGGTCATGGCGAAAGGCGCTGACGATGTCGGCGTCGTAGTACCGCATCAGGCGGACGGCCTGCCCGACCTCGGCCATGTCGAACGGCAGGTCGGCGTCGCTGTACAACACGATGTCGCCGGTGGCGGCAGCGAAACCGGTCTTGATCGAGCCACCCAGCTTGCGGTTGACCGGGTGATGAACCACCTTCACACGCGGGTCGGCCGCAGCCATTGCGTCGGCCATCTGCGCCGTGTTGTCGGTGCTGGCATCGTCGACCACGATCAGCTCGTAGTCGAGAATCTGGCCGGCAGCGATGAGCAGCTCGCACTCTTCCTTGGCATAGCCAATGGCGCGCTCGATGTACGCCGCTTCGTTCCACATGGGAAAGAACATGCTGAGCATGCGAAATGGCTCGCCGGTCACGGGTCGCAAGGCTAGCGGTTGAGTGTCGCGCCAGTGCCCCGGGTGCTGCGAGCCAAGCGCACCGAGGCGCTACCCTCTGGCGCAGATGGAGCCGACCCCTGACCCTGCGCCGTTCACGGTGCCGCCACCGCCGGCTGCCACGGCCGTCGACGAGCCTTCTCGTCTGAATGCAAGAATAGATGCCGAGGCTGGCCAGCTCACTGCTGGTTGGAGCACGGTCTTTTGGATCGGCTGGCTGCTGATTGCGGGCTCGTTCGCCGCCATTTGGTACAGCTCGCGACTCATCGGGCTCTCCACCTGGTGGTTGGGGCCGACCACTGACCCACAGCTGATCCTGATCAACCTGCTGCCGTTCACCGTTCCGCTCGCACTCGCCACTGCTGGTTGGACTGCGCAGCGTTGGCTCCCCTGGTGGGGCATCGGTGGCGCCGGTTTCGTCGCTGTCGTCGCTGTCTTCGATGTCAGCCGAGTGCCCGGCTATGCAGCAATCGAATTCGGGCTTGCCATCGCCGGCCTGTTCATTTCCGTCGCCTGCTTCGCCGGCGTGTTTCGCAGCGCTGACTAGGGCCGGGCGGTAGCGTCGGACACCAATGTCCAAGGTGCTTACTTCCCTCCCCGTCGGCGAACGTGTCGGAATTGCGTTCAGCGGCGGTCTCGACACATCGGCCGCCGTTGCGTG
Organism: Acidimicrobiales bacterium; assembly: GCA_038328705.1. Taxonomy (GTDB): domain Bacteria; phylum Actinomycetota; class Acidimicrobiia; order Acidimicrobiales; family Ilumatobacteraceae; genus UBA668. The sequence continues at coordinate 28,246 of JBBQMG010000023.1, read as the reverse complement.
GATGCGCGAGAAGGGCGCCGTGCCCTACAGCTACACGGCCGACCTGGGCCAGCAGGACGAGCACGACCTGCCCGGCGTACCCGACCGCGCCAAGGCGTACGGGGCCGAACAGGCCCGCCTCATCGACTGCCGCACCGAACTGGTGCACGAGGGTCTGGTCGCGCTGCAGTGCGGCGCGTTCCACATCACCACTGCCGGCAAGACGTACTTCAACACCACTCCCCTCGGCCGCGCGGTCACGGGGACGCTGCTGGTACGGGCGATGAAAGAAGACGGCGTCGACATCTGGGGCGACGGCAGCACCTACAAGGGTAACGACATCGAGCGGTTCTACCGCTACGGCCTGCTGGTGAACCCCAACCTGCGCATCTACAAGCCGTGGCTGGACGAAGCATTCGTCAACGAGCTGGGCGGGCGCGCCGAGATGAGTGAGTTCCTGACGCAGCGCAAGCTGCCGTACCGCGACAGCAAGGAAAAGGCCTACAGCACCGACGCCAACATCTGGGGCGCGACACACGAAGCCAAGCTGCTGGAGGAACTGGGCACCTCGATGGACATCGTCGAGCCGATCATGGGTGTCGCGCACTACGACCTCGATGTCGCCATCGAGCCCGAGGTGGTCACCATCCGCTTCCACGAGGGCTGGCCCGTCGCCATCAACGGCGAGGAGTTCGAAGACCGCGTCGCACTCGTCCTGGCCGCCAACGTCATCGGCGGTCGCCACGGCCTGGGCATGTGCGACCAGATCGAGAACCGCATCATCGAAGCCAAGAGCCGTGGCATCTACGAGGGCCCGGGACTGGCGCTGCTGCACATTGCGTACGAGCGGCTGGTGACCGGCATTCACAACGAGAACACCATCGAGAACTACCGCACGATGGGCCGTCGCCTGGGCCGCCTGCTGTACGAAGGCCGCTGGTTCGACCCACAGTCGCTGATGCTGCGCGAGCCGCTGCTGCGTTGGGTCGGCGCCGCTGTCACCGGCGAGGTCACGCTGCGCCTGCGCCGTGGCGACGACTACACCATCCTCGACACGACCAGCCCCAACCTGACCTACGCGCCTGATCGGTTGAGCATGGAGAAGGTCGACGACCAGGCCTTCGGACCGCTCGACCGCATCGGCCAGCTGACGATGCGCAACCTCGACATCGACGACAGCCGCGCCAAGCTTGAGGTCTACCGCAACGCCGGCACCCTCTCCAGCGGCGGCCTGATGGCCCTGGAGGGCGGCACCGACTAGGGCCGGACCCGGTCGCGGCTGAGCAGCGCGGGGGTCCCAAGCCGTCGGGCGGGCCCCTGCGGCCGCCCTGCGGTGCTGACATCCCTCGCCCCCATTTGCGCGCGCAAGTAGTTTCTGGGCGGACATCGTCTCAGACCAGGTTCGGGGTGTATCCAGTCCCGGAAGCCGGGACTGTCGACACCCAGAACGGGCGCCACGGAGACGGCCAAGCCGCTAGAGGCGGGCGATGATGGCTGCGAGCAGGTGGGCTCGCGGCACCATCGTGTCGACCAGCACGTACTCGTGGTCCGCGTGGGCGCCACCACCGACTGCGCCCAGGCCATCGAGGGTGGGCACGCCCACGGCAGCGGTGAAGTTGCCGTCGCTGCCGCCACCGACGCCGACGCCGACGACGTCGCCCAAGCCGATGGCCGCACCCGCGGCGACGGCCACCGGGAACAGCGTGGCCGAGGCCGACGACGGCATCGGAGGACGGTCGACACCGCCGGTGACTTCGATGGTGGCCCCTGGCACCGATGTGGTGAGCGCACCGAAGGCTTCGGTCAGGCGCTGCTCCTCGCCGGGCTGCTCGACGCGAACGTCGACGCGAATGCGGGCTTGCGCAGGCACGACATTTTCGGCAGTGCCAGCACTCGCCATGGTTGGCGTGACGGTGGTAGCGGTGGCCAAGTCGCCAAAGGTGTTGATCTGCAGGATGAGCTCGGCAGCTGCCACCAGCGAGTTGATGCCCTTCTCCGGCTCCAGACCCGCGTGCGACGCCTTGCCGTGCACCACCACTTCGTAGCCACCGGTGCCCTTGCGGGCGGTCTTCAGCGCGCCGCCGTCGGCGCTGGCCTCGCACACCAAGACGTTGCCGCAGGCCAGGGCGCGCTCTTCGATGAGTGCGCGGCTGGTGCCGCTACCCACCTCCTCGTCGGCGGTGATCAGAATTTCGACGCCACTGCGGTCAGCAAGGGAGGCCACCGCGTGTACGGCCTGCACCACTCCGGTCTTCATGTCGAAGATGCCCGGCCCCGTCGCACGGCCCTCCGCGACGGTGAACGGGCGGGCCGCGCACGACCCCACTGGGAACACGGTGTCGTGATGACCGACGATCAGCACCTTCGGCGTACCGCCGCCGCTCCAGTGGACGTGTGGACCGGCCGGACCCTCGATGACGGACGGGGCACTGCCCAACCGCCGCTCCATCACACCGGCGAGCGCAACCGCACTGACAGTCAGTCGAGGCACGTCGAGCGACGGTGACTCGGTGTTGACGAGCAGTTCAAGGTCGGCGAGCATCGCCTGCAGATCGATCACTTCACCATTGTGGCCGCTCGGTTCAGCGACACCACGCACCCGCATGGAAGACTCGCCGAATGTTGTCTCGTCGCTCCACCGTTTTTCGTGCCGCCGTTGCCGTCGCTCTACTCTTCGCTGCGTCGTGCAGCGACGACGGCGCGTCGACTGCCACGACCACGGCCCGGGCCGACACATCCTCCGAGACCATGGTTGTGGCCCCCGACAACACAGGTGCTCCGGACATGGCGGCGGCCACGTTCACCACACAGCCGGGAACGGAGCAGGTTGCGGTGCTCGGCGGCGAGCCCGGCGCCGCGCTCACCGTGCGCACGCCTGCAGGTGAACTGACCGCCACTGGCACGGTCGACGAGCAGGGCTCGCTGCTCTTCCGCAACGTCGCGCCTGGCGAGTACGTGATCGAGAGCGAGACCGAGCGCAGCGAAACCTTCACCGTTGCCAGCGCGACCGACGTGCCGCCGCAGTCGCTGTACGACGGCCAAGACCTGCTGCCACCTGGCGGCTTCGGCTACATCACCACCCGCGACGGCACGACCCTGAGCGCCAATGTGATCCTGCCCGGCCCGGCCGACGGCGGCCCCTACCCCACCGTTGTCGAGTACAGCGGCTACCAGCCCAGCGACCCCGACAGCGCCCAGCTGGCAGCCCTCTACACGGCGCAGGGCTTTGCCTACGTCGGCGTCAACATGCGCGGCACCGGCTGCAGCGGTGGCTCGTTCCGCTTCTTCGAAACGGTGCAGTCGCTCGACGGCTACGACGCGATCGAGGCCGTGGCCGCCCAGCCGTGGGTCATGGACCACGAGGTCGGCATGGTTGGCATCAGCTACCCCGGTATCAGCCAGCTCTACGTCGCCGCCACGCAACCACCGAGCCTCAACAGCATCACCCCGTTGTCGGTGCTCGACGACAGCTTCCGTGCCACGCTCTACCCCGGCGGCATTCTCAATACGGGCTTCGCCGTCGACTGGACCCAACAGCGTGTCGACAACGGCAAGCCCTACGGCCAGGGCTGGACGAAGGACCGCGCCGATGGCGGCGACAAGCGGTGCGCCGACAACCAGTTGCTGCGCCTGCAGAACCCGGATCTCGTCGCTGAGATTGACGACAATCCGTTCTATACGAGCGAGCTGGGCGGCCCGCTGGCGCCGGCCACGTTCGTCGACCGGATCAAGGTACCGGTGTTCATCGCAGGCGCCTGGCAGGACGAGCAGACCGGCGGCCACTTCCCTAACATGCTGCCCAACTTCACCTCCTCGCCGCACGTCTATGTGACGCTGACCAACGGCCTGCACACCGAGTCGCTCAGCCCACCGGTGGCCGGGCGCTACATGGAGTTCCTGCAGTTGTACGTGGGCAAGAAGGTTCCCGACCTGTCCGCCGGCGCCGGAATCGCCGCGGCGCTGGGCAGCGCCATCTGGGGTGTCAGCACGTTTGCCCCGTTCGAGAGTCGCTTCGCCGGGATGAGCTACGCCGATGCGCTCGCCGCCTTCGAAGCCGACAAGCCGGTGCGAGTATTTTTCGAGCAGGGCGGCAACGCGGCGTTCTCGCCGGGGACACCCGAGCCGAAATTCGTCGAGCAGTTCGACGCCTGGCCGATCCCCGAAGCCACCGCCACGACGTGGGCATTGTTCGATGGCGGTCGCCTGGTTCCGCAGACCGAAGGCGGCGCAGCGGTGGACCCTGCAGTTCCCACGGGCGACGACACGTACACCGCCGATCCGAGCGCGCTGCCCGCGACCTTCTACGACGGCACCGACCAGGGTGGCGGCAACGGCGTCTGGCGCGCGGATGTCAAGTACGACTGGCGGTCGTTGCCGGATGGCACCGGGCTTGGCTACATCACGCCGCCGCTCGCCTCCGACACAGTCATCGCCGGCAGCGGATCGGTCGACCTGTGGATCAAGTCCGACGCGGCCGACACCGATCTCGAGGTGTCGATCACCGAGGTTCGCCCGGATGGCACCGAGATCTACGTACAGAGCGGCTGGCTACGTGCCAGCCAACGTGCGCTCGACGAGTCGGCCAGCACCGAACTACACCCGGTACACACGCACACCAAGGACGACGCTGCCGACCTCCCGACCAGCGAGTTCGTGCCGGTGCGAATCGACCTGTTTCCGTTCGCGCATCCCTTCCGAGCCGGAAGCCGGCTCCGCCTGACCATCGACGCGCCAGGCAACAGTCGGGCCATCTGGGCGTTCCGTACCATCAGCGACGGCGAAACGGTCACCATCGCCCACGACATCGACCACCCGTCGCAGCTCGTGTTGTCGGTCGTCCCGGTCACGGTGGCCGTACCTGCGCCGCCTGCGTGTGGTTCGCTCCGCGGTCAGCCGTGCCGCAGCTACTTGCCCGCGGCAAATGGCGGTTGAGGTTTGCCCGCCGCGTGATCGAATAGGCCCATGAACCGCCGCGATGAGTTGGCGGCGTTCCTGCGCGCTCGACGCGAGGCACTGCACCCTACTGACGTCGGGCTACCCGCCGGCCGAGCGCGGCGAACGCCCGGGCTGCGCCGTGAGGAGATTGCGCTGCTCGCCGGTGTCTCGGTCACCTGGTACACCTGGCTGGAACAGGGACGGCCGATCAATGCATCCGTTGACGTGTTGGAGGCATTGGCGCGTAGCCTGCGCTTGGACGACGCCGAACGCCAACACCTCCTGACGCTCGCTGCCCGCCTGCCCGGCGAGCCGGTGCCGGACGTCGACGATGCACCCGACGCGCTGGTGCGCCTGATCGCCTCGATGGACCCGGCACCAGCGTATGTGTTGGGGCCACGGTGGGAGTTCCTGGCTTGGAACCGCGCTCAGTCGCACCTGTACCCGATGATCGACCACCTCGAGCCCGCTGACCGCAACCTGGTCTGGGTGTTCTTCGGCGAGCCGACAGCACGCGAGCTCGTCGTCGATTGGCCCGACCAGGCTCGGCGCATCCTCGCCGAGTTCCGCGCCGGCACTGCTGGCCTGCGCACCGACCCGAAGGTGTTGGCACTGGTCGAACGCCTGCGAGCAGTCAGCCCCGAGTTCGCTGAATGGTGGGCCCAGCTCGACGTTGCACAGTTTCAAACCCGCGTGCGACGGTATCACCACCCACGTGCGGGCGAGCTGGCCTTCGAGTATCAGCAGCTGACACCGAGTGAGTGGCCGGGTCTGAAAGTTGTGTGCCAACTCCCGATCCCCGGCGACGACAGCGCCGAACGCCTGGCGGCCTGGCGCAGCATCGCCTGATCCTGCAAAGTCCGCCTCCGAGGCCACTCCAGTTTTCGGCAACCGGTCGCGGGCACCGCCACCAAAGTTGGTGGTCAGGGCCGCGACAGGTTCGCCGGTAGCCTCGACGGGCTATGGACGTGACCGCCGAAAGCCTGCAGCGACGCACGTTCGCCATCATCAGCCACCCCGACGCGGGTAAGACCACGCTGACCGAGAAGTTCCTGCTGTACTCCGGTGCGGTACAGGTGGCCGGCGCAGTCCACGCTCGTGAGGGACGGCGCAGCGCCCGCAGCGATTGGATGGAGCTCGAGCAGCAGCGCGGCATTTCCATCAGCTCCACCGTGATGCAGTTCCCGTACGTCGTCGGCAGCGGCGCCGAGTACACGATGAACCTGCTCGATACGCCAGGCCACCGCGACTTCAGCGAAGACACGTATCGCGTGCTGTCCGCCGTCGACGCAGTCGTGATGGTGCTCGACGCGGCAAAAGGCATCGAGGCGCAGACGCTCAAGCTGTTCCAGGTCTGTCGCTCGCGCAATCTGCCCGTCATCACGTTCCTCAACAAGTACGACCGACCGGGGCGCGACCCGTTGGAGCTGCTCGATGAGATCGAGCAGCAGATCGAGCTGCGTCCTACGCCGATCACGTGGCCGGTAGGCAGCGGCGACGAGTTCCAGGGTCTGGTCAATCGCCGCACGCAGCGTTACACGCGCTACACCCGTACGGCGCGTGGCGCGTCGGAGGCGCTGGAAGTCGAGTCCGACATCCAGTCCGCGTGCGACGCTGCCGATGCGGGCTCCCGCCGAGTGTGGAAGACCGCAATGGATGAAGTCGGCCTGCTCGATGCCATCGGCGCCGATCTCGATCTGCCGTCCTTCCTCGCCGGCGAATCGACTCCGCTGTTCGTCGGTTCTGCGCTCACCAACTTCGGCGTGCGCACGCTGCTGGATGCGGTCGTGGAGTTCGCCCCCCCACCGTCGCCACGCGTCGACCGCGACGACGTGCCGCACGCGCTCGATTCGCCGTTCAGCGCGTTCGTGTTCAAGGTTCAGGCCAACATGGACCCGTCGCATCGCGACCGCATCGCGTTCGCCCGCATCTGCTCGGGCCACTTCGAGCGGGGGATGTCGGTGACCAACTCCCGTACCGGTCGCGACATGACCACCAAGTACGCGACGACAGCGTTCGGACCGGACCGCGAGACGGTCGACGATGCGTTCCCGGGCGACGTGGTCGGCCTGGTCAACGCCACCGGCGTGCAGTTGGGCGACACTCTCTTCGCTGCCGGTAGCGCTGGTTCGCACGTTGCCTATCCGCCCATCCCGCGGTTCGCACCGGAAGTGTTCGCCCGCGCACGTCCGCTGGACAACGCCAAGTTCAAGCAGTTCCGTAAGGGGCTGGAGCAGCTGGACGAGGAGGGTGTCGTCCAGGTGCTGCGCGACCCCGACATGGGGGATGTGGAGAACGTGCTCGCGGCCGTAGGCCAACTGCAGTTCGAGGTGTTCGCCTACCGTTTGGGCAGCGAGTTCGGTGCGCCCACAGAGATCGTGTCGGCTCCCTACCAGGCCATCCGCCTGACGGACAAGCAGTCGGCCGAACGCCTGCGCCAGATCGGCGGCATCCGCATTCTCACCCGGGGCGACGGCGAACTGGTCGCCCTGTTCGAGAACCGCTATCGCCTGCAGCGCCTGATGAGCGACGAGCCCGAGCTGACCCTCGAACCCATCATCGCCGACGCAACGGCGTTCTAGCTCGACCCACCTTGGTTTGTGTCGAAGCTCCGAACTTACAGTCCCAGGTCACAGCCCGACAGTCTCTAACGTAGAACGGGATCAGGAAGGGTTGAGGGCGGCGGCGAGGAGCGACCGCTCCAGCTCGCCGACTGGGATGTGTGTCACGGCAGCCAGGGCTGCGGGCGACATCTTCTTCGCGGTCTTGCGGATGACGTCGATGAGGTGGTCGTGCTCCATCTTGGTTGCCACGGACGCCAGCTGGGTCTCGATGAACACCAGGCAGGCAGCATCCTCGACGGCTTGCGAGCCGGCGTCGGTGGCCAGGTGATCGCGGCGGACCAATGCCTGCACCCGCTCGATCACATCCGGGCCGTACTCGACCTCGGCGAGAAGCGAACCGACGTCGGCCGCGTGGCGCAGGCGCTGATCGCGCTTCCACTTCAGGTAGCCGGCCTTGCCCATCGCGTAGTCGGTGCGCGGCACTTCCCAGCGGCGAAGGTGATGAGCGCGAGCGGCCAGCAACCACGACTCGTCGGCGAGAGGATGCAACCGGGCGACCCATTCGGCCGCGAGCTGTCCGTGTACCAGGGCGAGCGGATAGGTGGAGCCGCGCACCACGATGGAGGTCGGGTCGGCCGCGTTCGCCGTATCGATCGCGACGACCGCAGCAGCGAATTGAGCCGAGCTCAGACCGCACACTCCGAGTCGCCAACCTGGGCCACGAAGGGCCCGGTCTCGCCGTAGTCGACATAGAAGTCGGGGGCCTCGGCAGGCGTCGGAAAGACGTCGAGATCCCTCAGACCGGCAGCGACCGCGGTTGCCCCGCCAACGCGATCCATCCATGTTCGGAACGCCTCGCCGGCGGTGCGCTCGTCGTGGAAACGACGGATCACGCGAGCAGCTGCCGTCGGCGCTGCCTTGGCCGGCAGGCGCAACGCCTTCTCACCGAAGTAGATCTGCTCCTGCCCGACGTAACCGCCTAACAACATCTGGTAGCCCGGCGCCGTTTGGCCATGAGCACGGCGCTCGGCACCGAAGAACCCAATGTCAGCGGCGTGGTGCTGCCCGCACGAGTTGGTGCAGCCGCTGATGTTGATGCGCACGCCGCTGACTTCGGCGAGACCCTCGGCTTCCAGCTCCTCGCCGATCGCGGCGGCCAAGCCACGCGATTGGGTGACTGCGATGTTGCACGTGTCGCTGCCCGGACAGGCAACCACGTCGCGGGCCAGCTCGGCGCCGGGGCGGGCCATGCCGATGGCTTCCAAACGCTCGAACAGCACCGGCAACTGCGCCTCGCTGAGGCCACGGAAGACAACGTTCTGACGGTTCGACAGGCGAACATCGGCACCAAGTTCGCGCTGGATGGCGGCGAGCGCACGGAACTGCGACGAGGTGACATCGCCCAGAGCCGCGTATGCAACAGAAGACACCGAACCATTCGCCGTGCCGAGCACAACGCTGGTGGCGACCCAGCGCTGGTACGGATCTCGCGGCGTCATGGCAACGGCAACGCCCTGACCGACGTCGCTGATCTCACCGCTGGACGCACGACCGGCGGGAGCGTCGCCCATCTTCTGCACGTACTCGGGAATGCCCCCGGGCCACGACGACGAGGCCGGCAGTGTGTGGCGCACCTTCAACACGCGGCGGCGAACTTCGTCGATACCGAGCTGGTCGACGACCCACTTGAGACGGGCGCGCAACTTGTTGTCGCGGTTACCCGTCTGCTCGAAGACCCGCAGGATGGCCTCGATGGTGGGGAGCAATTCCTCGCGCGTGGTGAAGTCTTCCAACGCCATCGCCGGGTGTGGCGTCGCACCCAGGCCGCCGGCGATGTAGACGCGGAACCCGGCCTCCTCGGTGCCATCGGGCAGAGTGCGGGTGACGGCAATGACACCCGCATCGTTGAACATGGCCTGGCCGCAATCGGTGCTGCAGCCGCTGAAGTTGATCTTGAACTTGCGTGGCAGGCGTTGACCCAGCGGGTTGCGAACAAAGTGCTCGAACGCGACCTCGGCCCACGGGGTGACATCGAGCTTCTCGTGCGGGCAGGCGCCGGCGAGGTGGCATGCCATCACGTTGCGCACGGTGTCGCCGCAGGCCTCGCGGCTGGTGAGACCGACGACGCCGAGCAGACGCATCAACTCGGGCACGCGAGTCAGTTCGACGTAGTGCACCTGCACGTTCTGACGGGTGGTGATGTGACCCCAGCCGCGGGAGTACTCGTCGGCCAGATGGCCCATCAGCTCCATCTGCTCGGGCGTGATGGTGCCGGCAGGCAGCTTGACGCGCACCATCTGATTGGTGCCGCCCTGGCGCTGGCCGTAGACGCCGTTGTTGAGCCGCATGACACGGAACACATCTTCGCCGATCTCACCTGCCAGGTACTGCGCAATCGCCAGCTCGAAGCGCTCGATGTCGCGTTGCTGCTCTGCGTCGAGGTCACGAGGTGCATGGATAATCGGGGTGACACCCACGGCTGGCCTCCAAGGCTGCGAAATACGACTAGTTCTGTCAACAATAGACCGTGAGGAGTCCGGAGCCAACAAGGAAATCTTGTTCGCGGCTGCGATCTAGCGGCCGGGTTCCTCCCCGATTTCACGCAGTGCGTCGTGAACTGCGGCTCGCAGCCGGCGCGCCATATCGGGCGTGAAGTGGCCCACCAAGCCCGTTCCAGCGCGGCCGACTTCCTCCAACGTCAGCACCACACGGGGCTCGGCGTCGTCGTAGTCGTCGCTGATCGCCACCGCCCAGGACAGGCGGTCGGCATCGTCGGCTCCTTCGGGCAGATCGTCCTCGTTGAAGGGATAGTCGTCGATCGATCGCCGCATGAGTGAGGTCCTTAGAAGGTCTTGACGTGGAGGGCTAACGGCCCACGGAACTCGAATCCGGTCAACTCGACCGGCTGGGTGAGTTCGATGCGTGTGAATCTCCCGAGCAGACGGTCGACAGCGAGTCGAACCTGTTGGCGGCCCAACCATTCCCCGAGGCAACGGTGTTCGCCGGTCGCGAAGGCGAGGTGCGCGCCCTCCCGACGGTCCAGTGAGAACAGCTCGGGTTGCGACCACCGACGTGGATCGCGGTTGGCCGCGCTCAGACATGCGGCAACCAGTGACCCGGCCGGGATGTGCGTTCCCGCCAACTCGACATCGTGGACCGCCTGGCGGGTGGCAGTACCGACCGGCGAGACCCAGCGGAACGTCTCCTCGATCACCTTGCGCAGCACAGCTCGGTCAGCGCGCACGGCGTCCATCACCGCCGGCTGGCTGAGCAACACCCACATCACCAGTGCGACGCCGTCCCGTGGCTCGTTGATGCCACCGGACACCATCAGCCGAACGTTGCTGACGATCTCGTCGCGCGTGAAGCCACGGTCCGCGTAAATGGCGAGTTCGCCACGTGCCAGCGCCGCATCGATCGCGTCGGCCAACTCCGCGTTCGCTGCGGCCGCGATGGCGGCCTTCGCGGGGTCGTTCTCGAAATTGGCGATGCCGGTGCACACGCCACGGTTCCACACCGCCAGGTCGCGCCAATCCACCGACCATCCGAGTGCGGCCGCAAGCGTGAGATTCGCGAGCGGCTCGGCGTAGGCCGTCATCAGCTCGACCTCGCTGCCCAGGTCGAAGCCGTCGATCAGTTCGTCGAAGAGGGCGGGCAGCCCGTCACGAACGACCGGCAGCGCGCTGGATGAAACGAAAGGAGCACGCATCCCATCGGCCAGCCGATCGTGTGCCGCGCCGTCGAGCGTGAGCATGTTCTCGCCGAGACAGTCGCGCAGCCAGGACGGTTCGGTGTTGCTACGGAAGACCTCCGGGTGCTCGCAGACGTAGACGACGTCGTCCCAGCGCGTGACCAACCACATGTCCAAGCTGGGCACGAACGCCACCGGCTGGAGGTCCTGCAGCGACGCGAAGGTCGGATAAGGATCCCGCTCCAACATCTCCAAGCTGACATCCCCCCCACGCACGGAGACCACGCTAGTGATGGCCGCGAGGTTCGTGGGCATGACGCCCCGCGAGACAGAGCTGGCCGAGGAGACTCGCCGTCTGTGGGAGGCGTTCGGCGAGGTACTCAGCAACGTCGGCAACGACTTCGCGGGCGTCATCCTTTCAACCTGTCGCGGGCGTGACCACCAGGGTTCGTCGTGCGGGACGAGACAGGTTGGCGATTCGAAATCATCACGAACCCACAAGTCACGGCTGACCAGTCGCTCACCACTCGGTATTCCGGTCGGGCCGCACCAGCTGCGACCAATGAGTCTCAGTGTCCGATCGGCAACGTGGTCCAACCGCTATCGCTGAGACATCTTCGGAACGTCTTCGTCCGCAGCGGCAGGAAAATGAACGATGTTCGCTGACCACCGTCCCGGTTGAGAAAAGTCACCTCGGTCCGAAACGTGAATGGCCCTCGAACTCTGTGGAAGTGGATCGACAGACTCTCGGACCTGTCGAATTCGAACAGCAGCGTGGATCGGCCACGGCGGCGTCCCGCGAGGCGCGCCGGCGACACTTCAACGACGCTCAGCCCACCACCGTTCGCGATCCGATGTCGGAGCAGCGAGCCGCTGAACGAGGTCGTTGCGGCATCAGGATTGAATGCAGCCGTCATTGACCTATCACCCGCAGTTCTGCGCTTGGGAGCCCAGCACCACGTTCGCACACTAGTGCCAAGCGCACGAACCTGTCGCGGGCGTGACCACCAGGCTTGATGGTGGGGGACGCGACGAGTTCGCCAAGTTGGGAGTGGTCAGTTACGCACGCGGGAGACGGCCTCAGGTAATCGTAGGGACGAAGCCGATGTCGGGGTCACCGGTGTGGTAGCCCGCAACATCGACGAGCAGATGGTTCGTCAGCGGGTGGGCGGAGCCATGACGTCTGGACGGCGGCGGGCGATTCGGCGGTAGACGACAACACCGAACATCACGGCTGACACCACGAGGGCCGCAACGACTGCGGCCACGCCTTGGCCTGTGATCGGGTAGTGGACCAGCAGTCGCAGCATGGCCGCTGCACTCGCGGCCCAAGCGACGACAGCGAACCTGGCAGTCACTTCTTCGAGCTGTGTGAGCTCGTGATCGTGGCTGGCAGCAGCCTGATCTGCCCCCTCGGACCGCAGCAGGGAGTCGAGCCATCTCACCGGCGATGAAACGACGATCAGCACCGTTGGCGCCCAGAGCACCATCACGCCGGCGATCCACCGCTCGTCGGGTGCTGAGACACGGACCTGGCCATTCACAGCTGCCGAGCAGCCGAACGTCGCTATCGCAGTCACAACGATCACCAGCAGCGCCTTCACATATCGCAGGACGATCACCTGCAGGCGAAGCATGTGACGCACGATGCCGTGCTCGACCTTGGCGACCTCCTCGACCAGTGTGCGTCGACGCGCAGCGGCGAGTTCGAACAGCGCGTCGGCGCGAGCGCGATCGGCGTCGGTCGCGGTCGCGTCGACCAGCCCTGGGTAGGCGGCGAGTCGACGATCGATTCTGGCCCGTGCTCGCTCGTTGCCCGGTACGAGCAAGCCGACTGTCGCCGCTGACCAGTGCACAGATTCGTACTCTGCGTTGGTGGCGGCACCGAGCTCGTCGAACGGCATCCGCAAGCCGGTGAGCGTGAAGCGAGGTGTGAACACCTCGCCATCGGCATGCACCACGTGGTTGGCATGAAAGTAGAAGCGGGTGAGTTCGATGATCACCAGCCACAGCACCACCAACGCCAGCACAAGTGAGATGCCAACCGCGACCGTGAGCAGCGCACGGGACCACGACACCGGGCCGGCGAGCAGGGCACGCACCACCTGTGTGACGGCGTCGCGCTCCAACGCCGGCAACAGCACCAGGATTCCGGCGCCGGACAGCAAGGCCGTGGCCACACGATGCATCGTCGAGAGCCGCACCTCGCACCGTGCAAGGAACGCCCGCATCGCTGCCCGTTCGTCCGCACTCACCTCGGAGACGTCATCGAAGGACATGTCCACGCACGCTAGTGCGCCCCCTCCAGATTGAACTGGGAGGGTTCAGAGGGCGAGACTTGACGCATGAGCACTTCTGACGATTCTCAGCTGGCGCGCGTTTCGGCCGCGATCGACACGTTGCTGGCCGAGTACCCACCGACGACCACGGACGACCGAGAATTTCGCGGACGTCGTTACGACGCGGGGCTGGCGTGGGTGCACTTCCCCGAGAAGCTCGGCGGGCTCGGTATCCGCCCCGACCTCAACCGTTTGGTGGAGGAACGAGTCCGCAAGGCCGGCGCCAAGGCCACCGACGCAAGCACGTTCTTCATGGCCCTCGCCGGCCCCACCATCGTCACTCACGGCAGCGACGAGCAGAAGGATCGCTTCCTTCGCCCGATGTTCACCGGCGAGGAGAAGTGGTGCCAGCTGTTCAGCGAGCCCGGCGCCGGCAGCGACTTCGCCGGCCTGGCCACCAAGGCCGTGCGCGACGGCGACGAGTGGATCGTCAACGGCCAGAAGGTGTGGAACACGCTCGCCCACCTGGGCGACTGGGGCATGCTCGTCACCCGCACCGACCCCGAGGCACCGAAGCACAAGGGCATGACCTACTTCGCGCTCGACATGAAGCTGCCGGGGGTGGAAGTTCGCCCGCTGCGCCAGATCACCGGCGAGGCCGAGTTCAACGAGGTCTACATGACCGACGCCCGAGTACCCGACGGCTGCCGCATCGGCGCCGTTGGCGAAGGGTGGCGCGCCGCGCTGACCACTCTGATGAACGAGCGGACCGCCATCGGTTCCGGCAGCGGCGGCAGCAAACGCAAGGGCCCCATCGACGAAGCCATCCGTCTGTTCCAAGCACTTCCCGCCGACCAGCAGACCGGCGTCAAGCGCGACCACCTGATGAAGCTGTACTGCACGTCGGAAGTCAGCCGCCTCACCAACGCCCGCGGCGCCGCAAAGGCGAAGGCCGGCAACCCCGGGCCGGAGGGCAGCATCGCCAAGCTGGCGCTCAGCAACTTCAACAAGGTCTGCACCGAGTTCTGCATGGAACTGCTGGGCGCTGACGGAATGGTCGGCTACGACTACACGTTCCGCCGCCCGGAGAACCTGTCGGTGGACGGCATGGACCATGGCATTCGCCACAGCTTCCTTCGCGCTCGGGCCAACAGCATCGAGGGCGGCACCACCGAGATCATGAAGAACATCCTCGGCGAGCAGATGCTGGGCCTACCGGGTGAACCGCGCGTCGACAAGGACCTGCCCTGGAGCAAAGTGCCCCGCAACTGAGCCCAGCGCTCACGCAGGGCAGATTCCGACGGTGACGGCGGGGATTGGCTCTGCTGACATCGCAAGCAGGCAATGCGGTGACGCCGCGGTGGAGGCGGCGAGCAGTTCGTCGTAACCGTGCCAGGTCATGCCCAATTGACAGGCAGCAGCGTGCAGACCGTCGTGCACGATCGCGTCGCGACCGACCATGCGATTCGCGCCGCAGATGACCGACACGAGCGGCGACGAATCCGGTCGCACTGCCACCGAAAACGCTGTGTCCTTCCGATACCAACGACCCTCTGCGAGCAGATCGAGGAGGCCGAGCGTCGCTGCACCCGCGACCCTGCTGACGTCGTTGCGATCCAGCCGACCTGGCTCCACGTACCACTCGCAGCGACCACCGACGAGGTCGACCCCGAGCATCACCGGAGAGCCTGGAAGGCCATCCAATCCGTGCCACTGGTAGGCCGCGCCGACGGCGGCGGCGCGCGCTTCGATCGGTACTTCGAGGTAAAGCTCGAAGCGATCGCCATCGTCATCGTGGCGGCCACTCACCCACGCAGCGGCGAGGCGTATCCCGCCGCGACTTCCCCACGTCCACCGACCCGGCGGTCAGCGGCATCATCCCCGAGGCCGACTTCTACAAGTTCCGCGGTCGCGGTGTCATCCAGACCACCTGGCGCTCCGGTTACCTGACGCTGGTGCAATACATCCAGGGCTATGCCGGCAGCGAGCCACTGCTGATTCAGTACTGCGATGCGTGGGCGGGCATGACCGCCGAGGACGTGTGCACCACCAGCACGAACGCCGACTGGGATGCGCTGTTCCGCAACAGCAACTTCGAACTCGCCCGCGAGGCCATCCGCCGTCACAACGCAGCCGGCGGCCACTACTACTGGCTCTCCGAAGACCGGGCCGTGACCGACGGAGCAGTCGGGGGCAGCGGCACCGTCCGCCACGCTGGCAAAACAGTCTCAGGCAGCGGCGCCTTCGGCAACACCCTCCACGACCGTGTCTTCCAAATGCTCGCCGCCCTCGGTCTCTAGAAGGTGTGGGTCCAGGGGCGGTTCACCTCAACCGCCCCTGCCCCGCCTGCGGCCCGGTGCGCCCGGTCACCCGGTGCGCGCGCAGGAGCTCTCTGTGCGCCGCACGTCCCAAAGCTGCTTCTAGGTGAATCCCGCCCCCGCAATCCGGGACGCAGCACGCCCAGTGACTCGAACCGAACGACAGGCACCCGAAGTTCGGTGCGGGAGTTGACCTGACGAGAGCTAGCGGGTGATCCAGGGCGTGACTACGACGCCGACGATCCGGAAGCGGACGGGGCTGGACGGGGCATCCACCCGAAAGCGACCGAACTCGTCGGCCAACACCTCGACGGGGTCGCCCTCCTCGATCTCCAGCAGCAGCGCCGAATCAGTGGGTGGAGTGAGCTGGCCGACAATCGTCGACGCGTTGGCATGCAACTCCAGGTCGATCGACACATGGTCGTTCACGAAGCTGAGAAGGCGGGCTTCAGCTTCGGTGCCGCGCATCACCAAGAGTTCATGTGCCGACGCCGAATCGAACACCAAGGCCGCAAGCTCTTCCGACAGCAGATCCATGTCGGCCGCCGCATAGGCGCTGAGCAATGCGGCCTCGGGAATGGGCTCAACGATGTCAAGCATCTCGCCGAGAAGGCGCATCAGCCCATCGTCGTCATCCAGGCCGTTGTCACCGGAGGGTTGCATTCGACTGTTCATTTCACTCTCTTCCGCCGTCGAGGTAGGGGGCCAGCTCGGGGCTGTTGCGAAGCCGCTGTAAGCACCGGGCGCGGGTGGGGCCAATGGAGCCGTGCGGCAAGTTGAGAACTCGACTGATCTCGTCGTAACTCGCGGGCGGGTCCGCTGACAGCATGCGCATCAGCGCTTGCAACTCAGGTGTCAGCTGACTGAACGCGGCGAACAACGCACCGCGCAGCTCGTCGCTCTCCAAGCCTTCGCTGTGGTCACCGGGTTCGACGGAACGCAACGGCAAGTCGGCCATTGGCACCAACCGAGAACGGCGACGCGAGATCGAGTTGGCCTCGTTGCGCGCAGTGGTCGCCACCCAGCCGGGCAGTTTCACCGGCTCACGAATCGATGCCAGCCGCTCGTGCAATCTGAAGAAGGTGCTGGCGAACGCATCGTTTCTGTCTTCCTCGGAAAGGTCGTAGCTGTACAACACTTTCCATGCGACGCCTTTCAGACGGTCGACAAGATCGCGCCAGGCCCGCTGATCGCGCTCCAACGCCCGCGCCACCAGCGCGGGGAGATCGGAGGAGAACTGGTGGTGGGGGTCCACTGTCATCAGCCTAGACACGCCACACAGAGCCAGCCAGCGGCGGCCAGATACACGCCACCCAGGAAACTTCCCGTACTACCTGTTCGAGGCGGCTACACACGTGTACGACGACAGCGCAGCAACTGCCCTCGACGAGCGATCATCGACGCCCGAACGGAGCATCTCGGCGAGGGTCGCGGCCGCAGATTGCCCCGAGAGCAGCCCCTGGTGCAGAGCTGTGACGACCTGTCTGCTCACGTCGTCACCGATCGGGATCAACGGCGCAATGACGGTGCGCACCCCCGCGCCCATCAACACCGCCGAGGTGCCCAGCAGTTCATCACCGGGCAGCACGCCGCTGCGTCCGCTGCTGCAGGCAGCAAGCACCACTGTGTCCGGAACCTGCGGAAGGGCTTCCATCTCGTGCACGAACAGCGGGCCATCGGCCAGTTGCAACGTCGAAAACATCGGGTTGTCGCTTCGAAAGACGCCATGAGCAGCAATGTGCACCAGCGATGCCGTTGCCAATCCTGCGAGTACGGCCTCGGCAGTGGCAGATGACCCGGTGAGCACCGTCGCCTGCGGATACAGCTCGCGCAAGGCCCGAATCTCGTCAACTGCGTGGGGCAGCGCTGGGCCCGCCACGAGCAGAACATCTGCTGCACGTGGTGCTCCGCGTGGCCGCATCCACCACGCAGCACTGGGCGCAACGGCAAGGCCACTCCGGCGCTCGGAGGTTGGCAGGGCGCCCCACAACACATCGTGCAGTGCACCGGTAGGAACCACGACCAAGGGCCCATCGCCGAGGAACCCCCGCAGCTGAGCGAACAGCAACTGGTCAACCTCGGCGCGCGCTGTTTGGAACGCGTTCCACGCGCGATGCGCAATCGGACCGTCAGGAGCCGTTGCAAGACGACGGACGGCAAAGGCCAGATGCTCGTTGGCAGCGGCCGTCGCATCAATGGAGGACAACTCGATGAAGCGCAGCCGGCGCTCGCTGCAGACGACGGCGAACAGCAATCCGTCGCTCTGTACGTACTCGACCAGCGTCGTCGTGCCCAGCGCCGCGCGGAGCTTCGCCGCGTCCACCGACTCCGCCGACGTGATGCCGTCCGAGACCTGACGCTGGCGGCTGCGACGACTCAGCTCCGTCTCCAGATTCGCGACTGTGGCGCGCAGCTGGTCCACCACGTCCTCGCCGTCGGTGATCGCTTCATTCAGGCGATGGCGGGCGCCTCGCAAACTGGCGCGCAAGGCAGCTGGAACCGGGGACTCCGCATACGAGCCAGGCGAACCCAACGCCCCGGCGCGAGTGCGTTCAGCCCACTCGAATAGTCGGGCAGGGCGACGACTCCGAATCGCGAGCGCCAACCCATCAGCGGCCAGCGGCGCGCCAAGCATTCCTGTTGCACTCCGCAACTCGGTCGCACCCAACGAAGCCCTGTGCTGCTCGACAGCACGAAGGCCCGCTCGCAATGCGTTGCCCGCCGCCTGCGGGTTTCCGTTCGCAGCGTGCAGCATCGCGGTCGCGTGCCAAGCCCCTACTCGGACGCGCGCCAGCGGGTGTAGCCGTGCGGTCGATGCCGTCCGGAGTACGTCGCTGGCCACGTCGCGGCGACCCGCCGCCAACGCCAGCCGCCCAGTCAAAACACGTACCTCAGCGGCCTCCGAAAGCCAGCCGTACACCTCGAGCTCGTTGGCGTCTCGCCGAAGCCGAACGAACTGCCGAAGTATCGCATGAGGCGAATGACCGCTGTCGCCCTGTGCTGCGACAAACGTTCGGTACCTGGCCTGCGCCGCCCACGCGTCGCGTCCGGCAGCGCTGAACAGCTGATGCGCCTCGGCGGCGGCCTCGACCGCGATGGCTGGATATCCAGCCATCGTTTGTGCCCGCGCCAGCATCAGCAAACCTTCCGCACGTTGAGCGGTGTTCCCGGCCGCTCCTGCGAGCGCGACCACCCGTTCGGCAAGCGGCACTGCATCGATGCCGAGGCCAAGTTCGAGGAGCACTTCACACTCGTCCAGATCGAGGTCGGCGAGGTGTCGGTCGAGTGACCCGATCGACTGATAGGCCTCACGCGCCGT
This sequence comes from Acidimicrobiales bacterium, assembly GCA_038328705.1. Classification (GTDB taxonomy): domain Bacteria; phylum Actinomycetota; class Acidimicrobiia; order Acidimicrobiales; family Ilumatobacteraceae; genus UBA668. Next base: position 9,161 of record JBBQMG010000023.1, on the reverse strand, counting down.
GTCGAATCCGGCAAGCGCATCGATGAAGCGGCCTGCCTTACCGTGCAGGTAGGCAAGATTGTGGAGCGCGCCAGCCGCAACCGCATGTTGCCGCAGTTGGATGGCGAGCGACCGCATCGATGCGAAGTCCTGCGCAGCGCGTTCGTACTGCGCCAGATGCGTCAAGACGACGCCGCGGTTGGAGAACGTCCTCATTGCCGCGAACTGGTCGTCGACCAGCAGCAACGGCAGCCCGGCGTCATAGTCGCGCAGCGCCTCGTCGCGGCGTCCGGCCGTGGCGTGAATCAGCCCGCGCTGAGTCAACGCGCGACCCAAGCCGGCGCCGCCGAGATGTGGCACGGCAAGGGCTATTTGCTCCAGCGCCGCTACGTGACGACCCGCAGCCTGCAGGGCAAGCGACCAGCTCACCCGGATGTCTGTCTCCAGCTCCAGATTCTTTGTATCAAGAGCCAGGTCCAGCGCCTCTTCGAACGCAATGGACGCATCGTCGATCGCACCCCGATGGTACGCGAGCCGCGCCAAACCGAGCAGCACAACCGAACGCGCTACCGAGCCGGTGACGTCACCGGACAGGGCCAACAGGATGCGTTGCGCCTCCACCGGATCCGACTCCACGAGGGCAAGGGCGCGCCGGGCCTCGAGCTCGTCACTTCGAGCCACCTGCGAAGCGGTCTGGTTGGTCTCTGCCATGCTGTGCCTTGACCCCGTCCCGGAAGTTCTCAACGTACCCGAAACCGCCCACCACTGGAGACGCACATGGCAACGACAGACCGCGACCGCGAGCTCACCAACGAAACCGCCACCCAGCGTTGGCATCGCACGGTCCGCTTCACCCCACTCCGGGGCGGTTTTGTGTACCGACCCGGCGAACTGATCGTCGAAGAGGCCGCACTCGCGCGACTCGCAGCGGAGGTCGACGACGCCGAGTTCACCACGACCACACTCGACGGTGGCCTCCTGCTGATCAGCGAGTTGGTCAACTCGCTCTCCCTGGCAAGTCTGCTCACCAGCGAGGGCTTCAGCGCACAGGTGAACCATGTCGTGTTCGCTGCCGGCAACGTGGTGGGTGCTCACCCGTCGACCTGGCCGCACCCCTCGACCTGGCCACATCCGTCCACCCGGCCGCATCCCTCGACCTGGCCGCACCCTTCGTCCTGGTCACACTCGGGATCGGGTGGATGCGGATGCGAATGTGGTTGCGAGTCGAAGGTGCCTCGCGGCTGCGGGCAGGCGCAGCCCGCAACGGAACCCAAGCCACCCACATCGTCGACCGTCGACGTGACCCGCTCCGAACCAGCGTTGCTGCGGCCCGCCGACCCCGCTGCACCCAAGGTCAGGGTCGTCGTTCTCGATACGGGGCTGGCCCCCACCTCGATGGGCGGCAACGCCATGCCACAGGTGAGCGCGATGGCGGCGGGCGACTGGGGGCCCACCAAGCCGGGCGTGCAGACCGACAACGTCGACCTCCCCGACGCGGACAACAACACCTGGTTGGATGTGGTCGCCGGTCACGGCACGTTCATCGCGGGCATCATCACGCGACTTGCGCCGCAGGCCGTGGTCACCGTTGGGAAGGTGTTGGAGTACACAGGTGAGGGCAACGACGCGGATCTCGCGTGGCGCATCAACCGCCTTGCCGACACCGGCTGCCCAGAGATCCTGGCCCTCAGCTGTTCGTGCTACACCGACAACGACGAGTCGCCGATTGCCCTTCGTCAAGCCATCGAGCGCGTCCAGGAGGGCGGCACCCTGGTGGTGGCCGCGGCCGGAAACGAGGCAACCTGCCGGGTCTCGTGGCCCTCGGCGCTGCCTGGTGTCATTGCAGTTGGTGCCCTCGGGCCCGACGGCCCTGCACCGTTCACCAATTACGGCGACTGGGTGACTGCCTGCGCCCCTGGCGTGGACATCGTCAGCCGTTTCTTCGTCGGCGTGGATCTGCAGGACGACGGCAATCCGGTCACCGCCGACTTCCGCGGTTGGGCACGCTGGAGCGGGACTTCCTTCTCGGCGCCGATAGTCGCCGCCGCGATCGCCCGCGAGGCAGCCCTCTACGGCATCACCATTGCTGCCGCTGCCGAACGAGTGGTGTACGACAAACGCCTCTATCGGATACCCGGCCTCGGCACAGTCGTCAACATCCACTGACACCGTCGTCAGCCCAAACGGCGGGTCGGCAGCGTCGTTGATCAGATACCGTTCCAGGCCGATGAGCAACGCACCTGATACCCCCGCCGCCGCCAACTTCGTGCGCGACCTGGTGCGCGCCGACAACCAGTTGGGCACCTTCGGTGGCCGCGTCCAGACGCGTTTCCCACCCGAACCGAACGGCTATCTGCACATCGGGCACGCCAAGGCCATCTGCGTCGACTTCGGTATTGCTGAGGAGTTCGGCGGAGTGTGCAATCTGCGTTTCGACGACACCAACCCGGTCACCGAAGAGACGGAGTACGTGGACGCGATCGTCGACGACGTGCGCTGGCTGGGCTTCGAACCCGGCGAGCCGGTCTATGCCAGCGACTACTTCGAGCAGCTGTACCAGTGGGCGGAACACCTCATCACCACCGGCTTTGCGTACGTCGATGATCAGGACGCGGAGACGATCTCCGCGCAGCGCGGCGGCTACGGCAAGCCGGGAATCGAGAGCCCCCATCGCAACCGCAGTGCGGACGAGAACCTGCCACTCTTCCGCAGCATGCGCTCTGGGGAACTACCCGATGGCTCGCATGTCCTGCGCGCCAAGGCCGACATGCAGCACGACAACATGCAGCTGCGCGACCCGATCATGTACCGCATTCGCCATGAGCACCACCACCGCACCGGCGACCAGTGGGTGCTGTACCCCACATACGACTGGGCGCACGGCCAGAGTGATGCCATCGAAGGTGTCACGCACAGCCTGTGCTCGCTGGAATTCGACAGCCATCGAGCGCTCTACGACTGGTACCTCGAGCACCTACCGCTGCCGAGCGACCAGCCGCGCCAGACCGAGTTCGCTCGGCTGGAGCTGACCTACACAATTACTTCGAAGCGCAAGCTGCGTCAGCTGATCGACGATGGTGTCGTCGACGGGTGGGACGACCCGCGCCTGCCCACGCTGCGTGCCCTGCGCCGCCGCGGCTACCCGGCCACCGCCATCCGCGACTTTTGCGAGTTCATCGGCGTGGCGAAGACCAACAGCCGTCACCAGATCGAGCTGTTGGAGTGGTTCATCCGTAACGAGCTGAACCGCACCGCACAGCGGCGGATGGCGGTGCTGCAGCCCATCAAGCTCGTCGTCACGAACTGGCCGGCGGGTCACGTCGAGATGATCGAACTGGTCAACAACCCGGAGAACCCGGCCGACGGTTCCCGCACCGTTGCCTTCACCGGTGAAGTGTGGATCGAGGACGACGACTTCAAGGCTGAGCCACCGCCGAAGTACTTCCGCCTGACACCTGGCAGCGAGGTGCGCTTGCGTGGCGCGTTCTACGTGAAATGCACCGGCTTCACCGCTGACGATGATGGAAATGTCACCGAAGTGCAGTGCACCTTCGACCCCGAGACGCGCGGCGGCAGCGCCCCTGATGGACGCAAGGTGAAGGCCACCATCCACTGGGTTTCCACCGCACACGCCGTCGATATTCAGGCTGCGCAGTACGAGCGACTGTTCACCACCGAGACCCCTGGAGAGGCCACTGGCGAGCCGATGGACGACCTCAACCGTCAGTCGAAGGCCGTGCGAGCCGGCAAGGCCGAAGCTGCCATGGACGATGTCGCGCCCGGCCAAGTGGTGCAGTTCGAGCGGCTGGGCTACTACGCCCACGACCCGATGACGCAGGGCCTCTTCCACCGCACAGTCGGTCTCAAGGACGAGTGGGCCAACGTACAGAAGCGCACCAAGTAGCCACCCCTCTGACCGGCGCTTCCCCGCGGTCGTGACGTGTCAGACTGCGGGAGTGGGGAACTCAATCAGTCGGCGCGACCTGGTCCGGTGGTCACTCATGGGCGCTGGCACGATGCCCATCGCAGCCATGATCGCGGCATGCAGCGACGGTGGCAGCGCAAGCTCGCCGTCCACCGGCTCGACGCCGTCCAGCGCCGGTGCGCCCGCCAGTACCTTCTTGACCACGACGACGCCAACCACGACGACGCCAGCCACAACGATCCCGGGCCCTTCGCCGCCCATCGACCCGAGTGTTCCGTGGTGGCTGCAAGGCAACTATGCGCCTGTGCTCGACGAGGTGGATGCGTTCGACCTCGGCGTGCGCGGTGCCCTCCCGCCGGAGCTCACCGGGCTGTACGTCAAGAACAGCTCGAACCCGCCGCGCAGCGACAGCCCGCACTGGTTCTTCGGCGATGGCATGGTGCACGGCGTCAGCCTGCGCAACGGCAAGGCCGAGTGGTACCGCAATCGCTACGTGCAGACAACGCCCTATCTCGACGGCGTCGGCTTTGGCCAGGGTGCTCCAGGTGGCGCCGGTAACCAATCGAATGTGTCGACCATATGGCATGGCGGCAAGTTGTTGACCAGTGGCGAGGTTGGGTTCCCCTACGAGCTGAGCGCCGTCGACCTGTCGACCATCGGCGTGTACGACTACGCAGCGGCACTCACCGGTTCGTTCACCGCACACCCCAAGATCGACCCAGCCACAGGCCGTATGCATGCCTTCGGATACGGCTTCACGGCCCCGTTCTTGCAGTACTACATCATCGAACCCGACGGCACGATGAGCCACACGGAGCCGATCGACCTGCCGCGCAGCACGATGATGCACGACTTCCAGATCACCGAGTCCGACGTGATCTTCTGGGACATGCCGGTGGTCTTCGACCTCGACCTCGCCATCGCGTACATCAACGACCCCAGCTCGGGTCAGATGCCCTATCAGTGGCGGCCCGAGTTCGGCTCGCGCATCGGCATCATGCCGCTCGCCGGCGGCGCCGCGCAGCTCAAGTGGTACGACATCGACCCGTGCTACGTGTTCCACAGCGTAAACGCCTTCCGGCGCGGCGACGAGGTCATCGTCGACGTCTGCCGGCTGACCTCGATGTTCGACACAGCGAACGTACGCGGACTTGGCGGTACCTCGTCCCTGCGCCGCTGGACTATCAACACGGCGACCGGCGCCGTCGCAGACGATGTACTCACCGACGAGAACCCGGGCGACCTGCCAGGTCGCGACCCGCGCCGCATCGGCCGCGAGCACCGCTTCGGCTACCTCGCCGGAACACGCGAGAACCCCGACACGGTCGAGTTGGGCAACATCATCAAGCACGACTTCCATAGCGGCACCCGCGAGATCTGGGAGCCGGGGCCGACGCGGCACGCCACCGAGCCGCTGTTCATACCCGGTGACCCCACCGACCTCGCCGACGATGCCGGCTGGCTGTGCAGCTTCGTCCACGACGACGCCACCGGCGAGAGCGTGCTGGCCGTGTTCGACGCCACCGCCGTGGCCGCTGGCCCCGTTGCCGAGGTCGTCATGCCCCAACGCGTCCCATACGGCTTCCACGCAACCTGGATTGCAGCCGCCGACTGAACAGCCGCCGAGTGCACCGCTGCCTATGCGAGTGCCACGCCGCCTGAGCGAGTGCGGCGTCAGCAACCGAGTGGGTACTCGCACCCCGGGGTCCGAGTACCCACTCGGATGGTTCCGTGCCGCTCGCATTGAGGGCGCCAAGTTCAACGACCGCTCGGATCGCAACGTCGGCCCTCACCGAAACCGAGTATGCAAAATCTAGGCGGGGACGGCCAATCGGGCCATGGACTTGACCACGGTGTCGTCCAAGGTCGCGGTGCCGCCTTCGATGGCAGCAGCGAGGTCGACGCGCATGTCGTGTTCCCAGAACTTGGTGATGTGGGCGGCGGTGGCCGCGACAGCATCCACGTTGGGATCGGCCACCATCTGACGGGCGATTTGATTCGCCATCCGCACGAGCGCGCCGAGGCGGTGCTCCGGATGGTCGATCTCCACCGTTGCCGCCGAATGACCCGGCGACACCTGCACTGCGGTCACCTTGTACTCCGGGCAGTTGGTGGCCCAGTCGCTGTGCTCGGTGGTGATCACGTTCGCGCCGCTGACCGGATAGTGGAAGGTCGTGAACACCACGCCCTGAGCCATGCGGTCCGACACCATCGCGTGAAGAGTGGTTGCTCCGACCCGGCTGGCCAGCGTGACCTCGTCGCCGTCGCGGATGCCGCGCTCGTCGGCGTCGTGCGGATTGATCTCCAGCAGGTCCTCATGATGCCACTGCACGTTCTTCGTGCGGCGAGTCTGCGCGCCCACGTTGTACTGGCTGAGAATGCGACCGGTGGTCAGCAGCAACGGGAAGCGACGGGTGCTCCTCTCGTCGGTGGGCACATATGGCGTGGGCGTGAACCGGCCAAGGCCGCGCACGAACGTGCCCTCGTGCATGATCGGCGTACCCTGCGGGTGGTCCTCGTTGCACGGCCACTGCACGCTGCCCAAGGCATCCAACTTGACGAACGAGACGCCGGCGAACGTAGGGGTCAGCGCAGCGATCTCGTCCATGATCTGTGCGGCATTGTCGTATTGCATGGGGGCGTCGAGCGCCGAAGACAACTCAGCGATGACCTGCCACTCCTGCTTGCCATTGCGCGCCCGCATCGCAGGGCGAACGCGGTTGATGCGTCGCTCGGCGTTGGTGAACGTGCCGTCCTTCTCCAGGAACGATGTGCCCGGGAAGAACACGTGCGCGAGTTTGGCGGTCTCGTTGATGAACAGGTCCTGCACGATGAGCAGTTCCAGCGACTCGAGCGCGTGCAGCACGTGCACCGTGTTGGGGTCGCTCTGTGCAATGTCCTCGCCCTGGACGAACAGGCCCTTGAAGTTGCCGTCGATGGCGGCGTCGAACATGTTGGGAATGCGCAGGCCGGGCTCGGCCTGCAGCGGGCGACCCCAGAACGCTTCGAATGTTTCGCGCGTAGTGGTGTCGCCGACGTGGCGGTAGCCGGGGAACTCGTGCGGGAACGAACCCATGTCGCACGAGCCCTGCACGTTGTTCTGCCCACGCAGCGGGTTGACGCCAACGCCATCACGACCGAGGTTGCCGGTGGCCAACGCGAGGTTGGCCATGCCCATCACCATCGTGCTGCCCTGGCTGTGCTCGGTGACGCCGAGGCCGTAGTAGATGGCGCCATTGCCGGCTGTTGCGTACAGTCGAGCAGCCGCACGCACTTCCGCGGCCGGCACGCCGGTGTACTGCTCCAGCGTCTCGGGGCTGTTCTCCGGTTGCGACACGAACGCCGCCCACTGCGAGAACTCGATGGGCTCGCAACGCTCTTGCACGAAGCGATGGTCGACGAGATCCTCCGTCACGATCACGTGCGCCAACGCGTTGACGACGGCAACGTTGGTGCCGGGGCGTAGTTGCAAGAAGTTGGTGGCCTGCACGTGCGGCGTGCGTACCAGGTCGATGCGGCGAGGGTCGACGACGATCAGCTGCGCACCGTCACGAAGACGCTTCTTCATCCGCGACGCAAAGACGGGGTGTGCGTCGGTGGGGTTGGCGCCGATCAACAAGATGACGTCGGCCAGCTCGACCGACTTGAAGTCCTGCGTGCCCGCCGAGGTACCGAACGCCTGCGACAGGCCGAAGCCGGTCGGCGAATGACACACCCGTGCGCACGTATCCACGTTGTTGTTGCCGAAGGCGGTGCGCACCATCTTTTGAACCACGAACACTTCTTCGTTGGTGCACCGCGACGAAGTGATACCACCGATGGAGCCCTGCCCGTGACGGGCCTGGATGTCCTTCAGCTTCGAGGCAGCGTAGGCAATTGCTTCATCCCACGACACCACGGTCCAGGGGTCTGTGATCTTCTCGCGAATCATCGGCTCGAGTACGCGGTCCGGGTGGCTGGCGTAGCCCCAGGCGAAGCGGCCCTTCACGCACGAGTGGCCCTCGTTTGCGCCGCCATCCTTGTACGGCGTCATGCGCACGACGGTCTCGCCCTGCATCTCCGCCTTGAACGTGCAGCCGACACCGCAATAGGCGCAGGTGGTGAGCACGGTGCGGCGCGGCTGACCCATCTCGATGACGGTGTTCTCCGTCAGCGTGGCGGTGGGGCATGCCTGCACACACGCTCCACACGACACGCACTCGCTGTCGAAAAAGCTGCCGTTGAAGCCGGCAGCGACACGTGACCCGAAGCCCCTGCCCTCGATGGTGAGGGCGAACGTTCCCTGCACCTGCTCGCACGCGCGCACGCAGCGGGAGCACACGATGCACTTGGAGGAATCGAACGTGAAGTACGGGTTGGAGGTGTCCTTCTCCATCCCCAGGTGGTTGTCGCCGGCGTAGCCGTAGCGCACGTCGCGCAGGCCAACAGCACCGGCCATGTCCTGCAACTCGCAATCACCGTTGGCTGCACAGGTGAGGCAATCCAGCGGGTGATCGCTGATGTACAGCTCCATCACACCGCGGCGCAGTCGCTCGAGCTTCGGCGACTGCGTGGTGACCTGCATGCCAGGGGCAACCGGGGTGGTGCACGAGGCCGGTGTGCCCTTGCGACCGTCGATCTCGACGACACACAGACGGCAGGAGCCGAACGGATCCAGCGAATCGGTGGCGCACAGCTTCGGTACGTCGACGCCGCAGATGGCAGCAGCACGCATCACCGATGTGCCTTCTTCGACCATCACCTCACGACCGTCGATGGTGACGGCGACGGTGGCAGCGGCGCCCAGACGCGACCGGTTCGGTGCGGGCGTCCCCATGTCGTGTTCGTGGACGGCGTGTTCGTGGACGGCGAGAGTCTGCAGCGCTTGGTCGCCGAAGAACGAGAGGCTGAGGGTCATACGTTCGCTCCGGTCGGGCTGTCAACGAAGTGGGCGATGGCACTGCGCACCGGCAGCGGCGTGAAGCCACCCATCGCGCACAGCGATGCGTCGGCCATCACCTCGCACAGGTCCATCAGCACCGTCATGTTCTCGTCGCGGCGTTCGCCGGCGATGATCTTGTCGATCAATTCCACGCCGCGAGTGCTGCCAATGCGACACGGCGTGCACTTGCCGCAGGACTCGATCGCGCAGAACTCCATGGCGAAGCGGGCCATGCCGAGCATGTCGACCGTGTCGTCGAACACGACCATGCTGCCGTGGCCGAGCAGTGCGCCTGCAGCAGCGAACGCCTCGTAGTCGATGGCAAGGTCGAACTGC
>JBBQMG010000022.1:0-37562 GCA_038328705.1 Acidimicrobiales bacterium | reverse complement strand
CGAACGAACAGTTGAGCGGCCGGGATGTTTTTGCCGAACGGTGTGCGGGTGAACCGGAAATGTGTGACCCATGGGCTGCTCATCACGCCACGTCCTCGTCGGTGTTGCTGGTGAAGTCGTCGATGTTGAACAGGGGAACGTCGCGGTAGTGGATTGTGCCGATCGTGTCGTCTTCGTGCGCTGCTTGGACCATGCCCAGGTAGTCGATCCCGGTCGCTTCCGGCGTCGGTCGTTCAGCTTGGGGGACGCGTTTCGCGACGTGTCGACCGATCGTGAATGGTGTCGCGACACCAGCGGGTCGGTCGCCGTGGAACACGTCCATTCGGGTGAGGTCTTCGGGGTCGTAGCGGATCTCGATGCGTTGCCCGACGAGCGCCGGGTCAACGGCGTAGGCGTTGCCCTCGACACTGATCGTTGCGGTGCGCGTCACCTTGCGAGTTGCAGACCATCGGAACGCGTCGATCAAACGATCCGGTGCCGGGTGAACAGCAGAGCCGCCGGCGTGCCATCTGTCGATCGGGGCCTGGTCGGTCTCGGCATGTCGTCGCCGGTTCGCGATCTGCTCTGCCCATGCTTCGAACCGGTCGTTCAACGCATCGAGTGAGTCGATGCCGGTGTGTTCGATCTCGGTGAGGAACCGGTCTCGGATGTATCGGTTCAAACGTTCCTGTTTCCCGCGCCCTTGCGGCGAATACGGTTTCGAGTGCACCAACCGGACGCCCAGCACAGCGCATGTTCTGGACAGCAGCGCGTTCGAGAACGGCGCTCCGTTATCGGCGTAGAGAACCTCGGGGAGCCCGCGTCGGATGATGGCGTGGCGGAACACGTCCTGGCCGGCGCGGGTGTTCTCGAACGGCATGAACCGGCCGTGGACCAACAGTCGGGAGTGATCATCGACGATCAAGAACAGTCGGGCCCGGACCGACGTGACGGTCTTGGGGAACGGAACGAACGGCCCGACAAGCACATCGGTGATCCACCGCTGGTTCGATCGTTCCGCCTCATAACGGCCGAACACTTTCGGTTCGGCAGCGAGCGCGGCGCGATGCAACCCGCGACGCCGAAGCTGAGCACGCACGGTTCGTTCGGCCATCCGGACACCATGACGATGCCAGATGATGTCCGCAATCTGCGCCGCTGAACGCGCTGGGACCTCGATACGTAACGCTGCAGCGACGTCAGCCAACTCCGGATGCGATCGGACGATCCCGGTGTCCCCACGCGGCCGAGGACGCAACCCGTCGAGCCCATCAGCGCGCCACGCCCGCAACCACCGGTCGATCGTTGCCCGTGAATAGTGGCGTTCGGTGCCGTCCGGATGCGCGTGCACGCGACCAGCAATCAGACGAACGATCTCGCCTCGTTCCGCGCCGGTCAACCGCGCCGGCAGTGCTTCGGCAATCACCGCGTATCGGTGCAGGGCGATCTGTTCACACGTCTCGTTGTTCATCATCAGGTTCCTTGCTCACGATCCCCGGAAATGGGGATGGAGGCATGAAACGACGATTGCCGAAAACCCGCCACGGTGGATCTGTGTTGGTCGTGATCAACGCCCCGCCGCACACCACCGACACGAACGACCACAACGAACCAGTCCTCACCTCATGACGAGCTGTCGCCGCCGCGTGTGCCCAGCCCATCGCAGCGATCGCGGCAGCCGGCACCACGGCCGGCCACCTCGCCGGGATTGCCCCACCGAACTCGACCGTCAACGACGAGAACCCCGACCACCACAACGACGCCCGTGCGTTGAAGCGGCGCACCCACCCGCGCACCGTCGTGAACGGCACGTCCAACACCCCAGCCACCGCTCCGATCGACGCCGCCTTCAACGTCACATCAGCCAGCGCTCGGCCAATCGTGTCGACCACGTCCAACCGCCCGACAAGCACAAAGTTCGGGAGCAACGCGTGCGACGTCCGACACGGCGAGCAACGCGCCCGCACGATCCACAACCGATGACAGTGGCCCCCGGCACGAACCGATCGCTCGTACCCGGACCAGAACGTCATCGGCAACGAGCACCCCGAACACGACAGCCGCGGAACCGCGACATCACGACCAGCGGCCACATACATCTCGACAGGCAACGAACACGGCCATACCATGACCACGGGTGGAACGACACCCTTCCGGACCCCTCCCCGGCGAGCGTCAACTCGTCGAACCGGGAGGGGTCCAACAAGTTTTAGGACACCCAACCCTCCCACCTACCCAAACCCACCCGCAAACATCGTTGCCGAACAAGACCCCACAATCGTCAGACAATCAAGCCGCCAACAGGAGTTCCTCGATCACCGCAGCACGAAGTCGGGCCTTCTCAGTCTTGCGCCCCCGCACTTCTTCGGTCGCTGCGTCCAAACCTCGATCGAGGAGCCGCTCAAGCAATCCCATGCCATCAACGTAATCGATGGATGACACGTCAAACCTAAGGGGTGACGCGTGCCCGAACCCCGCCAGCAGAAGGTCGTCGGGGACACAAGGTTCACGCACGCCTTTGCTCGCGCCAGCGCGGTGCTCACAGATGGTCACACCTGTGCACTGTCGGTGTGCGCTGCGGAGCGGTAGAAATCCGGTAGATTGGCCCTTCCTGAAGACCTCAGAAAGGGCTATCTACGTGGTGTTTTGTCTTGTGGAGCTGGGGGGAATCGAACCCCCGTCCATCAGGCACTCAACGTTCGTGATACGACCATTCCCACTTTCTCCCTAACGCAGGGAGACCGGCGGGTCAGTTGGCCATCGGTTGCCCGGTGGCCCGCGAATCGTCTTTCCGAATCGTCATCGGTCTTTCCCGACGCCAGCAGTCTTTTCCGCTGTCATCCCCCGCTTCTGGTGCCAGGCTGCGGTGGATCGGCCCCGTGCGCCATTTCTGGTCACGATGTCTCTTCACAACCTAATGAATCAGGCGGCGAGAGCGAACTGCTCGTTGGCAATTCTGTTTGTGCCCCGTTTAGCGAGTCTGAGCAACTCGGGTCGCACGCCCGCAAAATGAATCTGACGTCGAAACCTGTCAGCCCCGTTGTGTGGGTTAGCGACTTCAACCTAGCAGCGGTTGTCACCAATAGCCCGCCATCAACTCGGTCGCCCACGCCGGCTCTCGCAGTTCGCCTCGCGGCGCGAAACCGTTCATGACCGGCTTGACGTCGAGCACCGGCGTGCCGTCAATCGCGTCCAGACCCGAGACCTCGACGAGCAGTCCATCGACACGAACGACTCTGCAGGTGGTGAGGCCAATGCGGTTCGGACGGTCCTTGGCTCTTTGAGCGAGAATGCCGACGCTGGGCCAGTCCGGATTCCCGCGGGGGTGGCGAGCGCCCCGGCACACACTCTCGGGGTCGACACGGTCGAAAAGAAACACGACCTCGACGTGCGAGAACTCCTCCAGCCCCGCCGTCGCCTCGGCCGCCATCTGCGCCGGATCCAGCTCGATGATCGCGGTCACCGCATCCCAGTCGTCGTCGATCGCGGCGTCGCGGCTGGACCGCACAACGCCAACTGGCCGCACTACAAAGTCGCTCATCATGTCGACGATAGACCCCGCTTCTTGACGCGGTGCGACCTTGACGGTTGGAGGTCAGAGGCGCGACAAGAACGGCTAACTCGTGTGGACGGCGGCTCTACGCACGAGTCGTTCGGCGGTTGACCCGCCGAATACGTTCTCTGCATGATCAAAGTCAGCGTCACTTACCCGTCCGGCGAAGGCACCACCTTCGACCACGACTACTACTCGGCCACTCACGTGCCGCTGGCCGCATCGGCCTGGAGCCCCTTGAAGACCGAGATCGATAAGGGAATCGACGGTCCGAACGTTGCCGCCGTGCACTTCTACTTCGACACCCTCGAAGCGTTCCACGCTGGGTTGGGTTCGCCGAAGACCACCGACGTGATGGCTGACGTTGCCAACTACACCAACATCGCTCCGGTGATGCAGGTGTCCGAAGTCGTCGGCTGACCAGCAGATCATGGCGCGTTTCACCCGCGCCGAACTGGAATCATTCAATGGTGCACTCGTCGACGACATCGTCTGCGACCCCGTGCGCATTCTGTTCGTTGGTATCAACCCTGGACTGTGGACCGCGGCAGCGAACGCTCACTTCGCGCGCCACGGCAATCGGTTCTGGCCGGCGTTGTTCGCCGCGGCAATCACGCCGCATGAGGTGGATGCCAGTGATGGGATGAAGACAACAGACGTCGCGATGCTGGCGGACTTGGGCATTGCGATCACCAACGTGGTGCCCACCGCCAGCGCCCGTGCCGATGAGCTGACCCGAGCGGAACTGCGCGCTGGGGGAGCGGTGCTCGAAGCGAAGGTGCGGAAGTTGAAACCCAACGTCGTTGCGGTCCTCGGCCTGACCGCCTATAGGGCTGCCTTTGACCGACCGAAGGCCACTGCCGGCATGCAGCCCGACGAGATGGGCGGTGCCGAGCTGTGGGTGCTGCCCAACCCCAGCGGGCTCAACGCGCACGAGACCGTTGCATCGCTGGCGGTTGCCTACGCAGCTGCGTGGCGAGCTGCAGGCGGCACTACCGGCTGAGCTGTATGAGGCCACCGGAAATGGCGCGCTTGCCGTGCTGGTCCAACACGTCGAAGGTGAGCGTGTCATCCTCGCTGCTGAGTAGTCGCACGTCGATGGTGGAGCCCAGGGCGACCATCGCTCCGAAGCGACCCGCAATACGGCGCACATGGCCCAATTGTGGGCCGGCGAGATCGGTGACGATGGACACGGCGCGCGCCAGGGTGGCGGTGCCGTGCAGGATGGGCGCAGGTAGACCGGCTGCGCGTGCCGCCACCACATCGGTGTGAATGGGATTCCAGATACGGGCGCATTCGGAGTAGACGTGTGCGTCGAGAACACCGACGTGTGACTGGCGCACGGCGATCGGCTCGGCCGCTTCGGCCCGTGCCGTCTCCGGCGTGGCCGGCCACTCGAGCTCGGTGGCCACCGGCTCACCCTCCAGCTCGACACCCAAGAACAGCGACGTGAAGCGGGTGCGCCACACCACATCGCCGTTGGCATCGGTGGCAACGAAGAGCATCTCCTGGCTGGCGCCCGCTGGACGGCGGCCGACGCCCGTGATGTGTGCGCGAACCGACAGCCCCTCGCCTGCCTGCAGCGGCCGATGCAGCACAAGGTCGTGTGCGACGTGGATACCGCGGCGCGCCTCGTCGTGTGTCAGGCCCTCGGGCAGAGAGCGATTGCCGACGATCTGCTCCCATTCGGGCGCCACGGGAAACAACGGGTGGACCACGAGGTGTGCATCGGTTGCGAACAGCTCATGGCGGTCGTCGGGCACGCCGGCAGCGAAGGCCATGCACCAGCGTGCGTCGGGGCGCACGGTGATCGGATCGAACAGGTGACCGACGGCAGTGGATCGAAGTGGCATGGCAGTCCTCGGGTTGCTCAGTGACGGCCGCAGCGGCTGCTCATGGCGCGTGAGGTGCTTCGCGCAGGCGCACGCTGAGGCAGGTGACGCAGCCTTCCAGCTTGATGTACTCGCTGATATCGACCGTCACCACCGTGTAACCGCGGCCGCGCAGCAGGGCCGCGGTCTGCGGACAATCCGCCGAGAGCAGCAGCGTGTGGTCATCGAGCACGACGACGTGCGAACCGGACTCCTCGGGAACGGCGACAAACGAGGGGAACAGCGAGACATCGTCGACCGCTGGCGGCCAACCGATGATCGTTCCGTCGGGCAGCGCTGTGATGGCCGACTTGAGATGCAACACCTTGGTCAGTGGCACCGTCACGACGGTTGCGCCGAGCGGTTGGAATGCGGCCGCCACCTGTGTGATGCCCTCGAGATTGGTGCGACCGCCGTTGCCGATGTAGATGGTGTCGCCCACCTTCAACACATCGCCACCGTCGAGGGTGCCGGGCGCTTCGATGGTGACGATGCGATAGCCGAACGCGCTGACAGCATCGGCGGCCGCCGCCACCTCCGGCTTGCGCTCATCGGCGCCCGGACGAGCGACTACCGCAACGTCGCGGAACACCACCATCGTGTCTTCGACGAACGCCGAGTCGGGGAGGCCCGGCGCAGGAGTCACCTCGGTGGTGGCCCACCCGTTGGCCTCCAACGCGGCAACGTATCCGGCCCACTGCTGCGTGGCCAGCTCGACATCTACCGGCGTGCGGCTGATATGCGTGACCAGACCATCCGCGAGACGGGGACTGGGCCGACGGACCAACGCAAGCTTGCTCATGACACACAACCCTTCACGACACGCGGCCCTTCACGACACGCGGCCCTTCGCCTGGCGCCCCATCGCCCTGGCCATCTCCATCTTCACGTCACGGGCTGCCAGCGCTTGGCGCTTGTCGGCCTTCTTGCGACCACGGGCCACGGCGATCTCCACCTTCACCTTGCCGTCCTTGAAATAGAACGACATCGGGATGAGTGCCAGGTGCTCGACCGCCAGTTCGTGCGCCAAACGGTCGATCTCGCGACGGTGCATCAGCAGCTTGCGAGCACGGTCCGGGTCGTGGGCGCCGATGCCGTGTGCGAACTGATAGGGCGGGATGTGCACGCCGTCGAGCCACACCTGGCCGTTGATGATGCGGGCGAACGAGTCAGCTACCTGCGCGTGGCCCTCGCGCAGCGACTTCACCTCGCTGCCGCTGAGCACGATGCCGGTCTCGAAGGTTTCGAGAATGTCGTAATCGCGGTGCGCACGTCGATTGCTGGCGACGAGCTTGCGCCCAGCTGGGTTGCTGCGATCACGGGGAGGGGCCATGGGAGGCACCAGGGTAGCGGTACCCTTCCAACGCAATGCCGCCCGTTTCCGTGACCCCGCTGTCCTTCAGCAACCAGGCCTATGCCGAGATGATCGGCAACGCCTACGACGCCTACCCGCTCGAGGCCTGCGGCCTGCTGGTCGGCAAGGGTGCGAAGGTCCACCGTTTCGTGGGCTGTACGAACGAGGCCGCATCGGCCCGCGTGTACATAATCCCTGGCAAGGAGCTGCTGCGCGCCGAGATGGCGGCAGAGGCTGACGGCCTGGGGATCATCGGCGTCTTTCACAGTCACACCCACAGCGAGCCGTACCCCAGCCCCACCGACGTGGCCCAGGCACCTGACCCTGGATGGTTCTACGTGATCGTCAGCTTGAAGCGCGGGGCGCCCGAATCGCGTTGCTATCGCATCGTCGACGCGACGATCGCGGAAGTACCGATCAGCGTCGGGTGATCTGGCAGACGCCCGATTAGAATTCCGACCATGACGGTCGACTACTCGCGAGAGGTGCAATTGGCGAAAGCGCTCGGAAGCGTCAATGCGTCGGTCCTCGACCTGATTGGCAACACGCCGATGGTCGATGTCAGCAATCTGTCGCCGAACCCGCGTGTGCACATCGTTGCCAAGCTGGAGAGTCAGAACCCGTTCGGATCGGTCAAGGATCGCATCGCCCGCCAGATGATCCTGCAGGCGGAAGCCGATGGTCTGCTGACGCCTGGGCAAACGATCATCGAGCCGTCGTCGGGCAACACGGGAATCGCGCTGGCCGCGATCGCGCAGATGCGCGGCTACCCGATCAAGATTCTGATGCCGACCAGTGTGTCCATCGAGCGCCGCCAGATGCTGGAAGTGTTCGGTGCCGAGGTCATCCTCACGCCAGGAGAAGAGGGCAGCAACGGCGCCGTGAAGCGTGCGCAGGCGATGGCTGCGCAGCATCCGGAGTGGTGCTTCCTGTACCAGTACGGCAACGACAACAACCCCATCGCGCACTACACGGGAACCGGGCCCGAGATCTTTCGCGACTGTCCCGAGATCACCCATTTCGTCGCTGGTCTTGGCACCAGCGGCACGCTGATGGGCACGGGCAAGTTCCTCAAGGAACAGAATCCCGGGATCAAGATCATCGCCGTCGAGCCGCCGCTGGGCGAGCGGGTCGAAGGTCTGCGAAACCTCGACGAGGGTTACATTCCGCCGCTGTTCGAGCGCTGGCACGGGTTCGACCTGCTCGATCGCAAGCGCGTCGTTCGGCCCCGCGAGAGCCTGGAATGGACTCGTCGCCTCGTCCACGAGTGCGGGGTTTTTGCAGGCATCTCCTCCGGCGCGGCCCTGGCCGGGGCGGTAAAAGTTGCCGGTGAAATCGCCGAGGGTGTCATCGTGTTCATCGTCTGTGACGGCGGATGGAAGTATCTCAGTACCGGTGCCTACACCGACGATCTGGATGCGGCTGAAGCCAAGGCCGAGACCATCATCTACTTCTAGAACCATCTATTTCTGACAGGACGCTTCTCGTTCGCGAGGAAGGCACGCGTACACTTTCTGGCTACGCCTGTTCGGGCAATTTGGAGTGAGATGCGACGTTCGAAGATTCTGCTGGTTGCAGCCTGCCTGATGTCGCCGATGGTCGTCTCTGTGGCCTCGGCCGTCGTTCGTGCGGCGCCGCAGGCACCTGCGGGTGTGGCCGCAAACCCGGCAGGCCCGCCATTCGCGGCCGCAGCGGTCCCCGCCGGCGCATCGAAGTACGTCGCTGTTGCGCCGCTGCGGCTCGCTGACAGCCGCCCGTCGTCGTCTGGTTATGGCGGGTTCTCGAACGTGTCGAGCGACACCATCAGGGTCTCCATCATCGGCCGCACAGGTGTTCCGTCGAACGCCACCGCTGCCGTGCTCAACGTCACGATCGCTGGCTCCTCCAGCTGGAGCTACGCCACCGTCTTCCCGGGCGCGGCCAGCCTTCCTAACAGTTCCAGCCTCAATGCAGACGCCCCAGGCCGCGTCATCGCCAACCTGGTGCACGTGAAGATCGGCGCCGACGGTGCCGCAAACATCTATCGCAGCGCGGCGATGGGGTTGGTCGTCGACCTAGTTGGCGTGTACGTGCCAGTGTCGGCAGCCTCGAAGGACGGTCGCCTGGTCACCCGGCCGGCCGGTGCGCTGCGTGTGTTGGACACGCGCAACAGCCGCCCGATCAACGCCACCGAGACGTTCAGCGTCGATGTGTCGGCCGCAGGTGTGCCCACCACCGCATCGGCCGTGGTCGTCAACCTGACAGCGGTCAACGCTGACGCTGGTTTCTGGTCGGCGTTTCCCGCTGATCAGGCTTTCTCCGGTACCAGCACACTGAACCTCGACACGTGGCCGCAAACACGAGCGGCGCAGGCGATTGTCAATCTCGTCGGTAACAATCGGTTCAACGTCTACGCCGAACGCGGTGGGCATCTGCTCGTCGACGTCGTGGGCTACTTCACAGGGCTTGCCGAGCCGACGACGTCCACCGATGGGCTCTACGTTCCTTCCGCGCCGGCGCGAGTGTTCGACTCCAGGGCATTTCGGACTCTGACGCCATGGAGCGGCAGCACCTACGAATTCAGTCCCGGTGACGGCGGCGGGCTCAGCGTTGCAGCCGCGGTCCTGAACATCACTGCGACGTTGCCGTGGGCCCCTGGGTTCGTCACCGCGTACCCGGCCGGTGTCTCGCGGCCGAACAGCTCGAACGTGAACGTCAGCGCCGTCCCGCAGACCATCGCCAACCACTCGATCGTTCGGGTGAGCAGCGGCCGCGGGGTCGCGCTCTACACCGACGGGGGCGCCCACCTCATTGCTGACGTTGCCGGCTGGTACCTCGGTACGCCATCGGTCGCCACGCAGCCCAAACCCGCCAATCCGATCTACGAGCCCAATGCAGCTGCAGCCGTGTACGTTCCAAAGATCGGCGTCTACGTGGCGATCAAGGCGGGCGGCGGCAGCCTCGACAGCATCGCCGACCGGGGCTATGCCGCTACCTGGAGCGACATCAACACGGTTGCCGCCCCTGGCAACCTGATGCTCTTCGGACACCGCACGACGGGGTCAGCACCATTTCGGTACCTCAACTCGATGAGCGTCGGTGACGAGTTCATCATCGTGGGCAGCGACGGCCATCAGTACCACTACCAGGTGATGGATATTGGTATCGCCACGCCGTCCTACTCACGGATTCAGGCGTTGGCCAACCCGTATGGCCCGGTAACGGCGCAGCTGGTGGCCTGCTCGAAGCCCGACGGCACCGCCACCAGCACTGCCTACCGCATCATCGTCACCGGCCGCCTCACCAGCGTCAACTGATCGAGGCTGAACGCTGCTAGTGCTCTGACCACATGGGTTGGTGGGTCGCGTCCTGCCGACTGCTGCTGCCGGCTTTTCTGGGCGTGCTGCGTCCCGGACTGCGGAACTGACAACACCCAGAACGAGCTATGGGACCATCGCTGCCCAGAAAGTCCTTGCGCACACAAATGGGTCCATTCCGTCTCGGTTGGCGGACTTGGTGTCCGACGGTCCAGAAATGGCGCCCCATAACGCGCGAACGTTCGTGGTCAGAGCGCTAGTTGCTGCCCAAGACCATCAGCAGAATGCCGATGGTCACGACGCCCGCGGCCGTGATTCGTCGTCGATGGTCACCTTCGCCGAGGTACTTCCAACCGATCAGTGCAGCCAGCACCACGCTTGACTCTCGGAGCGCCGTGACATACCCGAGTGGTGCGTGCTGAGTGGCGACCAGCACCATGCCATAGGTCACGGTGGTGGCCACGCCGGTCACAATGGCCGGCCGCCATCGCTCGCGTAGCACTGCCGCCATGTCTGCCCGTCGCCCGGTCGTGAGCCCGAAGGTGGTGTTCGAGCAGGCGCCGCCGACCATGGTCGCGAAGATGTAGGCGATCGAGTCGCGCTTGGTTCGGGCCCCAGCGGCGTCGAACACCGAGTACACCCCGATGGTCACTGACACACTCAGCGCAATCACAAGGTTTCCGCCACTTGCGCCGACTGCGAGCAGCGACAAGCCACTGACGATCACCACGATGCCGGCGACGTGCCAAGCCGTCAGCTGATCGGACAGGAACAGCACGCCACCGATCGCCGCCAGTGCAGCGCCGCCGCCACGCGCCACGGGGTAGCTGACCGAGAAGTCACCCACGGTGTATGCCTTGGCCAGTAGCCATGTGTAGGGGAGGTGCATCGCGCCGCTGAGCGCGGCGAACATGTACGCCTTCCCTGGCATCCCGAACAGCAGGTGATTGCCGATGGCCAATGGCAGGCACATCAGGCCAGCCATGAAGAACTGCGCCCACAGCACCATGTAGCGATCGCCCGTGGCGCGCTTGGCAACGAAGTTCCAGCCGGCATGGAGCACGGCCGCGCCGAGAGCAAGGACGGTTGCGAGGAGCATGATTGGGTCAGGCCGCGACAGCGGAGCGGCGTGGCTTCTTGACCCATTGGCGCCCGAAGAGGTAGATCACCGGCAGGGTGAACAGCAGCGGGCCGATGAAGGCAAGTGGGCGGTAGAGCCACCACGACAACGTGGGTTCGCGAGCCTCGTTACGGCTACCGGCCAACGCGTATCGAGCGGCTCGGTGTAGCGCCATGCCCGTGGTGTGAAACAGGAAGAGTGGCATCGAGAACCGGTTGATGGTCTCGTTCACTCGCGCCCAGCGCGGCCGTAGTAGTCGTACCTCCACGCGCGGTCTGATGACTTCTGCGAACCCTGCCTGGAACGCAACGAGTGCCACGATGCACAGCGTCGGCGGTGCCATGTTGGAGGTCTCGCCGGGCACGCCGACCATCGAGCCCGGGTACAGGCCGCTGGCAACCAGGCCGGCGAGCGCCGCAAGACCCGCCCAGAGGAGGGTCCAGTCGGCGCGGCGGGTAGCAGCGATCAGCCGCTCGTAGAAGAAGCCCAGTTGATGGCACAGCGCCCACACCGCGATCATGTTGATGATGCCCAGCCACTCGTGGCCGTAGCGGAAGCGCAGGATGTCGACGGCGCCGGCGATGGTGGCGAGGAACACCAGCACGATGGTGTCCCATCGTTCGTGCAGCCATAGGAAGACGGGCAGGAGAGCGATGAGCATGAGATAGACGCCCATGAACCACAGTGGGCTGACCACCAGTAGCACAGCTTTGCCGATCCAGCGCAGATCGAAGATGGCGCCGAGCGCACTTCCAAGAGCGATCCACACGCCCAGCAAGGAGAGCGCGGGAATTGCCAGACCGCGCATGCGTCGTAACACGAACCGGTTGAGACGGTCGCCCCTGGCCTTTGCCCGCCGCCACGCAACCAGGTGCGAATAGCCGCCGACATAGAAGAAGAGGGGCATGACCTGCAGCAGCCACGTCACTGCCCAAAGGCCCGTCGTGAAGCCGATGGGGTTGGTCGCGTGCGGTCCGTCGTCCTTCCAGACCACGATGGTGAACACCCAGTGCCAGGCGACGACGACGAGCAGGCTGAACGCGCGCATGAAGTCGATGTAGTTGTCGCGGTGCGCTGGTTCTGCTGCGATGGTCGGTGTCACGGCTGCTGCCGCGGTGTTGGCCTGGTCGGTCACCAGTTACCCTCGACTCGTGGCGACTGATGCATTGCCTGAGCGTAGGCGCTGGCAGCTGGCCGTCGGTGGTGTTCTCGCGACCTTGGCGGTAGCCAACGTTGTGTCGAATCGTGTGTTGCCATCTTGGACGTACGTGCCGTGGAGTGTGACCGTGGCGGCAACGATCGTCGTCATCGCTCGACATTCGGTGTCTTTGCAGGAAATGGGTTTCACCGAGTGGCGTCGCGGGGTTGCGTGGGGCGGGGTGCTGTTCGTGCTGACCACCGTCGTCCTCGGGGTCGGTGCGCTGATGCCGGTGTTCAGCGAGATGTACCACGATCGCCGCGTCGGCAGTGGCACTGTCACGTTCATCTATCAGGCGTTCATCCGCATCCCGTTCGGCACCGCGGTGTTGGAGGAGACCGCCTTTCGGGCAGTGCTGCCGGCGCTGTTTGCAGTGCGCTGGGGCGTGCTTCGCGGCAGCATCGTGGCCTCGGTGTGTTTCGGGCTCTGGCATGTGCTGCCTTCGTTGGGCCTCGCCAAGGTCAACCCGGCAGCCACACGAATTTTCGGCAGCGGCCACGCCGGGGTGGTGGCGGCGGTCGTGTTCGCCGTGGTCGGCACGGGGTTGGCGGGTCTGTGGTGGTGCTGGATCAGGTATCGGGCGCGCAGCGTGCTGGCCACGATGATCGCCCATGTCGCGACGAACTCAGTGGCTTACACGATCGCCTGGTTCGTCACCCGCTGAGTAGTCTCTCGACGATGGATCGGCCAATCGGGATGTTCGACAGTGGGTTCGGTGGGCTCACCGTTGCCCGCGCTGTGATCGATCTCCTGCCGCACGAACACCTCGTCTACATCGGCGACACCGGTCGCTACCCGTACGGACCGCGCCCGCAGGACGAGGTGCGCGAGTTCGCCCATCAGATCGCGTGGAGCCTGGTCAAGGACTACGACGTCAAGGCGATCGTGGTCGCCTGCAACACCGCCTCCGCAGCAGCGCTCGACGAGCTGGAAGCGGAACTACCGGTGCCGGTGATCGACGTGGTGGCGCCGGGCGCTCGCGCCCTGGTGAAGGCCACCCACAGCGGCAAGGTCGGTGTGATCGGCACGGTTGGCACCATTCGGTCGGGCGCCTACGAACGTGCCGTAGCTGCCACCGGGGCCGACGTTCAGTTGACGGCCGCGGCATGCCCCGGTCTGGTCGAGTTCGTCGAGCGTGGTCAGACCAGCGGCGAGGAAGTGCAGATCCTCACAGAGCGTCTGCTGGCACCTGTTGTCGATGCCGGCGTCGACACGCTGCTGCTCGGCTGCACGCACTATCCGTATCTCGAGTCGGTCATTGCCGAAGTGATGGGCTCCGACGTGACGTTGGTGAGCAGTGCCATCGAGACCGCGCTCGTCGCCCGCGACGAACTGCATGGTGACGGCTTGCTGCGTTCGGACACCGACGGGCCGGCGCAACACCGTTTCTTGTCCAGCGGCGACATCTCATGGTTCGCGGACCTGGGCGGGCGCCTGCTCGGCCCCGAATTGCGCAACGCCGCGCAGTGGCATTGCGACTGAGTACGACTTCAAAATTTCACCGAGGAGACTTGCCATGCCCCGTCCAGACGGCCGTGCCGACAACGAACTGCGCCCGATCACCTTTGAGCGCGACTACACAGAGATGGCAGCCGGCAGCGTGCTTGTCACCTTTGGTAAGACGCGGGTGCTGTGCACCGCCAGCATCGACGAGAGCGTGCCGCGCTGGATGAAGGGCAGCGGCAAGGGTTGGGTCACGGCCGAGTACTCGATGCTGCCCGGCGCGTCGCCCGAGCGCATCGACCGCGAGGCCGCGAAGGGCAAGCAGAGCGGTCGCACAGTCGAAATCCAGCGGCTGATCGGCCGCGCGTTGCGTGCATCGTGTGACATGAAGCTGCTGGGCGAGCGGCAGGTGATCGTGGACTGCGATGTGTTGCAGGCCGATGGCGGCACACGCACCGCCAGCATCTGCGGTGGCTACCTGGCGTTGCACGACGCGCTGACGCGGCTGGTGCAGAACAGGGCGATCAAGCAGCATCCGCTGCACTCGTACGTGTCGGCCATCAGCGTCGGCATCGTCGGCGGCGTGCCGGTGCTCGACCTTCCGTACGTGGAGGACAGCACCGCCGAGGTGGACATGAACGTGGTCGTGCTGGGTCACCCGGGTGACGAGCCCAAGTTCGTGGAAGTCCAAGGCACGGCCGAGGGCGCGGCGTTCAGCCGCAGCGAACTCGATGCCCTGCTCGGCCTCGCGACCAAGGGCTTGGCCGAGATCATCGACCTGCAGGCGCAGCTGGTTGCCGAGCCGCCCACGGCACGCACACTGGGTCGATGAACGGCTTGCCGCAACTGGTCAGCGCAACGGCCAACCCGCACAAGGTTGCCGAGATCGCAGGCATCTTGGCCGGCTTGGTCGACCTGGTGCCGCGCCCTGCGGACATCCCGGAAGTGGTGGAGGATGCGGGCACGTTGGAGGGCAACGCGCGGTTGAAGGCCGCATCGATCTGTACCGCCACCGGCCTCCCCGCGGTCAGCGACGACACTGGTTTGTTCGTCGTTGCGCTCGACGGCGGGCCGGGTGTCGATACCGCCTACTACGCCGGGCCGCACGCGACCTACGCCGAGAACCGCGCCAAGCTCTTGCAGAAGCTGGATGGTGTTGCTGACCGTCGGGCGAGTTTCCGAACGATCGTGATGGTGGTGTGGCCTGACGGTCGCGAGCTGAGCGTCGATGGCGTGTGCGAGGGCAGCATTGCCACCGAGGAGTGCGGTGATCGTGGCTTTGGGTTCGACCCGTTGTTCATTCCTGATGACGGCGATGGTCGCACGTTCAGCCTGATGACCGATACGGAGAAGAATGAGATCTCGCATCGCGGGCGGGCGTTCCTCGCGCTGGTGCAGGCGTTGCGCGATCGAGCAACCTTCGAGCACGGCTGAGACTCGGTGTCCGACGTGGAAGGGGCTGCGTCGCACATCGAGATCGAGCAGCTCGGCGCGCCGTTTGCCGGCGACCTCGGGTTCGTGGAGATGCTCGGCGCCGAGCTGCCTCGCCTGCAACGCATTGCCCGGCTGCTCGTGGGCAACCCGGACGTGGCCTACGAGCTGGTGGCTGAGGCGGTTGCCCGGACCTTGCCGAAGCGGCACGGTTGCGGAGCCCGCCGCATACGTGCGGCGGGTATTGGTCAACCTTGCCAACCGGCGATGGCGTCGTCGCCGCCTGTCGGCCCGCAACGATCACTTCGCACTCGGCTGGTCGCAGCCGGCCACTGACCTCAGCGGCGAATCTGTCGAACGCGACCGCACGCTGCGCGCGGTGCACGCGCTACCTGCCCGTCGCCGAGCGGTGGTGGTGCTTCGCTACAACGACGACCTGTCGGAGGCCGCGATTGCGTCGGTGCTGGGCATCAGCGTCGGGACAATGAAGTCGACGCTGTCTCGCGCGCTGGAGCAACTTCGCGCCGAGCTCGAGACTCAGGAGGATGCACGAACGATCGAATGGATGAGCGCCTCCGCTCGCATCTTGCAAATGTCGACACGGTCGCGGTCGCAGATGCGGAGGCAATGGGAACTGGCGTTGCGCGGTCCCAACGCCGTCATGAACGCATGCGCCGCATCGCGCTCGGCGGTGCTGTCGCCACAGTGCTGGTGGCAGGTTCGGTAGTGGTGTGGAACTCGGGCCAAGGGCCCGAGCGAGTGACCAGCGGCGACGGCAGCGCCCACCACCGTCGCGGGGATCACCGCTCCCGAGACGACAATGCCCGCTGCGACCACGAGCATCGCGTCAGGCGGAAGTACTTGGGCGGCGATTCCCCAAGGTCCGCGAGGAGGTATCGTCGGAGCAACGGTCGTCTTGACGGGAACTGAGGCGGTCGTATTCGGTGGGAATCAAATCGGGTATTCGTCGAATCTCGACGAGGGTGTCGATGCCTACGACCCTGCTACTCAGCAATGGCGATCCGTATCGCCAGAGGTGCCGTTGCTGGCCCCGATCGTCGTCTGGACAGGCGACGAGCTTCTCGCTGTTGGTTGGGCGGCGACCGGCGCCCCTCGATCCGTGGCGGCCACGCTGTCGCTGGACACGGGCGAGTGGAAGATCTTGGCCGATGCTCCGGCACCCGACAAGCTCTGGTCCGCTGACCCGTGGGTGTGGACGGGCACCGAGCTGCTGGTGATGTCCGGCAATCAAGGTCTCGACACGGCCACGGCCCAGGCCTTCAACCCCACCACCGACGAGTGGCGCACCCTCACATCGGCGCCGCTGGCGCCGAGGTATGACGCCGCGTCGGTGTGGACGGGAAGTGAGTGGCTGGTGTGGGGTGGCGACGACGGCGCTACCAGCTTCGCGGATGGCGTGGCCTACAACCCGCTGACCGACACCTACCGCCCCCTCGCAGATTCACCATTGTCGGCACGCCAAGCGCCGGGTGTGTGGACCGGTACGGAGATGGTTCTTTTGGCCGGCGTCAGCGGACGTGGCAACGCAGAGTCCGACGGAGCGGTCTACAACCCGGCCACCGACACGTGGCGGCAGACCAAGCCAGGCTTCGCCCATCCTGGCTTCGTGCCGGTGTGGACCGGCTCACTCATCATCCAGTTCGCCAAGGGCGGCGCCGTTTAGTACGACCCGGCAGCGGACGAGTGGAGCAGCGGCGACATGACGTTCGGCGAGGTGTCCCACGACGACAGCTCGCCGGTATGGACAGGATCACAGGTGATCCTGCTCGGCAGCTACGACGGAACGACCGGCGGCGCCACCTTCACCCCGCCTGCGTGAAGCCGAAGGTGACGACGAACCCTTTGTGGTCGCTTCCCGGCGCCTCGAGATCAGCAATGGCCAACGGCGTGATGCCGTCGCCGAAGAGGGCGTGATCGATACGGACGAACGGCGGCGGTAGCAGCCCTTCGTCCATCGGCCAGCTCATGCTCCAGCCATGACCAAGCGTCTCGTGGCTGTCTCGCAACCCTGTCTTTTCGAGCAGTGCCCGATACGAAGGGTGCCACCGTGACCCGTTGAAGTCGCCCATCACGATGATCGGCAACGTTGACCCGGCAGCGCGTTCGCTGATTGCCTTCAGCTGTCTGCTCCAGCCCACGGCGTCGTGCGTGGGCGGGTACGGGTGCACTGCGAAGAGGCGCACGCTGCGACCGTCGACATTCAGCACCACATCGATACTTGGCCGTTCGCTCACCATGACGGCACCTCCGGACTCGATGGGGAACCGGCTCCACACGCCGATCGATTCCGAGCCGCGGTTGGCTCGTTCGACGCGGTACGGGTAGTCGCCCGCAGGCGTTGCTCTGACCATGGCGTTGTGCAACGGCGTGTCGAGCTCGACCAGCACCATGACGTCGACGTCCTCTTGCAGCAGCGCCTCGGCAGCTTGCGCAGGAACCGGGTTGCTGTACAGCAGGTTCGCATACGCAATGGTGAGGTGGGGCGAGTTCGCGGCAACCTTCGGTGCATCGGCGTGAAAGACGATCGGGTAGCTCAGCACCAGCAGCGTGGCCAGTGGAACGAGAGCGGTCAACGCCAGCGGGTGGCGGCGCGTGACCGTTGCGATGAGTGCAATCGGCAGCGCCCAGACCAGCACCCACGGCGTGAGCGCTTGGAAGGCGGTGATGGTGCGCCGGCCCTCGATACCGAACCACTGGGCTATACACAGGCCGATCATCGGCAGCAGCCCCAGCCACGCAAGGGTCTCCAGGATCACCAGCCGCGCAGGTCGATCGGCCATTTCTCCAACACCTCCTGCCCACGAACGAGCCAGGCGGTCTCGTGCATTGCCATCGTCGGGTCGATGTGCGCAGGCACGACGCGAACGCGATCGCCGACGGCGGCAACACCTGCGTGCGGCACGAAGGTGATGTGCTCATCGCTGAGGAACCACACGTCAGCGCCCTGCCCGTCGAAGGTCTCCAGCGTTGGGTTGCCGTGGTCCATTCCCATCGCCTTCAATCCGACGTCGGCGACCGCGAACTTCGCGTTCGCCGACACGACGGTGCCGATGACGAAGCACGCTTGCACGAATGGACTGCTGGTAGCGCCGTAGAAGGTATCCATCAGTGCGTAGCTGCCGGCCTGTACTTCGGTCACCCGGTCGTGGAGCTGGAACGTACCGGTGCCGCCGGCGCTGATGATGTCGCCACCGACAACGGCATGGGCGCCGAGCAGACGGTCGACCGCTTCGGCGACCTTCTCGCGCTGTACGTCGCTGTCGTCCACGACCATGAGGTGGCCCTCGTAGCCCATGACGCCACGGACTTGCAGGCCGTCTGCTCGAGCGAGGTCAGCGATGCGCCCCGCGTCCTGGGGCCGACAGCCGCAGCGGGGAAGACCGATGTTCACGTCGACGAGGACGTGACGAAGCCCGGCGCGGGCAGCGGCGTCAACTGTCTCGGGTGAGTCCACCGCGATCGTGATCATCGCCGACTCCCGTGCCGCCGCCATCAGCGACAGGCGTGCAGGGTCGAGCACTTCGTTGGCCAGCAGCAGGTCGTCACCAAGGCCGGCTGCAGCCATTCCGAGAACTTCTCGTGGCGTGGCGCACGTGAACGAGGTGTGGCCGTGAGCGCGTTGGACAGCGGCGAGTGCGGTGCACTTGTGTGCCTTCACATGCGGCCGTAGCGCGCTGCCAGGGCGGGCTGTTGCCATCGTCGCGAGGTTGGCGGCCAACAGGTCGGCATCGATGACCAACGCCGGTGTAGGAAGGTCGTGAACGTTCATCGTCGAAGATCGTGGCACGGCAGCGCCAACAACACGGCGCGGGACGAATGTCACACCGGGAACGAGTATGCACGAACGACTCCGATGATTACGATACGGAACTGTTCCGTATTGAAAGGCACGTCCATTGAGTAGTACAGCCCCCACTCACGAACCAGACCTGTTGGACCCTGCCGTCCACGCTCGTCGCTGGTTCACCCTGGCCACGCTGTGTCTCAGCTTGCTGATCATCGTGATGGACAACACCATCCTCAACGTCGCCATCCCATCGCTGGTGAAGGAGCTGGGAGCGACGAACAGTGAACTGCAGTGGATTGTCGACGGCTACACACTGGTCTTCGCGGGTCTGCTGCTCACCACTGGCAGCCTGGGTGATCGATTCGGCCGCAAGCGGGCGCTGCGGGTCGGCATCGTCATCTTCGCCTTTGGCTCGATGCTCTCCGCGCTGGCCACTTCGCCGGCGAACCTGATTGCCACCCGTGCCCTGATGGGCGTTGGTGGTGCACTGATCATGCCGTCGACGCTGTCCATCCTCACCAACGTGTTCCGTGATCCGAAGGAACGCGGTCGCGCCATCGCGATCTGGGCCGGCTTCTCCGGTCTTGGCGTTGCCCTCGGCCCAGTCATCGGTGGCCTGCTGCTGACGCACTTCTCCTGGAGCTCGGTCTTCTGGGTCAACCTGCCCATCGGTGCCATCGCCCTGACTGCTGGCTACTTCTTCGTGGCCGAGTCCAAGGATCCATCTGCTCCCCGGCTCGATCCGTTGGGTGCAGTCCTGTCCATCGTCGGCCTCGGCTCACTGCTGTTCGGCATCATCGAGGGCCCTGACAAGGGTTGGAGCAGCCCGGAGGTGACGCTGGCATTTGGCGTCGGCGTCGTCGGGTTGACGGCATTCATCCTGTGGGAGAAGCACACCGACCACCCGATGCTCGACATGAGCTTCTTCAAGAACCCTCGCTTCACTGCGGCCAACATGGCGGTCACGCTGACGTTCTTTGCGCTGTTCGGTTCGCTGTTCCTGATGACGCAGTATTGGCAGCTGGTGCACGGCTACAGCCCGCTGCAAGCGGGTGTGCGGCTGGTTCCGTATGCGATGACGATGATGATCACTGCGCCGCTGTCGGCACGGTTGGTCGAGCGGATGGGCACCAAGCGGGTGGTGACGATGGGGCTCTCCATCATCTCGGCAGCGATGATCGTTCTCTCCACGATTCACACCGACTCCAGCTACCCGCGAGTCATCATCAACATGTGCTTCATGGCATTCGGCATGGCGCTGACCATGGCGCCGGCCACCGAGAGCGTGATGGGTTCGTTGCCTCGCTCGAAGGCGGGCGTGGGTTCGGCCGTCAACGACACCACTCGTCAGATGGGTGGTGCCTTGGGCGTGGCCATCATCGGCAGCCTGGTCGCCAGCGTCTACGCCAGCGGCATCGACGAGGTCGCCGGTCGCTTCGGCCTGGGTGGTGTCGTGCTCGGAGAAGCGCGGGGCAGCCTTGGCGCCGCACTGAAGGTCTCGCAGGGCCTCGGACCGAATGGCGAGACGTTCGCACGGGCGGCCAAGGACTCATTCGTGAGCGGCTTGTCGCAGGGGCTGCTGCTCGGCGCGGCCGTTGTTGCGATCGCCGCGTTCGTGGCGTACCGGTTCCTGCCTGCGGCCGCGCATGACGCCCTGGTCATCGTGGATGATGTGCCGGCAGGGCTGACGTCAGTGGCAGGATCGTGACATGAACATCCAAGTTCGCCGTGGCCGTCCGCGCAATGAGGCGTGCACCGGTGAGATTCTGGAGGCCGCGCTGCAGCTGGTCGCCGAGGTCGGCATCGCCGGCTTGACGATGGACGCGGTCGCAGCGCGCGCAGGCGTCGGTAAGGCGACGATCTATCGCCGGTGGACCTCGAAGGAAGCCTTGATGCTCGATGCCTGGATGTCGTGCGTGCGCAACCCGCCCGCGCCCGACACCGGCACCCTCAAGGGCGACCTGGAGGTTCTGCTGCGCAGCTTCGATTCGCCGCTGTCGGACCGCGAGCTGCAACGAGTGTTCCCGCAGATGATCGCCGCCGCCAAGGTCAACCCCGACGTGGCGGAGGCCTATGCGGCATACGTGGAGCAACGTCGAGCGCCGCTGCGCGCGGTGTTGCTGCGCGGAGTCGAGCGAGGCGAGATCGACCCCAATGTCGATCTGAACGTGGTGCAGGATCTGTTCGTGGCGCCGCTGATGTACCGCTGGATCATCACCGACGCACCCATCGACGACGCAGTGATCCAGCAGATCATCGCCACCGTGACCGTGGGCATCGCGGTGCGTTCATCGGTCTAGTTCAGCCGTTTCGGTCAACGACTCGAGGCGGGACAGGATCAGCCGGTCGAGTTGCAGTTCATGGGCCTTGTCCTGCGACGCCTGGTCGTGCACCGACGCCCAGCCGCTGGTCTCGAACAGCTTGCCCGCGGCCGCGTCGACAGCAGCTGCGAGGTAGCTCGCAGCCTTGGGGCTGCTGAGCCGCACATTGACCCCATCGGCGTAGCGGCCAGCAATGATCGCAAGCGCGACGGAGTTGACGCCGACGATGATCGGCATCGGCTCGATCGTCCGCAGTAGGTGGATCTGGTCGACGACGGTCTGGTGCCGAGCGGTCATTTCTGTACGGAGTGGGATACCTCGGTCGTGGTGTTCCCTGGCCCACGGAGAAGTCGGGGGAGCGCCTTCCCCAAGACCCATTCGCAGCCGACCGCCGCTGATGCGCTGAGCACTGCTGGCGGCCGCCGCGGTCACCGCCGGATGACGGTTGGCGACGTTGACGACCAGTGCGCCGAGGTTGATGGTGGTCGTCGCGACCGCGAGCGCCGAGCAGCGTGAAGCACTCCAACAGGTCGCGATCGCCGCCGAGCACCGCACCGTCGAAGTGGTCCAGCACCCAGGTGGTGTCGAACCCCTCGGCCTCGGCCCGCAGCACCCCATCACGCAGCTGTGCCCAGTCGTTGTGGGCCGAACTCAATTGCACGTCGATCAACATGGTGCGGGCGGAGGGACTTGAACCCACACTCCTTGCGGAACGGGCTCCTAAGGCCCGCGCGTCTGCCTGTTTCGCCACGCCCGCGGCGATGTGTCGCAGCCTACTGGCGTGCGACCGAGTCGATCCGGAGACTTCTCAACGCTTCAGCACGATCGACGACATTGCGGATCGGGGAAGGTGGATGGCTTGGTTGGGGATCCACTTTTGGTGTTTGGTTCGGTGGATGACCGTGTCGCCGTTTCGGCATTCGATTCGACCTTCGACGAACTCGGCGACTCGTGCAGTGATGCCGAGAGCAGTGTGTGCTGCCCACAGGAACGGCGGCTCGACCTCGATCGGCGCCACCGTCGATGGCCAGGTCTGCAGGGTGAGCCAGTCCATGACATTCGTCGCCGCCGCGCGGCCGTCGAGGGCGCAGACGTCGGCCGTCTCCGCTGGGTGGGTGAGGTTGCCGACCGCGAACACGCCGGGCAGTTCGGTGTGCCAACCGCCGTCGACGATGGGGCTCTTCGCCGCCGGAAGCATACGTAAGCCAGCATCGCGGGCGAGTTCGTGGTCGGGAATCCAGTCACCCGTGAAGACGACCGTGTCGCAGTCGATGTGTCGGCCGTCGGAGAGCACGACCGCCTCCACCCGGCCCCGGCCGATGATCTGGGCGATCTCGACGCCCGTGTGGATCGGCACTCGATGGCGACTCGCCGTCGCCAGCCGCAGCGGTGCATACGTCTGGTGGCAGGGGAGGGCGGTCACCATCGCCGCCACAGTGCAACCTGCGTGGGCAAGCGTGAGCACCGCGGAGAAGCTGACGTGTTCGGCGCCGACGACGACGGCCCGAGTACCGACCCGTTGATGATGCAGCGTGGCGAACTGTTGCAATGCGCCCGTGGTGTACACGCCCGACGGGCGGTCGCCAGGAACCAATCGAGCTGCACGTGGGCGCTCTCGAACTCCGGTCGCGAGCACGACTGCGCCAGCGATCACCGTCGTCGGACCGTCGGCCCCATTGGTCGTCACCGCACGATCCACGAATGAGTGGACGGAACGGCCAACCTCGATCTCGACACCGGCGCGCTCGGCCGTGCGCGTTAGGCGCGCCGCGTACTTCGGGCCGGTCGTCACGCGATGGAGATCGCGCAACCCGTAACCGAGGTGGTCGGTGTGGCGCGGCACGCCGCCTGCCTGTAGTTCGCGCTCGTAGACGACGACCCGCCCAGCGCCCCGGCGGCGCAACTCGATGGCGGCACTCAGCCCGGCAGGGCCGGCGCCGACGATCACCACTGCGGCGTCGCTCACCGCGGACCCATCCAAGCGCTCATCGGCCGATCAGACGCAACGGCCGCGTGGGCGCACACCTCAGCTGCGCAATAGAAACCCTGGCAGCGGCCGGCAAGTGCACGGGTGCGTCGTCGCAGTCCATCCAGATCTCGCGCAGGAACTGCGCTCGTCACTGCCTCGTCGACCTCGGTTGAGGTGACCCGCTCGCAATGACAGATGATGGTTCCGCCAATCTGGTACGGCCGGCCGTCGCCTTCACCGAGCGGAGTGAGCCGAACAGGGATGCGCGTACTCGCCACTTTCGGGGTCGCGTTCAGACCGATGGCTGCCAGCAGCGCGACTGCCTCTTCGCCCAGAGCCATCGAGGCAGTGAGCCCTGTCGAGCGGATCCCGCCGAGGCATACATAGCGGGCTTGGGCGTCGCTGGTCAACTGGTAGTCGCTGTGTTCCGTGGCGGCGCGGAGGCCGGCGTAGACCGCGGTGACCTCCTCGCCGAGAAGGGCGGGAAGAATGCGGTGCCCTTTCTGCAGCAATGTGTCCAAGCCAGCTTTGGTGCTACCGGTCGCGGATCTGTCGTCGATGTCGTCGGCGGTGGGACCGAGCATGATGTTGCCGAACACGGTCGGCGCCACCAGCACACCCTTCGTGTGCGCGGTGGGCACCGGCAGAATCGTTCGGCCGAGCAGGGGTCGCGCCAACTTGTCGAAGACGATCAGCTCGCCGCGGCGCGGTCGAATGGTGAAGCCGTCGAAGCCGAACAGCCGGTGCAGCGTGTCGCCGTGCAGGCCAGCGGCGTTGACGACGAACCGTGCCAGGACCTCTCGACCGTCGGCGGCGATCAGGCGAGTCACCTCAGGACCGACTTCCAATTTCGTCACGTGGAGATTCAAAAAGAGCTGGCAACCGTTGGTCACCGCCTCGGTCGCGAACGCGATCGGGGTGCTCCAGGGGTCGATCAGGTGCTCGTCGGGTACGACCATTCCGCCCGTGACGCCCTCGCCGAGTTGGGGCTCCAGAGCACGCACCGCTGCGGCATCAATCAC
Organism: Acidimicrobiales bacterium; assembly: GCA_038328705.1. Classification (GTDB taxonomy): domain Bacteria; phylum Actinomycetota; class Acidimicrobiia; order Acidimicrobiales; family Ilumatobacteraceae; genus UBA668. Next base: position 13,197 of record JBBQMG010000022.1, on the reverse strand, counting down.
TTCCGCACGTTCGTAGCCGTTGGCGGCCGCCTTCTCGGCCAGCCGAGGCAGGTTCGCTGCCTGCTCGTCATCCCATGCCACCAGCACGGCACCCGTCTGCTCGACAGAGACTCCCACAGACGGGGCGTACTCCCGCAACAGCTGGTGCCCGCGAGCAACCAGCCGTGACTCGACCGAGCCGGGCGTGGCGTCGAAGCCGGTGTGCAGAATTGCAGTATTGGCCTTGCTGGTGCCGGCACCGACATCGTTACGCGCCTCCAGGAGTGCGACCGACAGCTCCAGCTGGCTCAGCTCACGAGCAACCGCGCAGCCGACCACGCCGGCGCCCACCAGCACGACGTCGAACACCGAATCGGCCCGCATCAGAAGCCCAACGTCGCCTCGGCGACTGCCTGCCACGTCGCCAGCCGTGCGGTTGCTTCATCGCCACTGATCGACGGTTCGACAATTGCACTCGGCTGCCATGTGCCAGAGGGCAACGGTTGCCCGGCGCCGATTGCAGCGAATGCGGCCGCGCCCAGCGCGGTGGCGTGCGGCGACGGGTAGACCTCGACGGGGCACTGGAGGAGGTCGGCCTGCACTTGCAACAGGGCGTGGCTGCGCGTGAGGCCACCGTCGACACGCAAACGAGTGAGCGGTGCGCCAAGGTCGCGCCCTGCCGCATGTGCCAGCAACGCGACCTGCGCGGCGATGCCGTCGATCGCCGCTCGGACCAGATGCCCGCGCTCGGTACCCAGCGACATCCCGGTGAAGGCGGCCTTGGAGTTCGGCTTCCAGTACGGCGCGGCAAGCCCGGCGAGGGCTGGCACGAACGTCACCCCAGCGGAATCGGCGACCGCACCACCAAGTGCATCAAGGTCGCCGGGGGATTGCATGATGCCCATCTCGATCAGCCAACTGACTGCTGCACCGGCGGTGTACACCTGCCCATCAACGCACCACGTCAGCTCGCCGTCCAACGACCAGGCTGGGCAGCCGACCAGACCGTTGGTCGAGCGAGTCGGGGTGCTGCCGGTGCACGCCAACATGAAGGCGCCCGTCCCGTAGGTGCACTTGGCTTCGCCAGCGGTGTGGCATGCCTCGGCGAACAATGCGGCCTGCTGGTCGACACACGCACCCGTCACCGGCGCGCTGCGACCAAAGGTGATGCAGTCGCCGAGTGGTGTCGCATTGCCGACCACCGTGGCCAGCCCGGCCGGGTCGATGCCGAACACGCCGCACGCTTCGTCGCTCCATGCACCCGATTCAAGATCGAGCAGCAACGATCTTCCCGCTGTCGCGACGTCGGTGACGAACGCGCCGCACAAGCGGTGCAGCATCCACGTGTCTGTGGTGGTGATGGTCAGCTCTGACGCCACCCGAGGGCGTAACCATGCGATCTTCGGCGCAACGAAATATGGGTCGAGCTGCAGCCCGGTGAGATGGGCCAAGCGGACTGCGTGCGGTGCGAGCGCGTCGCAGACCGCCCCGGATCGACGGTCCTGCCACACGATCGCGGGGCCGTCCGGCTGCCCAGTGCGGCGGTCCCACGCAAGGATTGTCTCGCCCTGGTTGGCCAGTCCGATTGCCCGCAACGAAGGATGACCGGCCGACGCCAGCGCCTGATGCCCGGCCGCGACCACGCTCTGCCACAACGCCTCAGGATCCAGTTCGACCCCACCATCAGACGTGGCGTGCACGTCCACCGAAGCTTGGGCGACTCCGAGCACCAGGCCGTCATCATCGACGACGAGTGCCTTGGTCGCTGACGTCCCCTGATCGATCGCCAAAACGGCCATTGGCGAAGACTACGCGCAGCTGCACGTCAGACCTCGAGAGTCGTCACCTCCACGAATTCGCAGCGCACGCCGGGAGCAGAACGCAGACGCTCATCGAGTGTGAGCAACGGAACCTCGAGCAGTTCCGCAAGCGCGATGTACGACGCGTCGTAGGTGGAGATGTTGTGGCGTAGTTCCCACGCCCGCTCGGCAAGCTCGGCGAACTCGAATTGCTGGCCGTTGAGCAGCGCGGCGTCGTGCAATGAGCGCACTGCCAGCTGGGGTGTGATCGTCGCGCTGGCGGCGAGTCGGCGAAGTGCGCTGGCCACCTCATACGGCAGGAGTGACGGGTACGCGACCTCGTGCTGCAGCATCGCTGCGCCGACCAGAGTGCCGACCGGCCCGCTGTCGACCAGCAATGCGACTGCGGCGCTGGCATCCAGAACGATCATCGACGATCGGCATCGCGGGCGGCAACGATGTCCTCAACCGACACAGGCTGGTGCCCAGCCGAATTGGCCCGCAGTCGAGCGACCAACACCTCGCGGTCAGGCCGCTGGCTGAGCTCGACCAACTCCTGCAACAGGAACTCCTGGAGCGACCACCCCTTCAGCGCAGCCCGCGAGGCAAGCTCGTTACGCACCTCGTTCGGCACATTTCGCACAGTCACTGCAACAGCCATGCAGGCAATATAGCAGCATCGCCTGCACTCTGCAAGCTGGTCACCTGCCCTGACCTGATGTCTCTAGGATCGAGCGCGTGCCATACACAGGGTTTCCTGACGAGGCGTTTGACTTCTACGAGCGGCTCGCCGCCGACAACTCGCGCCCGTTCTGGCACGCCAACAAGGCTACGTATGAGCAAGCCGTTCGCGAACCGATGGTGGCGTTGACCGAGGCATTGGCCGAGCACGGTCCGTTTCAGATCTTCCGGCCTTATCGCGACGTCCGATTCGCGAAGGACAAGACGCCGTACAAAACGAATATTGCCGCCTTCAGCGAGAGTGAAGGCGGCACCGGTTTCTACATCCAACTGGGCGCCGGCGGCATTCTCACCGGCTGCGGCTACTACGACATGGCATCGGATCAACTCGAGCGATTTCGGGCTGCAATCGATGCCGACGCGACCGGCAGCGACCTTGCTCGACGCGGCGCAGAGCTCGAACGCAAAGGCATGCGCCTTGGCGCGATGAGCGAGCTGAAGACGGCGCCTCGTGGCTTCCCGAAGGACCACCCGCGTATCGACTTCCTGCGCCGCAAGGGACTGCTCGTAACGCAGGATTGGCCGCTCGCAAAGTGGATGCACACCAAGCAGGTGATTACCAAGATCACAAATACGTGGGCAGCCGCGCAGGACCTGACTGACTGGCTCGATTCGCACGTCGGGCCGAGCACCCTGCCGCCGCCCGCCGCCTATGAGCGGTAGCCGTCGGGAGACGGACGTTGGCACGAGATCTCAACGCCTGGGCAACATTCGCTGCCAGCGTGGTGAGGTGTTAGGCGACGGGGATCCAGACGAGGGAGATCTGGGTGACCTTCACGTCGCTCTTCTCCAGCGTCACGGGCAGGGTGGTGATGTTCTTGGCGATCCCCATCCACTTGGCGTCGATGTCGGTCACCTCCTGCGTCAGCTCGCCTTCGATGTCTTCCATCTGCTGATGCAGCAGCTGGATCTTGTTCTCCGCAGCATCCAGCCGCTCACCGGCGGCCGACGTGCGGCCACGCTTTCCGGCGGCGCTGCCGGTCTTGCGCATCACCGACTCGAGCATGCCGCCACGGGACTTACGCCCGCCGAACAGGTCGCCAAGGATCGAGCCGGCAGTCGAGAAGATCTCATCGTTGCGGCGGCCCTTCTGCTCCGCCTCCAACACGTTGGCGCGGCCCTCCGCTGCCTGCAGTTGACCTTGCAGCGACGTGACCTTGGCTTGATACTTGTCCCGCAATGCTGCGGTTGCGGCATCACCCTTGGCGTCGGCAGCCTGGTAGCAGCGCTGGTAGAACTCGTCGGCGGTCTCACCCGGGCGGCTGAACAGCTTCAGCTCCTTGTTGACCTGCAGCTCGAGGCTGCGGCCGCGCACGAGAAAGTCGATGAGATCGCGCTCGACGCCGGTCCAGAACGTCTTGGTCTTCAGCGGCGCCCTGGTCAATTGGTAGGTGATGCCCGGAGGAGTCTCGACCCGCAGGTCGCGGTCGTCATAGTCGACCGCAATTGCACGGGATGCATCGACCTGCTCGGCGAGCGGGAAGAGCACGGCTTCGTACTCCTCGTCGTGAATCAGGTCGGCCTTCTCGTCGTCGTAGCGAAGTGCTACGCGGGCGACGATGGACGGCTCGTAGCGGGTGCCGCGCGGATCGCCGCCGATCGCCGAAAGCCACGGCGCGGCAATGTCCGCCCAGCGGATGGCCACACCAGCTGCGATCTCCTGCATCAGTGGCGACTCGTCAGCAGCGAGGTTGCCGGGCGCTGCCGGCGCAGGCGACGGCTGGGCGGCTGTTGGAGGTGGCAAGGGAGCGGAGGTTTTCGGCGCGGGCACTGCCTCGACAGACGAAGCAGAGGGTGATGCGGCGGGCGCTACGCCCTTCTGGTCGGCCATCAAGACGGCAATCTGATCGCGAGTGAGTGGGCCACGCAGATAGCTCATCGCCCAGCGGGTGGCGAACACTTCCGGCTGGTCCTTGCCGGCTCGACGCAACACGAACTCGCGTTTCGCGAGGCCGCTGATCGTGTCGCCCACCGCGCCGATGTCCACCCCGCCGGCCGCGGCACTCATGCCGTCGAGCAGTCGCTGCTTGTCGCGGTCGGTCTGCAGTCGGCCGATCATCCAGGTGCCCGCATTGGAGATCGCCTTGTAGTCGACGTCGACAGGGTTCTGTGTGCTGAGTACGACACCGACGCCGAACGCACGCGCCTGCTTCATCAGCGTCATGATCGGCTTCTTGGTCGGGGGCATGGCGGTGGGCGGCAGGTAGCCGGCAACCTCGTCCATGTAGAGCAGCGCCCGCAGGTCGGTGGTGCCGCTCTGCTTGCGCATCCAGGTGACCAGCTTGGACAGGATCAGCGTCGTGACGAACTGACGCTCCTGGTCGCTGAGGTGAGCGGTCGTGACGATGGCGCAGCGCGGCTTGCCGTCGGGCGTGTGCAGCATGGCTTCAATGTCGAGGGGTGGCCCCATCATCCACGCACTGAACGACGGTGAAGCGAGCAGCCCGTTGAGACGCATCGCGAACGCCATACGGTCCTTCGGCGGGAAGAACTGATCCAGCTCGAACACACCGAGCTTGCGGATCGGCGGCGTCAGCACCATGCCGACCAGCGTGGGCAGGTCGAGGTTGCGCTGCGCGTTCCACTCGTTGAGGATGAGGTTCGACAGCAGGATGTGCTCGCGGCTGCTGAGCGGGTCGGATTCGATGTCGACCAGGCTCAGCAGTCCCGACACGAAGCCTTCGACTTCATCGCCGACGATCTCGGGGTCGGCGCCCGCGCCCGGTGCCTGCAGCGAACCAATGATGTTGAGCCCGACGCCGGCGTTGGAGCCGGGCGTGAAGATGGTGAACGTGGCCTTCTCGCGCAGCGCGGCGATACGATCGGGGCCAAATCCCCAACCCGCCAAACCTTCGGTCCACGACTTGGCTTGCGCCGCCGCGAACTCGGGCACTCCGAGACCCGCCTTGGTTGCATCGCCCTCGTTTACCCACGGCTGGAAGTCGGTGGGTGCGAGCACCGGGAAGGTGAGGCACAGGTTGGTGAGGTCGCCCTTGGGGTCGATCAGCAACGTCGGTACGCCGGCCGACAGCGCCTCCTCGATGAGCACGATGCCAAGGCCCGTCTTACCCGAGCCGGTCATGCCCACGATCACACCGTGCGTCGTGAAGTCGCTGCTGGGGAGCAGCACGTTCTTGTCGGTGCGTGCGTGCTGAGCAGGATCGATCAACCCGCCGAGGAAGAGTTCAGCCATAGGCCGCCACGGTAGCGGCCTGGTCGCCCTAACTCAGCGGAGCGTGATGCGGTAGGCGCACCGCTGGCCACCCTCGAGCAGGTGTTGCTCGCGGGCGACGGTGACATCGGGGCCAAGTGCCTTCTGGAACAGGTTGAGCTCTGCACTGCACAGGCCCGCGCAGGAATCAGCAGCGTCGCGAATAGGGCAGTGGTGCTCGACGAGCGTCATGTGGCCGTCGCTCTCGACGGCTTCGGCCAGGTAGCCCTCGGCGCTGCGCAGCTCGGCGATGCGATGGACGCGGTCGCTGACACTGGCGCTGTCGTCGATGGCGACGCGGTAGGTGGCCAGCTGTCGCTCGGCGCGGGTGCGCACGACAGCGTCCAATGCCTCCTCACCGAGTGCGTCGCGGATGGAGACGATCAACTCAACCGTGAGGTCGCTGTGCCGGTCGGCGAACAGGGAGCTGGCGGATGCGGCGAGCCGCCAGTGCACGGGCGGGCGGCCGCGGCCGCTGTTCGTTGTCGAGGCACTGCTCGGCGCCGTGACGCGCTCGACGAGCTCGGCGTTCTCCAGTGCCTCGAGGTGCTGGCGGATCGCGGTGTCGGTGAGACCGAACTCGGCGGCCAGCTCGGGGGCGGTGGCGGTGTCGGCGCGCTTGAGACGTTCGATGATGCGGCGCTTGGCACTGGAGAGCTCGCTCGCAACATCGGACATGACGGCAGCCTACCGATGCGACGTCTTGTGAACCTTTCGCCCGGTGGTCAGCGCGAAACGCCTCGGCCTTTGACAAAATGTGAACCATGACTGTTTCCGCCGGCACCGACCCGATCGCCCACGCTCTCGAGAATCAGTTCGGCCTGGCGGATCGCGTGGTCGACGAGGCGGCACTGGCCAACAGTGTCGGCCGCTTCAGGGATGTTGGCATCACGTTGCCGACGTTCGCCCAGCTCGCCGACCCTTCGACGGTCGATGCAGCAGTCGTCGGCGACGCCGACAAGAACGGCCCCGATGCGCGCAACCTGTGGCGGGTGCATTGGTATAACGACATGGCCGGCAACCGGGTCAGCGTGCCCGATCACGTGGTGCTGCCCAGCTCGCTCACCGGCGTGGAGAGCCCCATCATCGTCGTCTTCGGTGATCGCTTTCCGATGATCACCGCGCACAAGGTGCTCGCTGCCTATGCATGCCTGGCACCCCGCATCGTCACCGGCCAGTTCGACCCTACGCATCACCGCGCCATCTGGCCCTCGACCGGCAACTACGCCCGCGGCGGCATCGCCATCAGCCGCATCATGGCGTCGCGCGGTGTCGCCATCTTGCCCGCCGGCATGAGCCAGGAGCGTTTCGACTGGCTGGACAAGTGGTGCGAGAACCCGAAGGAAGACGTCATCCGCACCGTCGGTACCGAGAGCAACGTCAAGGAGATCTACGACGCCTGCAACGAACTGGCCAAGGACCCGGGCAACTTCGTGCTCAACCAGTTCTGCGAGTTCGGCAACCACCTCGGTCACTTCGAAGTCACAGGCCGCGCTCTGGCGCACGTCTTCGAGAATGTGCGCGATGCGTCGGGTCGCGACCTGCGGCTGGCTGCGTTCACCAGCGCCACTGGCTCGGCCGGCACCATCGCCGCGGGCGACCACCTGAAGCGCGACTACGGCACCAAGATCGTTGCTGTCGAAGCACTCGAGTGCCCGACGATGCTGGACAACGGCTTCGGCGAGCACAACATTCAAGGCATCGGCGACAAGCACATTCCGTTGATCCACAACGTGATGAACAGCGACCTGGTCTCGGCGGTCAGCGATCAGGCCACTGACCAGCTCTACGCGATGTTCAACAGCGAGGACGGCCTTGGCTACCTGGCCGATCGTCGTCATGTGCCGCGCCAGGTCCTGGACACACTGGAGCACTTCGGTCTCTCGTCGATCTGCAACGTGTTGGCCGCCATCAGCACCGCGAAGGTGCTCGGCCTCGGCGCCGACGATGCAATCATCACAGTGGCCACCGACGGCGCCGCGCTCTACCCCAGCGAGTACACCAAGATCACCGCCCGTGATTTCGGCAATGGGTTCACCAACCTCGACGCTGCGCAGGTGTGGGGCGAGCACCTGGCCAACGTGCCCACCGCCAACACACTCGAGCTCAGCGAGCGCGAGCGCAACCGCATCTTCAACCTCGGCTATTACACGTGGGTCGAGCAGCAGGGCACGCCATTTGAACTCTTCGAAGCTCGTCGCCATCAGTCCTTCTGGCAGGACCTTCGCCGGCTGCTGCCGGTGTGGGACGAGATGATCACCGAGTTCAACGCTCGCGTCGCGGCCGGCTGAGGCCGTCGTGGAGAGGCCGCTCGTCGCCGGCTGGCAGTGCCGCGTGTGCGGCGCCTCGGTCGACATTGCCGTGCCGTTCACGTGGCAGTGCCCGAACGCGAGCGCCACTGATCGTCATCACGCGCTGCGGCTCGTTCAGAGCACGGCTCCGCTCCAGTCGGCTGGTCAGTCCAACCCGTTCCTCGCTTATCGGCCGCACCTTGCGTGGGACGCATTTGCTGCGGCGCATGGGCTGACGGCCGTGGCGCGCGAAGCCATGGTGGGGGAATTGGATGCGCTGGTTGCTTCAGCGGCGGGTACCGGCTTTGTGGAGACCCCGATGGGGCGTGCCGACGGACTCAGCGACGCTCTCGGCTTCGGCCGCGAGGGCGGGGTATGGGTGAAGGATGAGACGCACAACGTGGCGGGAAGCCACAAGGCGCGGCACCTCTTCACGATCTTGCTGCATTTGCGTGCGGCCGAGCAGATGGGTCTTGCGCAGTGGTCGCGGCGGCCGCCGTTGGCCATCGCCTCGTGTGGTAACGCGGCGTTGGCGGCAGCGACCCTTGCGGCCGCAGTGTCGTGGTCCATCCAAGTCTTCGTTCCGCCCTTTGCGAATCTCCACGTGACGAAACGATTGGCCGAGTTGGGGGCGACGGTGGTCGAGTGCCCACGTGTGCCGAGCGACCCCGCCGGTGACCCATGCGTGCATCGCTTCCGCGAGGCGGTGGCAGCCGGGGCGATTCCATTCAGCGTGCAAGGTCCCGAGAACGCGTGGTGTCTCGACGGCGGCCGCACTCTCGGCTGGGAACTGGCCAAAGGCATCGGATGGAACAGACTGTTCGTCCAGGTTGGTGGGGGAGCGTTCGCCGCCTCGGTCACCGAAGGCCTGCGCATGGGTGGTGGTCAACCGAAGCTGCATGCGGTACAGACCCAAGCCTGCGCTCCGTTGCAGCGGGCATGGACGCGGTCGCGGGGCCTGTCCCCTGCGGAGCACTGGAGCGAGTGCATGTGGCCGTGGGAGAACGTCGGCGAGTCCGCTGCCGACGGCATTCTAGATGACGAGACCTACGACTGGCTGCCGGTCGTCGATTCGATGGCGTCTACGGGCGGTTCGCCGGTCGTGGTGACCGAAGCCCACGTGCTGGAGGCCAACGAACTCGGCTGCCGCGCGACAGGCATCGAGGCCAGCCACACGGGCACCGCCGGCCTCGCCGGCCTGCTGGCCATCCGCAACCAGGTCGACCCCGACGAGCGAGTCGCAGTCATCTTCAGCGGCATCCGCCGCTAGCCGTACCGGTAGACGACGGCCGAACTGACGCGGTTTCGCGTCCACGACCTGGCTCACAGCGATGACAGCGCGTCACTTCCACCTGGCGATCAGGTGGTTCAGGACTCAGACTTCGTGGAGGCGGCCATCGGCGACGTCGTAGACGAAGCCGCGAATGTGGTCCTTGAACGGGACAAAAGGGCTGTGCTGCAGACGGTTGATGCTCTGGCGGGTGTCGGTGTACGGGTCGGTGAAGCACTCGAGTGCCCACCACGGTTTGATGCCCACTTCGTGTTCCAAGTCGGCCTTGAACTGTGCCTCGTTGATCGCCTGCAGGCCGCAGTTGGTGTGGTGCACCAAGATGATCTCCCGCGTCCCCATCTGGCGTTGCGACATCACGAGTGAGCGGATCACGTCGTCGGTCACCACCCCGCCGGCGTTGCGGATGATGTGGGCATCGCCGTGGTCCAGCCCGAGCATCTGGAAGATGTCCATGCGGCTGTCCATGCAGGTCACGATTGCGAGGTGCCGAGCCGGGCGCAGCGCAAGGTCGTGATCATTGAACTGCGCCACGTAGTGCTCGTTGTGTGCAATCAGTTCGTCAGCGCTGGGTCGGAATGGCTCGGCGGAAATAGTCGTGGCCTTTCGTTGGGCCTGCGCCGGGGCGTGAGTGTCCGGCACGCACGACGGTAGCGTGGCGGCCATGACCGATACCACTCATCCCATGGGTCTCGACGGCGGCATGGATCCGCGTCTCGACGTGTTCAACCGCCTGTTGAAGAACCGGGTGGTCATGCTCGGCACCGACGTCAACGACGACATTGCCAACCAGATCTGTGCGCAGCTGTTGTACCTCGAGGGCGAAGACCCCACCGCCGACATCTGGCTGTACATCAACAGCCCCGGTGGTTCGGTCACGGCCGGCATGGCCATCTACGACACGATGCAGTTCGTTGGCTGTGAAGTGGCCACTGTGTGCATGGGTATGGCTGCCAGCATGGGCCAGTTCCTGCTCACCGCCGGTGCTCCGGGCAAGCGTTTCACCCTTCCGAACGCTCGCGTCATGATGCACCAGCCCCTCGCCGGTCTTCGTGGCCAGGCCACCGACATCGCCATCCAGGCCGAGCAGTTGGCCTATACCAAGCGCCGCATGGCCGAGTTGATTGCGCATCACTCGGGCCAGCCCATCGAGAAGATTCAGGCTGACAGCGAGCGCGACCGTTGGTTCACCGCCGAGGAAGCCAAGGCCTACGGCCTGGTCGACTCGGTGATCCTGCGTCGCGGCGAAATCGCCTGACGCTCGTTCATCCGGCGGTCGTCGTCGTGTCCGGCGTGGTCGTCGTCGACGTCAGCAACGTGGTGAGTGTTGGTGCGACGCTGCCGATCAGCGCGCCGCAACGCTGCTGCGTGTAGCTGATGACACGGTTGGCGGCCGGCTCGCTCTTGCGGGCGGTGTCGGCAACCAGTTGCATCGAGACGGGGTCGTTGGGGTCGACCGTGATGGCCGTGTCCAGGTTGGCCACCATTTTCTCCCACTCAGCCTGCACCGCGATCGGCGCCGACTTGGACACGGTGCGCCACGAGCCGACAACCCTGTCGATGTCACCCTCCCCGGTGATGGTCGGCGAGTTGAGATCTGTCAGATGGTTGCCTACCTGCGTGCAGTAGTTCGCTTCGCTGCGCTGGTCGGCATTGTCGCCACAGGCGGTGACGACGCCGAAGGTGATCGCCAGCAGCGCCCCTGCCAGCGTGCTGGTGGTGGTACGTGCCGCCGGGCTCCTCATGGGAAGATTCTCTCAGGTGATTTGCCCTCCGAGGCGGTCACCGTGCAAGAAGGTTGTCATCGACGGGGTTCCCGATATGGTCGGCCTTGTTGCCGTCGGGGAACCGGTGTCCGTTCCTTCCCTCGTTCGTTGGCGTTCGAACGCACCTTGCCCAGGCGAGGTTGCGGCGTGCGCCTCCAGGTTCGTCGGAGGAGACCGCGCATGCTTGCCGCTGTTCGTTCTGCCACGGTGTTCGGCGTCGAGGGACGTCCGGTCACCGTTGAAGTGCATGTATCCACGGGTCTGCCCGCGTTCCAGATCGTCGGCTTGCCCGACGAAGCGTGTCGCGAATCTCGCGACCGCGTTCGCGCAGCGGTGCTCTCGAGCGGGCTCGCGTGGCCGTCGTGCCGCGTTACCGTCAATCTCGCGCCGTCGAACCAACGCAAGGGTGGCTCGGGCTTGGACCTTGCAATTGCCATTGGTTTTCTGGCGGCCCACGGTCAGGTGCCCGTCTCGCAGATCGAGGGACTCGGTTTCGTTGGCGAGCTAGGGCTCGATGGCAGCCTGCGACAGGTTGCCGGCGTGGCGCCGATGGTGGCAGCGATGGGAGACGTTCGCCCCGTTGTTCCCGTCGGCAACTACCGCGAGGCATGGTGCGTGGCAGGGGGTGGCGTGCGCGTGGCGCGCACACTTCGCGAGGTGGTTGATGCTCTGAACGCCGACGCTCCCTGGCCGCAACTTCCTGATGGCGAGTTTGTCGACGACGAGCCTCCGTTGCCTGACTTAGCCGACGTTCGCGGCCAAGTGATGGCTCGCCAGGGCCTGGAAGTTGCAGCCGCCGGTGGTCATCACATGCTCTTGGTCGGTCCGCCCGGCTCAGGCAAGACGATGTTGGCGCAGCGCATTCCCGGTCTCCTGCCAATGTTGGAGCCGGAGGTCTCGCTGCAGGCAACGATGGTGCACTCAGCCGCCGGCGTGCGGCTACCCGCTGGTGGAATGGTGCAGCGCGCTCCGTTCAGAGCACCGCACCACAGCAGTTCGATGGTGGCGCTCGTGGGTGGCGGCAGCACCAGTCTGCGACCCGGCGAAATCTCCTTGGCGCACGGCGGCGTGCTGTTCTTGGACGAGCTCGGAGAGTTTGCCCCCAGCGTGCTCGATGGTTTGCGCCAGCCGTTGGAGGAGGGTGTGATTCGTCTTGCGCGTGCCCGCGCTTCGGCAGCGCTACCGGCGAAGTTCCTGCTCGTGGCCGCCACCAACCCGTGCCCGTGCGGTGGTGGCGGGCCAGGTGACTGCCAATGCGACGAGGTCGCCCGCCTTCGCTATGTTCGCCGGCTGTCAGGCCCGTTGCTCGACCGTTTCGACCTGCGCGTCGGGGTCACCCGGCCAGGTGTCGAAGACCTGCTCGCGAGCGGTGGTGGCGAGCCGACGGCAGACGTGGCTGCGCGTGTCGGCGCCGCACGGCAATGCGCTCTTGACCGCATCGGGATGGTGAACGCCAATATTCCGGCCTCGTACCTGGACTCGCTCGCACCGCTGCATCAGGCCGCTCGTCAGCTACTTCGTGATCAGCTGGAACGTGACCAGCTCACCGGCCGCGGCTACCACCGCATTCGGCGAGTCGCGCGCACCATCACCGACCTGCAGGGCGGCGGCGAGCTGGTACTCGACGAGCATGTGCAATTGGCGCTCAGTATGCGAGTGCGGCTCAGTATCTCCTCTCGTGAGCGTGCAGCATGAGCACCGTTCAGCTGGCAGGCAGTGAGTTGCCGCCCGAGGCCTACGTCGCCTCGCTCGCCGGCTTTCGCAACATGAACGTGCATCGCCTCGGTGCGCTGCTTCGCCATCACGCGCCGGAGGAAGCGTGGGCGGTGGTTCTTGGTCAACGGCCGAGCGACGGTCTGATCGGCAAGGTTCTGGAAGTGAGCGGCGTGCGCGACATGTGGAAGCGGTGCGCGCAGGAGCGCCCGCCGGCAGAGATCTGGGCCAGGTGTATCGCCCTTGGTTTGCAGGTACTTCCCTACGGTCACCAGCACTACCCGGCCGGGCTGCTCGACGATCCGTTCCCGCCTCCGGTGCTGTTCGCGAAAGGAGACCTCAAGCTGCTCGCAGGTCGCCGAGTCGGCATCGTCGGCACCCGCAACGCCACTGCCGCCGGGCGCGAGGC
>JBBQMG010000021.1:0-38521 GCA_038328705.1 Acidimicrobiales bacterium | reverse complement strand
AGCTGGCGACCAACCGAGCTGCTGCGCGAACTCGCCGCGCTCGTCCCGACCGACACCGTCCTACCGGCAAGTCGTCTCGTCGAATGGTTGAACAAGCTCACCGATCACGTCGTCGACAACTACTGCATCGACGTCTCCAAGCCAATCGAACCCGACGCCATGTTGCGCAAGGACGGCCGCCCAGTCACCGAATCGGTCGTCGACCGCGCACTCACTACACAGGCGATCCTCGACCAGGAAGCCGCGTTGATCGATTGGGTCGACCGTCGACTCGCGTACGACGGCATCGACGAACCGCAAGCGGTGACCCGCAGCGGCCTGGACCTGAACCCAGCCCAAGCCCAAGGCGCGGCGGCCGTCGCTGGCAGCGCCGACATCGTGCTTGTCGTTGGCCCGGCGGGGACGGGCAAGACCACCGCGCTCGCACCGGCTGTCGCCCAGCTGCGCGCCGACGGGCGCGCAGTGTTCGGTGTCGCACCGTCGGCGACAGCCGCGGAGGTGCTATCCGACGAGACCGGGCTGGTTGCTGACACGCTCGACAAGCTGCTCATCGAGCACCGCCTCAACCGGCCCCCCGATCACCGCTACGACCTCCCCGTCGGCGCGACCGTGATCGTCGACGAAGCCGGCATGTTGCCCACCACCAAGCTCGCAGAGCTCGCCGACTTGGCAGACCTGAAGGGCTGGCGGATCGCGCTGGTCGGCGACCCGTCGCAGTTCTCCGCCGTCGGTCGCGGCGGCATGTTCGGACTCCTCGTCGACACATTCGGGGCGATCGAACTCGATCGTGTCCATCGCTTCGACAACGACTGGGAACGCGACGCCAGCCTGCGCCTACGCCGAGGTGACGTCACCGTTACCGAGGTCTACGAAGCCCACGGTCGACTCCACTGCGGCACCCTGAACCAGATGGAACGCGCCAGCGTCGCCGCCTGGTGGGAACGACGACAGGCCGGCAACAAGGGCCTGTTGATGTCGCCGACCAACGAAGCCGTCGAACGCCTCAACCAACGCTGCCAACAAACCCGCATCAAGGCCGGCGAGATCGACCCCGACGGCCGACACCTCACCGTCGGCGCCTACAAGATCCACGTCGGCGACGAGATCGCCACCCGCCAGAACGACCGGCGGCTCACGACCGATCGAGGTGAGATGGTCCGCAACCGGGCCATGTGGACCGTCGACCACATCCACCCCGACGGCTCACTCACCGCGACCGGCAAACACGGCACCGTGCGGCTCCCGGCACCGTATGTGGCCGAGCACGTTGAGCTTGCCTACGCACGCACCGTGATGGGTGCCCAGGGGCGCAACGTTCAAGGCGGGGCCAGCTTCTACGAGAAGCCCACCGACGTCCGAAACCTCTACGTCGCGATGACCCGCGGCACGACCATGAACGAAGCGTTCATGGTCGTCACCGGCGAACAGACCGCCGCCGACGTCTTCGCGCAATCCATCGCCACCGACTGGATCGACCTTCCCGCCCACGCCCGCAAGGCCGAACTCCGCGACGAGAAACCTCACCGCCCCGGTCTGCTCGACGGCAGACAACTTCGCGAGCTGCTCGAGCAGCGGTTCGACGTCGCCTCCACGATCGAAGATGCCGAGAACACCCTCCTGCGAATACCCGCCGAACTTCAGCAAGCCGAACGCGCCAAGACAGCCGCGGAGAAGACGATCACCGAGAAGACCGCCGCGTACCACGCCGCGGAGGACGTCCTCGCGAACTACGACCGACCTCTGCACCGTCGCAAGCACGCCACCGAGATCGCCGACGCCGGCCACAACATCAATCGACTACCAGCAGCCGTGAAGACCGCCGACAGCGAACTCAGCGTCGCGGTCGGCAAACTCGAACGCCTCCGACAGCTGGAGGCGCACGCGACGGCAACCCAGCGCCGCCGGCCGGACTTCGAAGCGAAGATCGACGAGATCGACGCACGGCTGGACCACGACCTTCGAATCCGAACAAGGACTACGCGCCTCGAACCCCCCGGACGCCATCGTCAACACCATCGGCGATCGACCAGCATCTGGACCGGCAGCGCGGCAATGGGATGCCGCCGCCGGTCGGCTCGCTCAGCACCAAGCCGCCTTCGACATCGCCGAAGGCCTCGGCCGCCTACCCAGAGCACTCGAACGAAACGCCTTCATCGCAAGTAGGGAGGATGTCGGGGACCTGATCTCGCCGCTTGTCCAACCCCCTCCCGGTCGGAGGATGCAGATCGAGTCGCGAGGCATCGAGCTGTGAAGTAGCCGCACCTCGCCGTACGCGATTCCACAACTACGCAGGCCGTACGCTGGTCGTCTATCACGCTCCCGGGAGTCGCAGCGAGAAGGCGCGTGCCTGACCGCAGACGCGCCACGTGCGCTGGTCAAGTGCGATCTTTGAGGCGGGCGAGGAGTGAACCGCCGAAAGGAATCGCGGCTACCAGTGCGATGACGACGAGTGCGATGCACGCCGCTTCTGCGGTGCCTTCGAGCCCGTCGGTGAGCGCCGTGTGGGAAGCGCGTTGGTGGTCCCCGACGCCGGTGACGATCGCGGCAGAGAGGGCGGTGCCGACGATAAGGGTGGGCGTGGCTTCCGTGATGGCGAGCCACCATCGGTCGAGGGAGCGGCAGCCGTTTGCGGTGTAGACGGCAGCTTCCGCGCTGCGGAACCGGCGGTGGACGAGCAGGGTCAGGATGACAAAGGCCGCGGCGGCGAGGACGTCTGTGGAGCCACCGGGGATGATATCGGGGTGGTGGAGATCCTTGTCGGACACATAGACCGCGAACGTCGCATCCGGTCGGCGGTAAAGGATGGACGCAAACAGCGATGAGAGCCCGGCTCTGGTGCCTCGGGCGCCTTCGACCACGCAGGACGTGCTGTAGCCGACCGGTGGGGCGAGCACGAACGCTGCCCGGGCGAGGGCGGGGTTCCGCAGCTCGGTGCTGGCTACGGCGGTCACTTGAAAGGTGCGGTCATCGATGATGATATGGCGGCCGGGCGCGACGCCGAGTTCGCCGGCGAGCGCGTTGGAGAGAACCACGCTGGGTGCCGTGGCGGGGGGGAGGTCGAGGTGGGTGTCGGTGGCGATGTCGAGCAGACCGGGGGTGACGGTGTAGAGCGGGAAGGAGACTCCGACGTTGCTGGTGACGGTGTGTTGGGCGAGAACGGCGCCGACGCGATTGATGCCGGGTGTGTCGGCGATCGCGACACATGAGGCGGTATCGATGGTGGCGGCGTCGGTCGATGGGGAGATGAGCGTGCCGACGTCGCGTCCGGCCCGGCGGTCAGCTTCTGCGGCGTCCTCGGCGGTGGCGGTGTAGTTGAGTTCACGGAGCCCAATGAGGGTGAACGCGACCGTTAGTGAACTGAGTAGGGCGAAGGTGCGCAATGGGTTCAGGCGCGCGTTGGCGAGTCCTTCCCGAGCGACGGTGCCGAGCAGCCATGAACGCCGCCGCCCGGACCGCCTCTTCTTCAGTCGTCGCAAGACTCGCGGCGATGCATCGCCGGGCACCGAGTCGTAGCGCTCCGCTGATGTTGACGTCCCCGATATCGGGGCCCCGGCGCCTATGGGCCTTCCTCGCTGCTCGCCAATTCCTCCCGTCTCGAACTGCCCGGACGAGGCGAGCACGTCGTCGTCCAAAGGTGCGCCGTTCGAGAAGCTGTTGCTGCTCTTGTGCGTCCGGTCATCGGCGAGGCGGTGGCTGTAGCCGATGTAGCCGTTTGAGCGACGGGGTGGGAGGTCTGAGGGTGGCGCAGTCATCGGCGCTCCACATGCCCGTCGACCACGAGGTACACGGTTTCGCAGCGGTCCATGATGGCCGGGTCGTGCGTGGCAATGACCTTGCTGACTTCGGTCTGGTCGAAGATCGCGTCGAGGACGCTTCTCGAGGTCGCGTTGTCGAGTTGCCCGGTGGGCTCGTCCAGGATCATGAACGGCCGGGTGGTTGCCAAGGCACAGGCGATGCCGAGGCGTTGCAGTTCCCCCCCGGACAAATGTCGTGCAGCGCGGTTGACGTGCGCAGCGAGCCCGACTCGTTCCAAGCTCTCGAAGGCGAGCGCGATTGCTGCTTCTCGGGGAAGGTCGCTGTGGGCGCCGAGGGCGGCATTATCGAGGGCGCTGCGCCGTGGGAGAGCGCTGGTGGTTTGGAACACCCACGCGACCACGTCGAGCGGTGGGCAAGTAGCACCGGTTGTGTTCGTTGCGCTGACGGTGCCTTGGCTTGGCAGTTGGAGTCCACCGAGAATGCTCAGCAGTGTTGTTTTGCCCGACCCGGACGGCCCTGCCACAGCGATGGCGGAGCCGTCGTGTTCAAGGGTGAACGACACGTCGGTGAGCGTACGGTACTGAGCGCGCCGGTAGCGGTGGGTGATGCTGTCGAGTCGAATCCGGGCTGGTGACACCAGACGGGCCGGCGGGTCTATCTGGCCCCGCGCTGCTGGAGAGTCAGTCGCCACAGCCATCGATACCAACGGCCGGGGCCAGGACCATTTCGGGGAGATCGGTGCCGGTGGCAACTAGAACGATGCCCGGCTCGGTACCAGCGATGCCAATGCGGGTTGGAACCCCGACTGGTGAGTAGACGCAGGTGGTCCCGGTCCTGGACGTGACGACCGCAGCGGCCGGCACGACTTGGAACTCAGCGGGCACGGTGAGACGGGTCGCTGCAGTGAGCTTGGTCCATGCGTGGTCGGCGCTGCCGAATTCTGGGCGCGGACCGACCTGGGTGAGCTGCGCAAACGCGGATGACGCGATGGTGTAGGTCTTGGCGGCGAGTTGGACTTGAACGGCCGGAGTGACGTCGAGGTCGGCGATGCGGGCCCCGACCAACTCCGGCTGGTCCGAAACGTCGAACTCCGCGTGCGCTCCGGTGATCGTCGCCGAGGTCTCGTAGAGTGCGGTTGGGCCTGCGAGGAGATCGCCCGCCTTGACGAGCAGCGTGCCAATCGGGCCAGCGGCCGAAGCAGCACCGGGAGTGCCGATCCAAACGACCGTCGAACGGGCGAAGGTGGTGCCGAGGTCGCCGCGGCCTGTGTACAGGTTGAAGTTCTTGATTGCCTGGGCCATGTCCCGGTCGAGCTTGGTGCGACCCTCCGCTTGGACAAGCTTGAAGAACGCGAGGAACTGCTCCAACACGGTGACGTCCGTGCCTTGGTCGCCTTGCTTGAGATCCCGGTACAGCGGTGTTGCCGACGTCATCGCGAACACGACGCGGCCGTTCACAGAAATGAGTGACGACCCATTCGACGCGACCGTCCCAGCCGTGATGTGGACCTCCGTGACCGTACCCGGATCGCCCGCGTACGTCGCCTGCTCGCCGCGCTGCCAGTCAAGCAGGATCGTGGCCGGCAGGGCGTCACTGTTGATGTAGCTACCCGGCGCGACCGGCACTCCGAACGTTTCCGCGGTGGTCCCGTCGCCCCGTCGTGTCTCGGCCCGATTCACGAACACCACCGCGGCCGTCACCGGAACTGCGATCACCGCGATGGCGAGGACGACCTTGACGAAATCGTTGCGTTGCAGGGCCGAGGGCTTGTAGCTCACGGCGAGAGCCACCCTGTCACTGTCGAATTCGCTGTCCAGTTTGTCGGTTTGACTCGCGGGCGCATAACCTTGTCAGGAACCCGCCCGGGCAGCCTGTTGGCATGTGATGAACGAGTCGATATCGGCCATGTTCTGCGCCTCGGTGTAGTCGGAGACAGAGATCCCTTTGCCCTTCAGACAATCGACGACAGCCTCCTCGAACGCGGCCTCTTCGGCCGGGGTCGGCTGGGTCTGCGCGGACCAGGCGATTTGCACGACGTCAGAAAACTTGGCTGCGCACTCCTGCTCGGCTGCCCCCGAGTCTCCGGCGTTACCCGGACGGTTCATCACCGTGTAGATGAATTGCGAGTCGGTGACGAACTCCCAACTCGCGTCGTAGCCGAGACCATCAAGGCATTGAGCCTGGTTCGACAGTGCCCGCTCCAACTCGGCCCGAGCGACCGTTCCGTCAGCGAGGATGTCCCGCTGGCTTTGGTCGACCTCGGTGTTTGATAGCAGCTGTTCGTAGTCGATTCCCAGGGCGGGAGCCGAAGACTCGTTCTTCGGCTCCCCGCCACATCCCACGAATATGGCCGAACCAGACGCGAGCACCCCCATCAGTAGTGGGCGCACCCGCCCCTGAGTCCACATTTGGCGGATTCCTTACGGGTACCGGGTTCCGCAGTACGCGGTCCCGCTCGGGATCCTGGCGCAGCCCGTCCCGCTTGTCAGCGTGGTACCGCCTGGCTTGGGTATGGACGATGTGCCCGTAATCCAACCTGTCGTGCTGGACCCCGATCCACCGGACTGGTTGAAATACACTGTCGACTTCGACGTATTCAGGCACCCCGCCCCAATGTTGTTCGTCGCCACGTTCGAGCTGGTGACGCTGACCTGCCACGTACATCCTGAGATGCCGTAGGTGCCCGAGTCGGCGTGTGCCGCCTCGACCCCGGCGGAGAAGGTCAGGAGTACCGCCCCCGCAGCTACGAGCAGTGCTCGCTTTTGCTTCATGACTACCCACTTTCGTCGGCCACATCGGCGTGTTGCGAGTGGCCGAACCCCAGAGACGGCGGGTGTTTGCCCGACGTCAGGTGACCGGTGTTGGCCACCTGCCTTCTTAAGTGTCAGGTGGCCGCCATCTGTTACTGCTTGCCGCTGCCGATGCGCCGCGTGAGCGCGGCGCTGGTCACGACTGTCAACGATTACCACAGGAGGCCCTCTAGCGTAGGCGAGGAACCGACTCCGACGACGTTCCTGTCCCCTAGGGCTTCCTGTCGGCAACGGATCGATCGAACGCCTTGAGTGTGCCCTTCGACAACTCCCTCGCTCCCTTCTACAGGTCGCACGGATCACGAAGGATCGCTGGTGAGCCGACCCGACTCAGGCGATGTAGACGCTGCTCACCCGGTTGTCCCAACCGGAGAGCATCGACGTCGCCGACGAGTTCGCACCCGTTGCGCCCGGGTAGAGGGGGCTGCCTCCGTTGGCGCCGTCATAGAAGTAGGAGGAACACGCGCCGACCTTGTAGCTGCTGGTGTCGTCGTCGAAGCCGTACGCCGCCAGGTTGATGTACACCCCGCGTGTGGTGAGCTGCAGCACCGCCCCGCCGTACGAGGTCGAACGGTACAGCCGCAACGAACTCGCGCACGATGCCAATGGAACGACGACAAAGGAGGACGCGATGTCACCAATCGCCCGGTCCATCTCGGCCTCGCTTCGGAAGCACGTGGTTGTCATCCCGTCGCTGGTACAGGCAGTCGCGACACCCCAACCCTCTGAAAGGTCGATCCAATGTCCGTCGAACGATGCGATCACCCCGATTCGGTCACTGCCGGCGTACGCACTTGCTGCCGACCGTCCGGGAATGCCAGCCGCGAGCAGAACAGTGCAGAGCAGGATGGAGTTACTTCGGAAACGAGACATTGAGGGACCTCCGTGCTAGGGGAATTTCACGATCTGAACGGCACGCGCCGTCGCGTCGACGGCTGCTTTTGCGCACGGCGCGCTGACAGAGTCCGGGCGGATCTCGACGATCCAACCGGCGAGGCCGGACTCGTCTACGAGCCGCTGTGCGATCGCAGCGACGTTCTCGGCGGTGCCGCACGCCTTAAGGTTGATCGTCTCGGCAATGCGCTCCTGTAGCTCCACGATCGCCCGATTCTGGGTGTCGAGTCCCGCTTCTGCATCGACGAGACCGAGCAGAGCGCAGGTGGTGTCGACTCCTGGAAACACTGAGATCACTCCCGATTCTGAGACACACGCGATCAGCGCGGGAACCACGGGCTTCGCGCCACCTGGCTGGGCGAATCGACCTGTCGCCCACAGCTCGCCGCACTGGCCGATCGGGTCCTTCGTCGGTTCAATCACGATCACATCCGCGTCGACGCCAACGCCGTCGCGGCAAGCGATGCCGGCTGACGGCTGCGTCGGTTGTCCGGAACGAACGATGGCTGCCACTCCGACGGCTCCGCCCGCGACGAGCAACACACTCAGCGCGCCACCAGCGGCCAACTTCCGCCGTCTCAACTCAATGCTCGCCCGCAGCCGCGCAGCTCTCGACCCCGACACAATGTCGGCCACCACCGCGTCGACAAAGTCAGTCGTAAGCGGCGAGCTGGCGTCGACCCACACCTCCGGATGCGCACGAATCCATTGCGCGACAACGTCGACATCGTCTGGTTCGTCGCGGCCGTCGTGCTGCCCTTCATTCATGACTGCGTCCTCGCCCGTTCCGTCTCGTCAGCCGCAGCCTGGAACTGCTCGCGGAATGCGATCCGAGCCACCATCAGTCGCTTCCGAGCGGCACCAGCGCTGATGTGGAGGTGCTGACCGATCGACGGGCCGTCATGCCCCAACGCATCCAAAACCAGCACCTGCCGATCCACCGCACGTAGCTGCGACAACGTCGTACGCACATCAATCGACACTTGGCCTTCCTTGGTCCGCTGCTCCATTTCAAGCGCTGCTTCCTCTGGCGTAGACGTCAGAAGCGGTGGTTCGCGCAGCAGCCGGTCAAGCATGCGCCGCCACGATGCGCGTCGTCGTCCATGGTTCGCAGTGAGATAGCCGGCCGTGCGGATCAGCCACCCACGCTGATGGCCATCGGAAAGTAAGGACAGTTCATCGACTTGGCGAAACGCGAGCAGGAACACGTCGGCCCAGAGATCATCCACGTCTTCACGGTTGCACTCAGACCGCGCAAGTACGACACGCACAGTGCGCCCGTGAGCGTCGATCAGGCTTCGCAGCGCTCTCTCGCGATCGTGAATCTCGTCGGCCACAACTCTCTTTCCGTTGCCCCTCCAACTGGCGTCCGTTTACTAAGTGTCGCGCCGCGCGAAGCTGTTCCTCGACGCACCCCCCAAGGGGGCTCGGCCCAATCACTCCCCACGTTCCAGCGGGATCACCGTAGTCACGAGCGCGGTCTGCGCAAGGTCGGCGAGATCTGACACGAAGCGGTCCGCAAACACCGCAGCGGCGAGCGGATGATCGAACGGCCCGAACACGCTCTCTAGCCCGGTCGAGGCGTCCAATACATGCACAACGTGGGGCATTTCCAAACGCTCGGCCTCACATGCCGCCAGCACCGCGTTGATCCGGTCGGTCACGAGGGCGACCGACCGGCCAGCCGCCCGGCTCAACCAGTCAGGCACTGGACCCAACCAGAGGTCGGGATCATTGCGCCACTCCGGGGGGGGATTCTTCGCCCAACCCATCTTCTCCAACCTTTCGTTACCATCCGCTCCTCATGGAAGTGTCACGTCTTGGCCGCGTGTTCCGACCGGGACGAAGGCGGTGCACTCCCTGCGTTGCTACCGGCCCGCCGAGATCATGTCTCGGCGACCCGCAGGCTTTCCTCTACGTCGTCCGGTTGGTCACAGATTGGTCACGGATTGGTCACGGCTGGGCGACATCGCGTGACACCCGAAGGACTGGGCTTCAACCAGATAGGACTGCTGACCTGCATGTATTAACACGAGTCGGCACGAGGTACCACAGGGCGACACACCAAGATTCGGGTTCGATTCCCGTCCACCTCCGCCATACAACGTTCGTGGGGCTCGAGGGTCAGGGCCGAGGTGGCGGAATGAGCAGCTGGGCTGGTTGCTCGAGCAGCGTTTTGATGCGCTGGACGAAGGTTGCTGCCTCCCAGCCGTCGACGATGCGGTGGTCGAAGCTCGATGACAGGTTCATCATCGTCCGCGGCACGAACCTCGTGCCGTCCCACATCGGACGGACCTGCATCTTGTTGATCCCGATGATGGCAACCTCAGGGCGATTGATGATCGGCGTCGTGACGAGACCGCCGAGCGCGCCAAGCGACGTGATGGTGATTGAGGAACCCGACAGCTGGTCGCGCGCCGCGGTGCCGTCACGCGCCGCACCCGTCACGCGTGAGAGTTCGGCGGCGGTCTGCCACAGGTCCATCGACTGCGCATCGCGCACGACCGGCACGATCAGACCGTTGGGGGTTTGAGTGGCGATACCGATGTGGACCGCGCCGTATGTGGTGAGGACCTGCTCGTCGTCGTCGAACGTGGCGTTCACCTGCGGTCGGTCGGCCACCGCGAGCACGATGGCACGCATCACGAACGGCAGCACGGTCAGGCGCGGCTGCTCGGGGTAGGCCGTCGTCAGCGAGCGGCGCACCTCCTCGAGCTGGGTCATGTCGACCTCGTCGACGTAAGTGATGTGCGGGATGCGCGAGTTCGCGACCGTCAGCCGGTCGGCGATCTTGCGACGCAACCCGATGATCGGGACCCTCGTCGGCTCGGCCGCGGAAGCGATAGCACTCATCGACTGGATGCGCCGATCGAGATCGTCGTGCGTGACACGACCGTCAGGGCCCGAACCATGGATGTCGCCGAGACTCAGACCAAGCCTGCTCGCCCTCTCTCGGACAGCGGGCGATGCCAGTGTCCCGGGGGTCGACAGAGCGGGAGCTGCCTGCGACGGCTCGGCCGGTGACTCGCATTCGATGGTCGGCACCTCGTGGACCACTGCCGGCACAGCCGGCCCTACCGGGGCAGGACCCGTGCCGTCTCCGGTCTCGATGGCGATGAAGTCACTGCCGATGGCCAGCACGTCGCCGGGTTCACCGTGCAACGTTGCGACGACGCCGGCGACGGGCGCATAGATCTCGACAGTCGCTTTGTCGGTCAGCACTTCCGCGACGACCGTGTCGGAGGTGACCGTGTCGCCGGCGGCGACGTGCCAGGCGACCAGCTCGGCCTCCGCAACACCTTCACCGACGTCAGGGAGCCGAAGTATGTGAATGCTCATTCGATACCTCTCATCGCACGGCCCTTCACTTCACGGCCCTTCACTTCACAGCCCTTCATTTCACAGCCATGGTCGCGCGCATCGCTGCGCCGAGGCGCGCTGGACCTGGAAAGTAGCTCCACTCGTGGGCGTGCGGGTACGGCGTGTCCCACCCGGCAACACGAGCAATGGGTGCTTCCAGCGACCACAGCACGTGTTCCTGGACCACTGCGCACAGCTCCGCCCCGAAGCCCGAGGTGAGAGTCGCCTCGTGCGCGACCACACACCGACCGGTTTTGCGCACGGAGGCCACGATGGCGTCGACGTCAAGTGGGACCAAGCTACGCAAGTCGATGATCTCGGCGTCGATGCCTGTCTCTTCCGCAGCCGCTTGGGCGACGTGGACCATCGTGCCGTACGTCAGCACGGTGAGGTCGTCACCGGCACGGTGGATGCGCGCAACGCCCAGCGGAGTCGTGTAGTGGCCGTCGGGTACCTCGCCGAGCGGATGCGCCGACCACGGCACGATCGGTCGCTCATGATGCCCGTCGAACGGCCCGTTGTAGAGCCGTTTGGGTTCGAGGAAGATCACCGGGTCGTCGTCCTCGATCGCAGAGATCAGCAGCCCCTTGGCATCGTGTGGGTTCGACGGGATGACGGTCTTCAGACCGGCCACGTGAGTGAACAGTGACTCGGGGCTCTGCGAGTGGGTCTGACCACCGAAGATCCCGCCTCCCGTCGGCATGCGAATGGTGAGCGGCGCCGTGAAGTCGCCTGCCGAACGGTAACGCAGTCGAGCTGCCTCTGACACGATCTGGTCGTAGGCGGGATAGACGTAGTCGGCGAACTGAATCTCGACGCAGGGTCGCAGCCCGTAGGCACCCATGCCTACTGCGACGCCGACGATCCCGCTCTCGTTGATCGGGGTGTCGAAGCAGCGGTGCTTCCCGAAACGCTTCTGCAGACCCTGCGTGCAGCGGAACACGCCGCCGAAGTAGCCGACGTCCTGACCGAACACGACCACGCGCTCGTCGCGCTCCATGGCAACCGCGTGAGCATCGCGGATTGCTTCGACCATCGTCATTCGCGCCACCTCAGAAACCCGCCTGCTCGCGCTGCCGGCGGAGGTGGTCCGGCAACGTGGCGTACACGTCGTCGAACATCGACGCCGGCGCCGAGTGCCCGCTGCGCAACGTACCGAACTGCTCGGCCTCGGTGGCCGCCCCGCGTACCGCCGCTTCCACCTCTGCCACGCACTCCTGGTGCTGCTCCTCAGTCCACTCGCCGATGTGGATGAGGTGATTCTTCAGCCGATCGATCGGGTCACCGAGTGGCCAGATGTACGGCTCGTCCTGTGGGCGGTAAGCGGAGGGATCGTCCGAGGTCGAGTGGGCGCCGACGCGGTAGGTGACCCACTCGATGAGCGTCGGGCCGTGGCTGGCGCGCGCCCGCTGAGCGGCCCAGGCCGACACGGCGTGCACCGCGAGGTAGTCGTTGCCGTCGACCCGCAACGACGCGATGCCAAAGCCATGGCCGCGCGTGGCGAACGTGGGCGAATCGCCGCGAGCGAACCCCTGGAACGTGGAGATCGCCCACTGGTTGTTGACGATGTTGAGGATCACCGGGGCGTGGTAGGTCGACGCAAAGACCATCGCTGAGTGGAAGTCGGATTCGGCGGTTGCCCCATCGCCGATCCAGCCTGATGCAATGTGCGTGTCGCTGGACAACGCTGATGCCATCGCCCAACCAACGGCCTGGACGAACTGGGTGCCGAGGTTGCCCGAGATCGAGAAGAAGCCGGCGTCACGCGATGAGTACATCACGGGCAACTGCCGACCCTTGAGCGGGTCGTGGCTGTTCGAGTAGATCTGGTTGATCATGGTGACCAACGGGTAGTCGGCCGCGATCAATAGGCCCTGCTGTCGGTAGGTGGGGAAGCACATGTCGTCGGGCCGCAGCGCGCGTCGGTGGGCGCACGCGACGGCTTCCTCTCCGAGCGACTGCATGTAGAACGACGTGTTGCCCTGACGATGTGACTGCAGCATGCGTGCGTCGAAGATGCGTACCGTCAGCATGTCGCGAAGGCCTCGCCGCAGCTGCTCCGCGTCGAGTGTTCCCGCCCAAGGTCCGACGGCTTCACCGTGGATGTCGAGCACCCGGATCATCTCCGCTCCGAGATCGACGATGTCTACCGGTTTGACGTCGATCGGTGGACGACGGACCTCACCGGCTCGGTCGATCAACAGGTCGCGGAAGACTGGCTTCTCGCCGGGACGTGCCTTCGGCTCTGGAATGCGCAGCCGAAGGGAGTCGACCTCAGTTGGCTCACGATCCATGGTGTCGTCTCCGTCTCACCTCGCGACACTGTCACGTTCGCGTCTCCTGGTGTGACGCGCGGCGCTCACCTGCTCGCCGGCTATGCCATGTGGCTGTGGTCGTCGGCTAGGCGACGACCATCGATGTAACGCAGTTCGTGACGAACCGTGCCGTCGTTGCGCCACTTGCGAATCGCGGGGGTGCCATCGCGGCCGTCCTGACGCTTGCCGGCCCAGTAGCGCTCTTCGTAGTGAACCTTGCCATCGGCGAAGTAACCACGAGCGGCGGGCAACCCCGAGGTGGGGTCATGCAGCAAACCGTGCGTGTAGAACAGTTCGTACTTCAGCTTGCCGTCCGGCCGGAAGCGGCGGTACGCGGGATAGTGGCGGCCGGGGTTGTGGAGCTGCCCCTCGCGATACCAGCCGACGTAGCTGATCGAACCGTTGGAGTGTCGGCGAACTCGGCCGGTGAAACCGACAGGGATCTCCGCCTCGTCTTCGATGTCGATCGTGTTGATGACACGAAAGGTCATCGAGTTCGGAATGAGATCGATCAGTTCCATAGTCGGGTATCGCCATTAACCCTGACCGACTTGAGCAATCAGACAAACTTTGCCCAGTACTCAATTTCAGGCAACGGGTGTTCCAACTTGGCGGTCGTCTGGGGCCCCTCGAACATCATTTCTCGGCCTGTCGGCGACCAGCCAGCGTTCTCGTAGAACTGTCGAGCTCGCGGGTTGTCGCGCAACACCCACAGCACCGCCTCGGTGTAGCCCATGTCGTAGAGGTACTCGTGGCAGCGGGCGATCAACGCTGATGCCACACCCGAGCCCCAGGCGTCTGGGTGGAGGTAGAAGGCATACACCTCGCCACGCGCAGGGCTGGCCGAGGCGTCTGTCGGCGTTTTGGACGCGCCAGAACTGTCGCCGCTGATCTGGTCGCACACCGGTCGGGCACGTTCCCGGCCGCAACTCCCGAACCCCACAACGCGACCGCGCAGTTCGCCGACGAACAGCTGGCCGTCGACCAAGTCGTCCGCCCGCGTCCACGACTGCCATCGGGCGATGCGCTGCGCAGCGAACTCGGGTGCATCGAGGAACTCGTCGGGCAGCAACCCGCGGTAGCCGGTGCGCCACCCTTCGATGTGGGCGGCAGCACACGCCTCCGCATCCTCGGGCCGAGCCTCGCGAATCTCGATCGTCATCTGCCCTCCACCCAACGCTGTCGTTCGTCACGGCCCAAGGATGTCAGGTCGCGGGTCAAGCCCTGCGTCGAATTCGGCCTGCAGGGTGTCGCGCAGTTGGCCGGCCCCACGGAAACCCTTCACCTTCCATTCGCGCCGTTCCCCATCCGTGCCGACTGCGACGATCGACCAAGGCCGCCCCAAAGCCAGCCGACCGATCGCGCTGACCAGAAACACGAGGACCAACCAGAGTAGGTCGATGCCGAGCAGGACCAGCGGTGGGAAGCCGAACACCAGGGCCAATCCGGCGACAACAACCACTGCCAAGATGGCCAAGTCATCGATGCCATCGAGGCAGCCGCCGACGTCATCCAGTCCGTCGTACCAACGCGACCGGGTTCGCGTGGTGGGCTCGCCATCCGGCGCCGAGGGTCGGTCCTAGCCCGGCAGCTTCTTGATGACGCGACGAAACCTGGCGCGTACGCCGATGCCCTCGCGATGGGGCAGCCACTTGCGCCGAACCTGCCACACGGCGGGCTCAGACGGCGAGAAGGTCGCGGGCGCCTGTGTCCGACGACGGGTGACGCAGCTTGCTCATCGCGCGAGCCTCGATCTGGCGGATGCGTTCACGAGTGAGATTGAAGTGTTCGCCGACTTCTTCCAACGTGCGCGGCTCGCCACGGTCGAGACCGAAGCGCAGCTTCAAGATTTCACGCTCGCGCTCGTCGAGCGGGGCCAGCAGGCGAGCAATCTCGTCGGGCAGTAGCGCGGTGGCGGCAACCTCGAACGGGCTCTCGGCGGAACGGTCTTCCACCACGTCGCCCAGCTCGGCGTCGCCGTCTTCGCGCAGCGGCTCGCTGAGCGACAGGGGCTCGGCCGCGAAGCGCAGTGCCTCGGTGACCTTGTCCTCCGGCATCTCGACTTCCTTGGCCAGCTCGCTGAGCGTGGCTGGACGGCCCAACTTCAGCTCCAGCCGGCTGCGTGCCTTCTGTAACCGCGCCAGTGTGTCGCCAGCGTGAACTGGCAGGCGGATAGTGCGTCCGGTGTTCGCGATGCCGCGGGTTATGGCCTGGCGAATCCACCAGGTGGCATACGTTGAGAACTTGAAGCCCTTGCGCCAGTCGAACTTCTCGACGGCGTGCATCAGGCCCAGGTTGCCTTCCTGAATGAGGTCGAGCAACGGCAGACCTGATGCCTGGTACTTCTTGGCGATTGATACCACCAGGCGCAGGTTCGACTGCACGAACGCGCGCTCCGCGTCCTCACCCTCACGGGTGGCACGACGCAGCTCCCGCTTCTTGGCGGCCGTCAGGTCGCCAGCGCTATCCAGCTCGGCAATTGCCGCCTTCCCGCTCTCGATCTGCTTCGCCAGGCGAACTTCGTCGTCCTTGGTGAGCAGTGAGTACTGACCAATGTCGGTCAGATAGAGGCGAACCAGGTCCTCTTCGTCCCGTTCCACGCGATCTTTCGCCACGACTGCTCCTCAAAACCCTGAACGACTGGAAACGCTGAACGACTGGAAACGCTGAACGACTGGCCCGTTTCGGCGGGGCTGCCCCGGCCGGTGAGGCACTCACGATACCGACGCCTTGCAGCCCCTCACACCCCGTGCACAGATTCACAAGGGCAATCGATGACAGTGATATGAGACCGCCGAGTATCGTTTGCCGCTATGGAAGTGCAGCTCAACCGTGATTTGCCGCCACACGCACGGTCGAACGACGTCGAGCTGTCGATCGTCACCATGCGCTTCGACGCGGCCGACGCGGGCGCGTTGCTGGCAGTGCTGTCGAAGTATGTGGTCCTGACGCGTATGGAGCCGGGCTGTCGCAACATCGACCTGTGCTGGTCGGTGACACAGCCTGGCCGCTATCTCCTGATCCAGAAGTGGGATTCCCCAGAGACCCAGCGAGCCCACTTCGACAGCCCGGGCATGATCGAGATGGCGACAGCGTGCACCGGTCTGCTCAGCGGCCCACCCGACATCGACCTGTGGGACGGCCCGAGCGCGCACGATCTGCGCTGAAGCCACGCTGAAGGTGCCGCTGCCAGGTCAGTGTCTGCACGTGGGCGAGGGCAGTAGCGTTTGACCCAACAGATCTCTGTACGAGCTACAAGGAGTCTTCAGTGGCGAATCCGATGATGAACGACAAGGCAATCGACGAGGCAGCACGCGCGCCTGGATGGGGTGCACCTACCGCGGCTGCGCGGTCGACGGTCATTCCTGGTACTCCGATCGATGACGGCCCGATCAGCGACTGGCAGAGCGGCATGATGACGGTGCGCGGCACCATGACTGCCGGTGGCGTACTGCTGGTGCTGCTGCTCAGCGCTGCGTCGTTCGGTTGGGCCAGCGCTCCGGATGTTGGTCAGGGCGCTGGCGGCTTCCCGGGCATGGCGCTCGTTGCTGTTCTCATCGGCTTTGGCTGCGCCATTGCGCTGCGCTTCAAGCCGATGATGGCCAAGGTGCTCGGCCCCATCTACGCACTTGCCCAAGGCTTCTTCCTTGGTGTCATCTCCAAGGCCTACAACGTCGCGTACGAAGGCATCGTCGTGCAGGCTGTCGGCGCGACACTGGCCGTGTTCGCCGTGATGTTGTTCCTCTACCAGTCGCGGATCATCAAGGTCACCGACCGGTTCCGCCGCATCGTGATCATGGCGACCATGGGTCTCATGGCCTTCTACCTGATCTCGATCGTGATCAACCTCTTCGGTGGTTCGGTGCCGTTCCTGCAGTCGGCCAGCCCGATGGGCATTCTGTTCAGCGTGTTCGCCGCCGGTCTGGCAGCGATGATGCTGGCGGTCAACTTCGACACCATCGAGCGTGGTTCGAAAGCCGGCTGGCCCAAGGGCATGGAGTGGTACTGCGCGTTCGGTCTACTGGCCACGCTGGTGTGGCTGTACCTCGAAATCCTGCAGCTTCTGGCCAAGCTCAACCGTCGCTAGTCGCGACCGCACAGCTTCTCTACAACGTGCTGAGGAAGCCCAACAGCGAGTCGTTGAACGCGGCTGGGGTCTCCTGCTGAACCCAGTGGCCGGATGCGGGGATGATGGCTTCGCCGCGATAGTCGGGAAGCGCGCCCCTCATTCGTTCCGGGCCGGTGGGGTCCATCAGGCGGACCACATCGACCTCACCGGTGATGAAGTAGCTGGGCATCGTCAGCCGGTCGGCGCCCAATCCGGCGGCGCGAAGTGCATTGGCATCCAGGTTTCGATACCAGCTGATCGGGCCGAAGAAGCCACTGTGCGCGAACTCGGCGGTGTACGTCTCCAGATCTGTTTCTGTGAGCCACGCGCCCTCCGGACCCATGTAAGGCGTTGCCGGTGGCGTCGCCATCATCGTCAGAAAGCCGGTGCCTTCCATCGGCGGTAGTTCGGTGGGCATCTCGCGCCCCGCGGTCGCGGCGCCGGACGCGCCGTGCAACATGTGGCTCATCGTCACGCGGGCGTCGGCGCCCAACTCTGCCTCCGGCGGCCCGACCTTCTGAAAGTACAGGATGTAGAAGAACCGGTCGCCGTAGACCATCTGCATCAGTTGCGTCGGTGGCCCGGGCCACTCGACGTAGGGCACGCTCACACCCACGACCGCGCGCACGCGCTCTGGCCGGTGGCGAGCGGCCTCCCACACGACCATCGAGCCCCAGTCATGGCCAACGAACACGGCGTCGTCCTGGCCGTAGTGGTCGAGCAATCCGAACAGATCGCCAGTCAGACTGTCCGTGCCGTACGCGTCGATGGCGGTCGGTGCAGTCGAGTGGCCATACCCGCGCTGATCGGGTGCGAGCACGTGATACCCGGCAGCTGCCAGTGGTGCCATCTGATGACGCCAGCTGTACGCCAGCTCGGGGAAGCCGTGGCTGAGCACCACGATCGGGTTGCCAACCTCGCCGGCTTCATGCACGACGAGCTCGACGCCGTTGACATCGATGGTGGACGTACGGGTCTCGGTCATGGCGACATCATGTCGCACGGACCCTTCGTCATCTGGAGCCGGACGGTTCGATGGAGGGTTTCAACGCCCTGGGGAGGGGTTGGAACCCTCCAACTGGATGTCAGGTGGGGGCGAGGGCAGCGCAGGAGCTGCTGATGGCCTCCAGCTCACCCCACGTCAGCGCGTCGGCAGACCAGATCTGGGCGAATGCGGTGTCGGCCGCGTCGGTGAAACCGTGGCGGTTGCGGAAGTTGTAGATCCACCGTTGCCGGTTCACCTTCAAGCCAAGCCGGCTGAGTCGGCCGGCGCAGTAGGTCTCCCACGCGGCCATCTGGCGCAGAGCCAGCTTCTCGTCGGCGGGGGCCTCGCCGAACCCTCCGTGCAACCGGTCGCGCACGCGTAACAGAATGCGGCCAAGGTTGATGGCAGTGGCCACTTCGCTCTGTTCGCGCGGCCGCTTCGAGTCCTCGAAGGCGCCACTCTCCACTTTGATGTTGATGGTGTCATCGGGTCCATTGCCGAAGGTAGCGCTGACGCGTCCAAGCGGGGTGGTCTCGTCGATCTCGATGTGCAACGGCTGCTGCATGTCCAACGTCCCGGCCAGATCCTCGGCAACGCGCGTCACGACGGAGCTGTCGAACTTCACAAAGCGGAAGGCCTGCGGTTCGACGGTGACGGTCATGCGTCGGCGAGCTGCTCGGCGGAGAAGGCCTTGCGTTCTTCGAGCGCCTTCAGGCTGACGTCGGCGATCTCCTCCACCTCGGTGTCGGTGAAACCTGCGAGTTCACGAAAGCGACGAGCCAAGCCGATGGGCGACTCCTTGGAATCGCTGCGGGTGCCCCCGAAGGAGAAGATCTTGTCGACGACGCTCTGGAACTCGAGTGCCTTCTTGCGCCGTTCAGGATCGTTCTCGGTGATTCGCCGCAACCAGTCGCTGCCCATCTTCACATGGGTCACTTCATCGGCCAACATCCAGTCCTCGCAGAACTCGAGGTATGGGTCGCCGGCAAGATCGCCGAATTCCTTCATCGTCGTGAAGACGTCGATGGCCAGACCTTCGAGCGCACGATTCACGCCGGCGAGACGCAGCACCGGGTCGTTACTGCACGCCACTTCGAACAACACCGTGTTCTCTGCGAACTGGCCGATCTCTGTGCCCATCCAATCGCTGAGCTTGATGCTGATCTCCACATGCCGGGCTTCGTCCCACGCCTGGCGAGCCATGTCCAGCTTCAGCGCGAACGGGATGGTGTCGGGTGTGTCGCCACCGCCGAGCTGGAAGTCGTGGCAGGTGCGCCCCGCGCCCTCGAGGGCCTGGATCTCGCCGACGAAGATGCCGTGCATCAAGCTACGCGCAGCGTCGCTGGCGTCGGCCCGGTCGGGCGTCAGCCGGTTGGTCTTGGGTCGCTTGCCGGGCGTCTCTGAGAGCAGCGCACTGCGCGGGTCGGCCTCGCTCTGGCGCATGGTGATCTGAGTGAACCGCTCGTCGCGGGCCAACTCCTCGACGGGGAAGAACTGCCTCATTGCGGGCCTCCAATGCTGCCGGGGCCGGCAATGCCGCCGGCCTCCACCATCAACTTCTCCAACTTCGCCTGGTGTGCCGCCGCCCGATCCACCTCTTCAGGTGTTTCGATCAGCGACTGAATCATCATCTCGCCATCGCGCCAGTCGTCGAACTCGTCCTGCAACGCAAAGTTCAGCGAGCGAATGGTGGGAGCGTCGGTGATCTCGCTGGTGTTGTTGCGGTGGTAGGTGTACGCGGCAATGAAGTGCGGGATGAACACGCGGTAGACGCCCACCAGCTTCTCGATGGTCTGGTCGGCAGCTTCTGGCTCGGTGAGCGCTTCCACGAAACGCACCAGTGCCTCGTTGGCCGGAACGGTCAGGCGCTCGGGGTTCATCTCGCGCAGCTCGGGCAGGCGCTTGTGCCACAGCTCGGCGTGCCATGCGTGGTGGTAGCAGTGCGTGCCCATCCGCATCTTCACGTCGAGCTCGGGCACCGTTGCCACCCACCCGCCGAGGGCTTCGAACAGCTTCATCTCGGCCCACTTGTAGTTGCCGACGCGACGGGCCGTCTCCTCCACGTCGCAGGTGCCCGGCAGCTGCCGGCGGTCCCACGGCGCAAACGGTGCTCTCGGCTTGTACGGATCGGCCACGGAAACCCCCTCCAGTGGTGCACACCCTGCGGTGCAGACAACGGTGGGAACACTACTGGTGGTTGCCTGCCTTGGGCAGCGTCAGAGGTAATAGCCGTTGATGTCGACGATGAAGTGAGTGCTGCCACCCTCGCACACGACAGTCAGTTCGCGATTGGTGTTCAGCGTCAGACTGATGCCGTTGGCGATGACCTGGCCGCTGGCCGACCAGTTGATGGTGGACGCGGTGATCGCAGAAGTACCGCCAGGGTTGACCGACAGGAAGCCGGCGCCGGCAGTGGTGACGATCGTGATGTTGGCCGCCACAGCGGTCGCCCCATCGGGTATCGCGTTGACGGTGACGACGGCACCGCCGTTGACCGCACGCGCATCCTTGACCGAGATGGTTCGAGTGCCGCCGCCGCTCAACACCCCGGGTGTGGGCAGCGTTTGACGCGAGTCGTAGACGCGAGTCGGCGTGATTGCGTGAAAGGCGCCAGCCGAACTGCGGCCCACGATCTTGCGCCACTTCCCTGGCGTGCCGTCCTCGACGCACAGCCAGACGTCGAGGTTGGAGTCGGCTTCGATTTCACCTGCAGCATGTGCGTCGGTCCGCGTCAGGACAGATGGGTTGAAGGCGTCGAGCTGCAGTGCGGCCGAGTTGCCGGAGAAGAATCCCCCGATGCGGCCGAAGCCCTGTACGCCGATGTTTGTGGTGCCGACCGCAAGGATGCCGTTCCTTCCTCCACTGAAGAAGCCGCCGACGTTGCCGCTCTCGCCGACCACGCCGTCGCCGGCGACCGACTTGCCGTAGACGCCGGTGCCGTTGGACTCACCCTTCACGCCGGGGCCGCTACCGGAGTTGTAGCCAACCACGCCGACGCCTGCGAACTGGTCGGTGAAGCCGTACACGCCCGAGGCGCAGGTGGCGACGGAGGAGTAGCCGGCCAGGGCTGCCGGGTAGTTGGGGTTGGTGGTGGGGAAGGCCGCGCCGGCCTGGAACAGGAACCCGACGCCGCCACCGCTGCCGGTGTAGTCCACCCGAGTTCGGTTTACGGTCGCGTTGTTGGCGCCCAACAGGGTGAGGCCGTTGTCGGCCGCCGCCGGCGATCCGACCACCAGTGCTGCGGCACCGCCGGCCGCCGCCGCGCCCAGCAGACGCAGCGCCCCGCGCCTACTTGCACGCGGTTCGGTTTCGTCGGTGGACGTCAGTGCTGAGAGTTCCTGCTCGCTGTGCATCGTTTCCCTTTCGGCCTCCAGGGGGAAGGCGTCTGGGCTGATCATGCGCCGTTGAGCGCGTCACCTCAGTCATCTGGCTGACAGCTTGTGCTGGCGCCAGGCCAGTTCGGCTTCACCCAACGGCGTGCTGGGTGGTCCGTCGTGGAGGTACTCCAGCAGCATCCCGCGCCATGGGGCCTCGACCTCGAGCCTGCCGAGGATGGCGTTCACGCCCCACACGACGCGATCGAGGATCACGAAGCTGGGTGGAATGTTGAGGCACTCGATGACTGCCGCGTGCGGACCCTTCACGTCGATGATCGTGGCCATCGCCTGCTTGGTGAAATCGCGGGTGTAGGCAAAGGTGTCGGTGAGGTACGGCGTGTACGGCGCGCTCACGTAGTCCCACACCGTCTGTGCTGCCAGCCCGTGGCCGGAGTGGAGAAAGCCGACCGCCTCCATCGCCGCCATCAGTTCTTCTGGATCGCGATGCACGATCACGGCTTCGAGTGTGGGCAGCAACTGCTCCCACTGGCCGGGTGTCCACCGTTTCACCAAACCGAAGTCGAGAAACGTCACGTCGCCGTCGATGGTGAAGCGATAGTTGCCCGGGTGCGGGTCGCCGTTGAACGCACCAAGGTGATGTATCGCGTGCTGAGTGAACCGCCAGATGCTCTCACCTGCTCGCCGCTTGGCCGCCGGGCTCACGGTCGCGAGGAACTCGGCAAACCCGAGGCCCTCCACCCACTCCGTTGTCAACACACGCTGGGTGCTGGTGGCGGCAACGACGTCCGGAATGCTGACGAACGGGTGGCCCGCGAAGTGCGCAGCGAACTCACGCTGGTTGTCGGCCTCCAGCCCATAGTCCAGCTCGTCGCGCATTCGGTCGCGGAGCTCGTCGACGAGACCCTTTGTGTCGAGGCCCTTGAGAGCGAACGCACCGACCAACCGGTACATGCCCTCGGTGTTGTTGAGGTCGGTCTCGATCGCGTCGCCCACGCCAGGGTACTGCACCTTCACCGCGACATCGCGTCCGTCGCGAGTGACGGCGCGGTGCACCTGCCCAACGCTGGCCGCCGCGACTGGTGTGACCTGCCAGTCGAGGAAGATCTTCTGCGGTGCGGCCCCCAATTCGCTGCGCACGACGCCCTCGGCAGCGGCCGGCGACATGGGAGGTGCATCGGCCTGAAGAGTTGCGAGCGCGGCCTGTGCCTCGGGCGGCAGTGCCTCGACGATGAAACTGAGCAGCTGCCCGAATTTCATCAGCGCGCCCTTCATGTTGCCCAGCTCGCGAGCGACATCTTGCGCGCTGCGAATCGCGAACTGATTGTCCAGCTCCTCGTGACGGCCTGGGCCGGCGAGCAGCCGCTTGACGCGATGGACAACGAATCGCGCCCCGTTGCGCGCCATCAGCCGCCAGACGCGCACGGTGCGCCGTGCGCGCAACAGGCGAGCGCTGCTCACCAGGTCAGCCCTTTCACCAGCTAGAGCGTGCCGACGCGACGGGTGGTGGGCGTCGAGGCCAAGAGTTCGGCCGACAGTTCCACGCCGGTGACCTCATCGGTCCAGTAGGTGCCAGCGTCCAACCGGGTCAGCGCCACCTCGACGTCGGCCAGATCGCGCTCGATGCCATCCAGATCGAGCGGCGCGTCGACGGCGTCAGGGTCGGTGTGCGTGTGTTCGGTGTCCATTGGGTGAAGGTTAGCGATGGACCGGTGCGACTCGCCCACGCATGGCGTATGGTGCGGCCGTGGCACAGGTGCGGTTGGAACAGGTGACCAAGACCTTCGGCGAAGGCGACGACGAGGTGACTGCGGTCGACCATGTCACGCTCGATGTGCAGGACCATGAGTTCATGATCCTGCTCGGCCCGTCGGGATGCGGTAAGAGCACGTTGTTGCGAATGGTCGCGGGTCTGGAAGACCCCACCAGCGGCGACGTGTTCATCGGCGATCGACGTGTGAACGACGTCGAGCCCAAGTTGCGCGACATCGCGATGGTTTTCCAGAGCTACGCGCTCTACCCACACAAGACAGTTGCCGCGAACATCGAGTTCCCGCTGAAGGTTCGCGGTGTCGACAAGTCGCAACGAGCAGCCGAGGCCCTGAAGGCCGCTGACGTGTTGGGCCTCACCGACTACATGAAGCGAAAGCCCGGCCAGCTCAGTGGCGGCCAACGCCAACGAGTGGCGTTGGCTCGCGCCATCGTCCGCGACCCTGCCGTCTTCCTGATGGACGAGCCGCTCAGCAACCTCGATGCCAAGCTGCGCGGCGACACCCGCGCCGAACTGGTCGAGCTGCATCGCCGGCTCGACAGCACCTTCCTCTACGTCACGCACGACCAAGTGGAAGCAATGACGATGGGCAGCCGCGTGGCAGTGCTCAACGCCGGCCGGTTGGAGCAGGTGGGTACGCCGCAGGATGTGTACGACCATCCGGCGTCGGCGTTCGTCGCGCAGTTCATCGGCACGCCACCGATGAACCTGCTGCAGTCGGGCCAACTGGGCTCCTCCGATGTGCAGGTCGGCATTCGCCCCGAGCATCTACTCATTGCGGTCGACGGTGCGTTGGGAGGCACCGTGCGCCAGATCGAACACCTCGGCCACGAAGTGCTGCTGCTCACCGAATCGCCCGCTGGTCGGCTCACTGCGCGCGTGGCGCCGCACGCCGACCTGCCAGTGGTGGGCGACACGGTGCGCTTCGATGTGGCCGACCGCCACCTGCACCGGTTCGATGCGATCACCGGAGTGCGAGTGCCGTGAAGCGTCGCTTGCGTGATGCCCCCGCCGCGTTGCTGATGTTGGGCGCCTCGTTGGTGCTGCTCGGTGTGTGGACGATCTATCCGCTGGTTCGGGCCATCCAGACCGGCCACCTGAGCTGCGACCAAACCGGCCGGAAGTGCACGGAGAAGGGTTGGGGCCAATACCTCGACGTCTTCCAGAGCAAGCAGTTCCAAGACGCGCTGTGGGTGTCCATCAAACTCGCCGTGATGACGGTTCCCATCGGCTTGATCCTGGGCATCGGTTTGGCCGTGCTGGCCGACAAGCACTTGCGTGGCATCGGCTTCTTCCGCACCGTGTTCTCCAGCACTGTCGCCACCAGCGTCGCCGTTGCCAGCCTGGTGTGGTTCGTGCTGCTCCAGCCCGAGATCGGGGTGCTGTCGGATCTGTTCAGCAACTGGATTCCTGCGCTCAAGAATCCGGGTCTGCTGCGCGACCCCAACACGGCGTTGCCGGCCGTAGCCCTCAGCAGTATCTGGGCCAGCCTCGGTTTCACCTTCATCGTGATCACTGCCGGCCTGCAGAGCGTGCCCAAGGAGCTGTACGAAAGTGCCTACGTCGACGGTGCGGGTAGTTTTCGCCGGTTCACCAACGTGACGCTGCCGATGCTCTCGCCGTCGATTCTGTTCATCAGTGTCGTGCTCAGTACGCGTGCCTTGCAGACCTACGGTGAGGTCGCTCTGCTCACGGGTGGCGGGCCGGAGCCGGAGAAGTCGACCACCACGATTCCCTATTTGATCTACGGCAAGAACTCGTTGATCAGCGGCAACATCGGCCTCAAGTCAGCGGCGGCCGTGCTGCTGTTCTTGATCTCGCTGGTGTTCGCGCTGGTTCAGTTCCGTGGCTTCGAGAAGCGGGTGCACTATGGCAACTGACATTGCCTCGGTAGGCGCAACCCACGGCTGGCGCAAGGTGGGGCGTTACTCGCTACTGACGTTCGTCGCCGTCATCGTGCTCTTCCCGATCTATGCAGTGCTGCTGCAGGCCCTGAAGTCCGGTCCCGATTCGCTCGACCATCCGCGGTCGCTGCTGCCGGTCGATCTCACCTTCTCCACGATTCGTGCGGCGTGGCACCAGGGCGACCTTGGTCGTCTGCTGGCCAACAGTCTGTTCGTGTCAGTGGTGGTGACGGCCGGGGTCATCGTCACGAGCCTGCTCGCGGCGTACGCATTCGCCTTCCTCAACTTCCCGTTCAAAGGCCCCATCTTCGTCTTCTATCTAGCGACGATGCTGGTGCCCGGCGAGGTGACGGTGGTGTTCAACCAGCGCACCGCTGATTCGCTCGGCTGGATCAACAGCTATCAGGGTCTCATCGTGCCGTCACTGGCCAGCACCTTCGGCGTGTTCCTGGTGCGGCAGGTCTTCCTGCAGTTGCCGAACGAGCTGCGCGAGGCAGCATCGCTCGACGGCGTGGGCCACCTTCGCTTTCTTTGGGAAGTTGCGGCGCCGCTCAGTCGTCCGACACTGGGCGCGCTCGGACTCTTCACATTTCTCGGTACGTGGAACGCGTACCTTTGGCCGTCGCAGGTGATCCGTGGTGATCGCACGCACGAAACGATTCAGATCGGTCTCGACCGACTGAAGTCGTCAGACATCAGCAGACTCAATCTCGTCACAGGAGGACTCGTGGTCGCTGCACTTCCCATCTTCATTCTGTTGGTCGTGTTCCAACGCCAACTCGTACGCGGTCTCACTGCAGGGGCGGTGAAGGGCTGATGCGTACTCGATCCACTCGCATCGCGTTCTTGTTGGCCGCCGTCAGTCTCATTGCCGCGTGCAGCGGCGGCGGCGACATCACCGATTCGGGCGACGCGGCGACGACGCCTTCTCCTGCACCGAGCGAGAGCCTTGCGC
This sequence comes from Acidimicrobiales bacterium, assembly GCA_038328705.1. Lineage (GTDB taxonomy): Bacteria > Actinomycetota > Acidimicrobiia > Acidimicrobiales > Ilumatobacteraceae > UBA668. The sequence continues at coordinate 12,328 of JBBQMG010000021.1, read as the reverse complement.
CCGGCGACACGGCCGCGGCGGTGACCACCACCTCGGTCGCCCCCGACGCGTTGCCCGACTGCCCTACCGATGCGTTGGCAACGGCCACGGGCACCACGAACATCACGTTCTGGCACAGCATGTCGGCCAGCCTCGGTGAGGAAGTCGTCAAGCTCACCGACGCCTACAACGCCAGCCAGAGCAAGGTCAAGGTCAAGCTGGTGCAGGGCAGTTACGAGGAGACGGCTGACAACTACTACCTCGCCAGCCAGGGCGATCGACCCGACCTCGTGCAACTGCCCGAGTATCAGTTGCAAGCGATGGTCGACACCGCCAGCACTGTTCCGGTCGGCAGGTGCATCGAGGCCAGCGGTTACGACACCTCTGCGTTCCTGCCCACGGCGCTTGCTGCCTACGCAACCCAGGGCGTGCAGTGGTCGATTCCGTTCAACATCTCCAACCCTGTGCTCTTCTACAACAAGAAGGCGTTTGCCGCCGCTGGGCTGGACCCGAACACGCCGCCCAAGTCCCTCGACGAGATGCGAGCGTTCAGCCAACAGATCGTGGATTCGGGTGCCTCCAAGTACGGGCTCGCGCTCGAGTCGGGCTTCGACTCCGGTGGCGGATGGTACGTCGAGCAGTGGTTCTGCAAGGCGAAGGAGTTCTACACGGACGGCGACAACGGCCGCACCAGTCGCGCGACCGAAGTGTTGTTCAACGCACCGACCGGCGTCGAGGTGATGACCTATCTGCAGCAGCTGTTGCAGGACGGGCTCGCCGTCAACGTCGGCGACAACACCCAGACCGGGTTCGACAACCTGCTCAAGTTGGCTGACGACAAGGAGCCGGCAGCGATGACAATGGCGACGTCGGCATCGCTTGGACAGGTGCTGACGGTGCTCGCCGGTGGCCAGTTCCCCCAGATCGGGCCGGACGATGTGGGTGTTGGGCCGATGCCCGGCCCCGATGGCCAGCCCGGCGCCCTGATCGGCGGCGCCTCGCTGTGGCCGGTGGACAGCGGTGACGACGTGCGTACCGCAGCAACATGGGACTTCATCACCTACCTGGTCGGTGCGCAGCAGCAGAGCCAGTGGGCGGCGGCAACGGGGTACATCCCCGTGCGCACCGACGCCCTCGGGCTGGACCCGTTCAAGACCACATTGGCCACCGACCCTCGCTTCGGGGTGGCCTACGAGCAACTGCTGGCTTCGCCCGATGCACCCACATCAGCCGGTCCCGTGATGGGTCCGTTGCGTGAGGTGCGTTCAGTGCTGGCGACCGCGATCGCCGCGGTATTCGACGGTGCCGACGTGACCGCCACCCTCGACGCCGCGGCCAAGCAAGCCAACGGTTTGATCACCGACTACAACATCCGCAACACCTGACCCGCGCCCTACCCCGCGCCCTACCCGTGGGACCACACCCCCCCCATTTGTGGGCGCAAGGAAGTTCTGGGCGGCGGGGGTCCCAGAGTTGATTCTGGGTGTGTCCAGTCCCGGTTTACGGAACTGGACACACCCGGCTCGGGCGCGGAAGTCGTCAGGACCAGCGTGCCAGTACTCCGCGGATTCGATCTGCCACTTTCTGAGGTGAGGTGGTGAGGGCACGCCAGGTGAAGTGCACGGTGATGTAGCCATCGGCCGTCAGGTCTGCGTCGCGGAGTCGGTCGAATTCGAATTGATCGCGGTCGAGCCCGTGCGTCCCCCAGCCGTCGCACTCCAGGACGATTCGAGTTCCGATGACAAGGAAGTCGACCTCGTAGCCACCCACGACGGCGTGGAACTGCACTGGCGGAAGGTCGTAGTCCGCAATGAGCGCTGACATCCTGGACTCGAGCAGGCTGTCTGGCGGTAATTCGTCGCCGACCCACCGGTCCAATGCATTGCGAAGCGGGGTGATGCCACTGCGTCCGCGAACGGAATGTCGGGCTAGCGCTGCTCGAATTCCGATGGGCGATAGGACTTTCGACACCATGATCGCGATCATCGCGGCATCGACGGATCCTTCGTCGACTGCTCCCAGGTCCACCAGCATCCGAGCCGGGCTGCAGGTTGGGACCTTGTCGCGCATGATCGGTCGCAGGTCGAGGAGATCGCGCGGTCGATGGATCAACACGCCTGCAAGGCGTGGCGTCCGGTTCCGCGTCGGGACGATCACATCGACGGGGTCCGTCGCTGGCCGCTCGACACCCCAGAGTGCTGCGGCGGTCCGGTGCGACGCCATCGCTCCCGGTCCAGATGCCCACACCGCCGCAAGTGCGCGCTGTTGAAGTGTCGACGGAGTGCCGTGGAGACGGGCGACCGTCGGAAAGAGCTGCTCGAGGTGGCCACTGTTGATCGCTCGATACCAGCTACTGCGGCTGACGCCGAGTGCGGCGGCGGCGTCCTGAGAGATGAGTCCATGATGGCGTGTGGCGTAGGTGTCCAGTTGTTGAAGTCTCATACCCCTAATGGGCACGGTGAGGTTCCCAATTCGGCAAAATCAGTGTCGGTCCCATGTTTCCAGGTGTCGTCAGTTCCGGATACCGACACTGACGACACCCAGAATCCTCTCTGGGACAGGTCCCGCCCGGTAACTCCTTTCGCGCGCAAATGGGGGGCGTGGGTGGCGGGATGGGGCACGGCGGGCGGGGCGGGATGGGGCGGGTGGTTGCGATCAGGGGCGGAGGGGCGGGGATGTGGGTTGGGAAAGTCGGTATCGTGGCGGGCATGGCTACACCGTTTCCCGCACTTGATGGTTCCGCTCCCGTGTCGCAGAAGTTCGACGAGGCTCCCGAGTTCGGGATCGATCCGTCGAAGCGCTACACGGCCACGATGGAGACCTCGATAGGCGCCATGGTCATCGCACTCGATGCCATCAACGCCCCCGGCACGGTCAACAACTTCGTGTTTCTCGCCGCTCACCACTACTACGACGGCGTGGTGTTCCACCGCATCATCAACGGCTTCATGTGCCAAGGCGGCGACCCCACCGGGACCGGCCGCGGCGGCCCGGGATACAAGTTCAACGACGAGCCGGTGAAGCAGAAGTATCAGATCGGTTCGCTCGCCATGGCCAACGCCGGCCCCAACACCAACGGCAGCCAGTTCTTCTTGATCAGCGGTCCCAGCGGTGTTGGCCTGCCCCCGCAGTACAACCACTTCGGCCAGGTCGTGAAGGGCCTGGAGATTGTCGATGCCATGCAGCGCGTCGACACCGACCACAGCGACCGTCCGCGTACGCAGGTCGTCATCAACTCCGTCACCATCACCGTCGCTGACTGACCGCGTCACCGAACGGCACAAGGGGTCACCGACCCAATGGCAACGCAGAAGTTGTCGCTTGCGCAAGCACGTCGAATTGCGCTCGCCGCACAGGGCTTTGCTGACCCGCGGCCCAAGGGTCGCGTCGACCGCCGGCACTTCCGGCGTGCGCTCGACCGCATGGGGCTGATCCAAATTGACTCGGTCAATGTGCTGGTACGCAGCCAGGAGCTACCCCTCTTCGCACGTCTTGGACCCCACCCACGCTCGATGATTGCGGATGCCACCGCCGACGGTGAGCTCTTCGAGTATTGGGTGCACGAGGCCAGCCATGTCCCCACTGAGCACCACCACCTCCATCGCTGGCGAATGGCGGGTGATCACAAGTGGGATCGCTATTGGACGCTCGCTGAACGCCGACCCGGCTACATCGATGAGGTCCTACGACGCATCGCAGTGGATGGGCCACTCGCCAGTGGCGATCTCAACGAACAAGTCGGGAAGAAGGGCGAGTGGTGGGACTGGGACGACGGGAAGGTCGCCCTCGAGCATCTGTTCTGGAACGGCCAGCTCACGGCGACTCGTCGTGCCGGCGACTTCGCGCGTATCTACGATCTTCCCGAGCGTGTGTTGCCCGCGCATGTGCACACCGGTGCGGCCGTGCCCGAGCGCGAAGCGCGAAAGGAACTCCTGATCCTTGCCGCCAAGCACCACGGGGTCGGAACCATGCAGGACCTCACGGACTACCACCGCCAGAAGAACGCGCCGTGCAAACCGTTGCTCGACGAGTTGGTGGAGGACGGACAGTTGCTGCTGGTGCAGGTGCAGGGCTGGGGGAAGCCCGCCTACTTGCATCCGCAGGCGAAGCTGCCCCGCCGTGTTGATGCGTGCGCGTTCCTCAGCCCGTTCGACCCCGTGTGCTGGAACCGCGACCGCGGCGAACGGCTCTTCGGATTCCACTATCGAATCGAGATCTACACTCCTGCACCGAAGCGCATCTACGGCTACTACGTGCTGCCGATTCTGTGGGGTGACTCGCTCGTTGGCCGGCTGGATCTGAAGGCCGACCGCCACAACAGCGTGCTGCTGGTGCAGGGCGCGTATGCCGAACCAGGTGTGCCGATGGATGAATTGGCGCCCGACGTGGTGCACGAACTGCAGTCGATGGCGGGCTGGCTGGGGCTCGAACGGGTCCACATCGCCGACCGTGGCGACTTGGCCTCCACCCTGGTGCGGGTGGCAGGTCAGTACAGTTCCAGCCGATGACACTTCTCGAGCCCTCGCCGTCCCCGGACCGGATGCCGCGCTGGGTATGGAAGGCAGTGGCCGTCTTCTGGGGAGGCGCGGTCGCGGCCCTCGCGTTCCGGTCACTGTGGGCCAGCCTCTACACGTTCTTCCTGCTGCTCCTCGTCTCGCTGTTTCTCTCGCTGGCGGTCGAACCCGGTGTCAACCGATTGGCAAAGCGTGGCTGGCGGCGCGGCACGGCCACCGTTGTCATACTCCTTGGAGTTCTGGTCGCGTTCCTGGTCTTCCTCATCGCCATCGGAGCGCTGGTGGGCCAGCAGATTGCCGAACTGCTGGGCAACTCCGAGAAGTACGTCACACGCACCGTCAACTTCTTGAACGACAACTTTGGGGCACATATCGACGCCAGCCAGGTGATCGATGAAATCAACAAACCCGACGGTGCGGTCCAGTCGTTCATCAACAGCCAACAGAACCGCGTGGTCGACCTCTCCGTGACCGCATTGGGTCTCCTGGTGCAGGGCCTCTCCGTGATCCTGTTCACGTTCTACCTGGTTGCCGATGGACCAAAGCTGCGCCGAGTGATCTGCAGTCGACTGCGGCCCGAACAGCAGCGTTCGGTACTCGACACCTGGGACCTGGCGATCGAGAAGACCGGCGGCTACCTGTATTCGCGGGCGTTGCTGGCCGGTCTCTCCGCCTTCTCGCATTGGGTCGTGTTGCAGGCACTGGGCACCAAGGCGCCCGTCGCTCTCGCCCTCTGGGTGGGTGTGATCAGTCAGTTCCTACCGGTGGTCGGTACCTACATCGCCGGCGCCCTACCGGTGCTGGTGACGTTCATCGACTCGCCGACGAAGGCACTGGTGGTGCTGATCTTCGTCGTCATCTACCAGCAGATCGAGAACTATCTCTTCCTGCCCCGCATCACGGCTCGCACGATGGATCTGCACCCGGCGGTGGCCTTCGGTTCCGCAATCGCCGGCGCTGCTGTGCTCGGCGGTGTGGGCGCGATCTTGGCGATTCCTGGCGCAGCAATGGTGCAGGCGTTGCTCAGCAACACCGGCGCCCGGCACGAGGTGATCGACAACGATCTCACCGTCATCAAGCCGAAGTTGCGCCGCGATCAGCGGCGCGCGGCGCGCTCCAAGCACCCGACTGCAGAGACTGATGCCGACTCCTGAATCGTTCGTACCGGTCGCCATCACCACTCGCAGCGGCATCGACGAATCGGTCCACTTCGGTGCGGTCGTCGGCCTTGGCCCCAGCGGTGACATCGAGTTCGCGGCCGGCGACCCGAACGCCATCATCTATCCGCGTTCGGCCAACAAGCCGATGCAGGCAGTGGCGATGGTCCGAGCCGGTCTGTCACTGCCACCGCAGCTCCTGGCCTTGACATGCGCCAGTCACGACGGCACGCCGATGCACATCGAGGGCGTATGCCGCATCCTGGCAACCGCTGGATTGCCGCCCGAGGCGTTGGCCAACACCCCTGGGCTGCCGCTCGACCCCGCTGCCGCCGCGGTCGTCCTGCGGGCGGGCGGCGCGCCCACCGCGCTGCTGATGACGTGCAGCGGCAAGCACAGCAGCATGTTGGCCACTTGCGTTCACAACGGTTGGGCGCACGACTCGTCCTACCTCGACGTCGCGCACCCACTGCAGGTCGCCGTCACCGGAGTCATCGACGAGTTGACCGACGAACCACACTTCCACATCGGTGTCGATGGATGTGGCGCCCCGGCGCACGCGATGTCGTTGGTCGGCCTCGCCCGAGGTTTTCGAACCATCGCAATCGGCAGCGCCGGTGCCGCAGGACGCGAGGTCTACGAGGCGATGACGACGCACCCCGAGATGGTGGGTGGCAACACCTGCCAGGCAACGCCGATCATGCGCCACGTGCCGGGTTTGATGGCCAAAGACGGTGCCGACGGGGTGTTCGCTGCCGCGTTGCCCGACGGACGAACGGTGGCGCTGAAGATCTCCGACGGCGCCGATCGCGCTCGACCGGCAGTGCTGCTGGCGGGTCTGCGAGCATTGGGCATCGATACGACAGCGGTCGCAGCACTGGTGGAGGAACGGATCATGGGGCACGGCCGTCGAGTCGGTTCCGTTCGGGCGATTGCGCCATGAGCATTCCCTACGTCCTGCTCGACGATCCGCACTACGGCGAGGCCATCGAGGTCGCTCCGTTGATCCGACGGGTGATTGCGAAGAACCCGTCCAAGTTCACCTACCACGGCACTGGCACGTACATCGTCGGCCGTGGCGAGGTAGCGGTCATCGACCCTGGTCCCATCGCGGACTCGCATCGGGATGCACTCATCGCCGCACTCGAAGGTGAACGTGTGGTCGCAATCCTGATCACCCACTGCCACAGCGATCATTCGCCGCTCGCCGCTTGGCTGCGCGAGTACAGCGGCGCACCGACCATTGCGTACGGCCCGCACGCCATCAGCCACAGCTGGGTGGAAGACGACACCCCCGAGGAACCCGACGACGAGGAGAAGGCGGCGGCCGCGGCGGCCGAGGCCGCTGGCGAGGCGAAGGTGGAAGAGACGTTGGACTACGCCTTCGACCCCGACGTGCGCGTAGCCGACGGCGACATCGCAGCCGCAGGTGACGGGTGGACCATCCGTGCCGTTCACACTCCCGGCCACACCTCCAATCACATGTGCTTCTGGCTGGAAGAACAGCGAGCACTGTTCACCGGCGACCACATGATGGGCTGGAGCACCACGGTGATCACGCCACCCGATGGCAACATGCGCGACTACCTCACGTCGTTGCAGCGGGTGAAGGACCTCGATCCTGCCGTGCTGTGGCCCACGCACGGAGCCCCGGTGACCCAGGGCAAGACGTTCGTCGACGCGTTCGTGCAGCACCGCCTCGACCGCGAAGCCGGCGTGCTGGCCGCTGTCAGTGCAGGAACCACGATGATCCCCGACATCGTCAAGCAGCTCTACGTCGGCGTCGACCCCAAGCTGTACAAGGCGGCCGGGCGCAGCGTGCTGGCCCACCTGATCAAGCTGGTGGAAGATGGCGCGGTGACCTTCGAGGGCACCCAACCAGGTGTCACCACGCCGTACCACCCGGCGAGTCTCTAGTAGTACTGGTCGAGGATCGTCGTCTCGGTGAGTCGATCGAGCGTCTCTTTCACAGCACGAGCTTCCTTCAAACTGACACCATCGACCATGGCAATGTCTTCGGCCGCGGCGCGAAGCAGCTTGGCAAGCTCTCCGAAGTGGTCCGCGATCGCTGCAGCCTGATCCTCCGACAGCCGCGGCACCCGCGCCAGCATGCGCAGACCCTTGGGTGACGCCGGTGCATCCGCGGCGGCTGGGGTGGCGTAGCTCTGCGCGGCGACCGGGTAGTCGGCGACGACCAGATCCAACTCGTCGTCGAGTGAGGTGAACACCTCCTCCAACTGCAGACGCAGCAGGCGGGCATCGACACCGAGCTCGACGATCATGGTCTCGATCTCGGCGGCGATCTGGCGCACCATCTCACCGCGCTGTACGACGGTGGCAACGTCGCGCACGGTGACCACATCTTCCACTTCCAGCGAGGTCAGTGCACTGGTGGCGTCGTCGAGCTTGGTCTTGTACCGCTCGAGTGTCTGCAGCGCCTGGTTGGCGCGATCCAGCAAGCGGCCGACGTCGTTGAGCTGGCGACGCATGCCACCGGCGTAGACATTGATGACGCTCATCTCTTCGCTGACGCTGATGACCGGTACACCCAAAGAGACGGCAACACGTTCGGCGGTGCGATGGCGGGTACCGGTTTCCGCAGTGGGCACGTTGGTGTCAGGCACCAGATGCACATTGGCGCGGGCGATACGGCTGCCATCAGTGGTGAGAATGATGGCGCCGTCCATCTTGGCCAGTTCGCTGAGCCGCTGAGAGGTGTACTCAGCGTCGAGCAGGAACCCGCCGCTGCAGATGGCCAGAACCGATGGTTCATCACAGACAACGATGAGCGCCCCCATCTTCGCCCGAACTATCCGGTCGATCCCGTCGCGCAACGTCGTCCCCGGGGCCACCTGAGCCAGCGCTTTGTGCAGCGCATCGTTGGGAGAGGTTTGGCCTGACATCGCCGCCAGTCTACGAGCACCCTCGGTGAGCCAACGACGCACCGGCCGTCATCGTGAGGGTCATTGCGTGCGTTCGGAGAGACCGGCGACGTAGAGCGCTTCGTCGATGGTGGAAACGCGAGTCAGCGTGATGCCCTCTACGCCGTTGGGCGAGTTGGCCGGAACGATCGCTCGCGTGAAGCCCATGCGAGCGGCCTCTGCCAGACGGCGAGGTGCATGCGCGACCTGGCGCAGCTCGCCTGCCAGACCGACCTCGCCGAACACCACCAGATCGGGAGGGATGGGGTAGTTCAAGTATGCGCTCACCAGTGCCAAGCAGAGCGGCAGGTCGGCGCCAGGCTCGGTGAGCCGCACGCCACCCACGGCGGAAGCGAACACTTCGTGTTGGCTGAGCGACACGCGTGATCGCCGTTCGAGTACTGCCAAAAGCAGCGCCAACCGACCGGAGTCGACACCCGTTGCGCTGCGCCGCGGAGGCGCGCCGGGGGTGACCGGGTTGGTCAGTGCCTGCACTTCCACCAGCAACGGCCGCTGCCCTTCCAGAGTGGGTGTGATGGCCGAGCCGGCGACGCCCGTGCGCCTGTCTGTGAGGAACAGCTTGCTGGCGTCGGGCACGCCGATCAGCCCTTCGCCCGCCATCTCGAACACGCCCAGTTCGTTGGTGGGCCCGAAGCGATGCTTGGCCGCGCGCAGCAGACGCAGCGAGTGGTGGCGGTCGCCCTCGAAGCTGAGCACCGTGTCGACGACGTGTTCCAACACCCGCGGCCCGGCCAGCCCACCCTCCTTGGTGACGTGGCCGACCAACACGATGGGCAGGTTGCGACGCTTGGCCTCGCCCACCAGACGATGGGCACACCCGCGTACCTGCACCACGCTGCCCGGTGCGGAGGGCACATCGGGGTCGGCGATGGACTGGATGCTGTCGATGACCACCAACGTTGGCTGCACGTCGTCGATGGCCGCAATGATGTGGGGGAGCGAGGTCTCCGGCAGCAGCCACAGCTCGGGGCGCACCGCATCCAGCCGCTCGGCGCGCAACCGAACCTGCTGCCCGCTCTCCTCCGCGCTGACGTACAGGGTGCGCTGGGGCCACTGTGCCAGCAGCTGGAGCAGCAGCGTGCTCTTGCCGATGCCTGGCTCGCCACCGAGCAGCGTGACCGAGCCGGGAACCAGACCGCCGCCGAGCACGCGGTCGAGCTCGGGAATGCCGGTGGACTGTGGCTTCGCAAACGTGGCGTCGACAGAACCGATGGGCATGGCCGGCGCCGACGGCCCGAGGTTGTGGCCAGCGGCGGGAGCGGGCAGGTCGACGTCTTCCACCAACGAGTTCCAGGCCTCGCATGCGGCGCAGCGGCCAGCCCACTTGGGGGTGGCAGCGCCACACTCGGAGCAGCGATAGACGACGCGAACCTTGGCCATGGTTGCACCCTACGAAATGGGTGTCACAGAGTGGTGCGGCGTTGGGCGCGTTGTTTGCGGGCCCGTGCAACGAAGGCGATGAAGGCAGCGGCAAGCACGCACCATGCGACGAACACGACCATTGCGATCGTCGAGACTGTGCCCCAGATGCTGGACGGCGTGCCCTGCGCGAGCACAGCCGACGAGGCCAAGTCGGCGGTCGTTCCATCGAGGGGCACCGACCATGTCAGCGCTTGGTCGCCAACTGCAGTCCCCGTTGCCGGTGTCGGTGACTCGCCGGGTAATTCAGCCGTGAACGTGAACGTCACGACGTCGGTGGGCCGCAGACCTGTGGCCGCGATGTTGTCGGCGTAGGGGCTGCCGCCGATGGCTGACAACACATCCGGGTCGGCGAACGCGTCGATGCCGCCATCCACGCGCAACGTGCCGGCCAGCGCTGTGGTGATGTCGTCGGCGGTCACTGCGCGGGTCAGCACCACGTCGTGCAACGGCCCGCGCGTGCCGTTGATCGACTGCAGCAGCGCCGTTGCTTCTTCGATGTTGGCGAACCCATGTGTCAGGACCACCAGCAAGCCGCCGGCCTCGGTTGCCGCAGGCGCAGTGAGCACCCAACCCGCCGCGATCGCATCGTCGAAGCGAAGGTCGTCAGCGAGTCCCGGCGCCTGTGCCAACACGTCGGCGTCGGCAACGGCCGTGAGAGTGATGACACCGGTACCGTCGGCCTTCACCGCGACGTCGACGGTGGCCTCGACCTTGCACGCTGTGAGCGCGAGCGCGACGGCAATGAGGACGAGTAGACGGCGCACACGATCATTCTGCCAGTCGCGCCGCCGTTGCCAGCGGCGCGACACGTGCAGACCTATTCGGTGGGGGCGGGGGGTTCGGCGATGGTGATGGCGGCATCGGGTGCGGCCGTCGTGGCCAACTCGATTGCCGCCGGTGGCTGGAAGCCCTCGACCGCGTGGAACGACAGCTTGCGCTCGCCGGGGCGATCGGGGTCGTCCTCGGTATCCACGACGATGATCTCGCCGGCGTGGAATTCCTTGTACAGGATCTTCTCCGACAGCACGTCTTCGATCATCCGCTGAATCGCACGACGCAACGGGCGGGCGCCCAATTGCGGGTCGTAGCCCCTCTCCGCCAAGAGTTCCTTGGCCGACTGCGTCAGCTCGATACCGAGACCCTGATTCTCCAGCTGGCCGGTGAGACGCTTGGTCATCAGGTCGACCATCTGCATCACCGCGTCGCGGCTGTGCTCGTGGAAGACGATGACTTCGTCGATGCGGTTGAGGAACTCTGGGCGGAAGTGGCCCTTCAGCGCGTCGGTGACCTTGTCCTTCATGCGCTCGTAGCTCATGGCTTCGTCGATCTTGGTGAAGCCGACGTTGGCCTTGCGCAGATCGGCGGAGCCGAGGTTGGAGGTCATGATGAGCACCGTGTTACGGAAGTCGACGGTGCGGCCCTGGCTGTCGGTGAGACGGCCTTCCTCCAGGATCTGGAGCAGCGTGTTGAACACGTCCGGGTGGGCCTTTTCGATCTCGTCGAACAGCACCACGCTGAACGGCTTGCGCCGCACTGCCTCGGTGAGCTGGCCACCCTCTTCGTACCCCACGTACCCGGGGGGTGAACCCACCAGTCGGCTGACCGTGTGCTTCTCCATGTACTCGCTCATGTCGAGCGAAATCAGGCTCTTCTCGTCGCCGAACAAGTACTCCGCCAGCGTCTTGGCCAGCTCGGTCTTACCAACGCCCGTGGGCCCGAGGAAGATGAAGGAGCCACTGGGCCGCTTCGGATCTTTCAGGCCTGCGCGAGTACGACGAACGCTCTGGCTGACGGCCTTGACGGCGTTCTCCTGGCCGATGATGCGCTTGTGCAGCTCACCTTCCATGTTGAGCAGCTTGGCGGTCTCTTCCTCGGTGAGCTTGAACACGGGGATACCGGTCCAGATGCTGAGCACTTCGGCGATGGCCTCTTCGTCGACCTCGTCGAAGAGATCGACACCGCTGGCCTTGATCTCGACTTCCTTCGCCGACTTCTCTTCCAGCAGCGCCTTCTCCTGGTCGCGTAGGCGGCCGGCTTCTTCGAAGCGCTGCTCTTCAACTGCGCGCTTCTTGGCTTCCTGCACGTCGGTGAGCTTGGTCTCGAGCTCCTTGAGGTCTGGCGGGGTTGCCATGCGCTTGATGCGCAGACGGCTGCCGGCCTCGTCGATGAGGTCGATGGCCTTGTCGGGCAGGTGGCGGTCGCTGATGTAGCGATCGGCCAGGTTTGCCGCGGCGACGATGGCCTGATCGGTGATGGTGACCCGGTGGTGCGCTTCGTACTTGTCGCGCACGCCGCGCAGGATCTCGATGGTGTG
>JBBQMG010000020.1:0-39041 GCA_038328705.1 Acidimicrobiales bacterium | reverse complement strand
TCGCCGTCGACGTCGCGCACGACGACCTCGAACAGGCTCTCCGGCTCGCGCCCGAGAAGCTCGGCGACGCGCGCAGCGTCGGGGGATGCAGCACTGGCGGCCACGGTGGCCTGCGGGCTACTTGGTCAAACGACGCAGGATGAGCAGCAGCAGAACCAGGCCGCCGACGAAGGGCAGCGCCTTCTTCAGCATTGCCGTGTTGGCGACGTCGCTGAGCTCGATCGGCTCTGCCGCGGGACCGTTGATCTTGCGTACTGTGGGGGGGTCGGCCGGAGGGGCGTCCGTGACGGTGGCGACTTTCTCTGCCGGGGCCACAAACGGAGCTGCGGTTGCCGCTTCGACGACTGCTGCGGCAACTGGGGCGTCGCCCTGAGCGTCGAGCATGGTGTTGAGGTTGTGCGCGAAGTCGGTCATCAGCTTCTCGCTCGTGTCGCGGATGACGCCGAGGCGGCCGAACTGAGCGACCTTGCCGGTCAACTTGATGTCGGACGTCACCATCACCTTGGTGACTTCCGGCGACACCTCACGGAGGCTGGCCGTGATCATCGCTTCGGCATTGCCCTTGCCGCCGGTGTCGCGACCCTCGCCCTTGAGGACCGCAATGTGGTTGACGTCGTCGCGCGACACGAAGTGGGCCTGGCCCTTGAACTGTGTCGAGATGGGGCCGAGCTTCAGCTTGACCACTCCGCGGTACGTGTCGCCCTCGATCTCTTGCAGCTCGGCGCCCTTCATACAGGGCGCGATGCGTTCGACGTCGGTGAGAACCGTCCACGTCTGCCCGATGGAGCGGTGGACGGTGAACTCGTTCATCAATGGTTCCATCGGGCGAGATCCTCCAGCGTGTCGATGTCGGCTACCGATCCTACGCAGGCCACCGGGTAGACCCACTCCGGATGACCTCGGATCATCATGCGCGCGCCCTCATCACCCTCGGTGGGGAGCAATGGCCACACTTCGCGATGGAGGCGAACCGGGTTGGGGCCAGGTACGCCGTCGTAGGTTGCAATGACGATGCGGGCTTCGTCGGGTGCGGCTGCCACGGCGCGCCACGCTTCGGCGGTCACGAAGGGTTGGTCGGCAAGACCGATGGTGACGGCGTTCGCTCCGAGTTCGCGTGCCGCTTGCACGGCAACCTGTACTGAGCTGGCTTGGCCAGTTGGCCACGCCTCGTTGTGACGAATCACGGTGTGGCCGGGCCATGGGAGCTCGGCCGACCCGGTGACGACCACCACGTGGTCGAAACCAGCGGCCTGCACCTGATGGAGCGCCCACGCCCACACCGGGCGACCGCGCAACAGCGCCAACAGCTTGTGGTCGCGCCCCTCGAACCGCGAGCCCGCACCGGCAGCGAGCAGAGCGGCGACGCGAGGCATGCAGCGAGCCTACGCGTGCACTCGGAGGAGCGAAAATTTGAGTAGATCAGCAAGGTCCTCACATTTGACATGACGAATTCATGACGAAAAGTTTTCAAACGCGTTGATTGTTGCAATTCGATGTCGCTATGGTTGCACCTCGTTACAACAACCGAAGGCATTCGTGCGTCGTCGGTCGGCGGAAACATAACGCGTGTGGCGCTCTCGTTTGGCGCCGTCGCCGTGAGAGAGGGGCGGACAGATCCTCGTTCACGACCGAACGACACTCACTCCGGAACCCCGGTGGGTGCGACCACGAGAGAGGAACGTCATCCATGACGATTCGTCACAAATTGCACGCAACCATTCTTTCCCTGGCCCTCGCTGCTGGAGCAGTGACGGTCTCCGCCGCAGTGGCTTCGGCCGCTCCGGTCGCCAACCCTGGCCCTTCGATCGAAGCCACCGGTTCCGATGCGCTCGCCGGCTATGCCAACGCAGCGTTGGAGCAGTGGAGCGCCTATTCGATCTCGGGCAGCCGGAAAGACCTCGTCGCCTTCGACGACACCCGCAATGCAGTTGCCGCGGAAGCTGCCAGTCGTTTGGGCCTCGACCCCGTTGCGATGCAGGCCGCATGGAGCAAGGCCGACGTTGCCCACCAGACGGCCCTGATGGCAGCGTTCACACAGCTCGGCACCCGCTACAAGGCCTATAAGGCCACTCCCGGCGTCGGCTTCGATTGCTCGGGCCTCACTTCGTGGGCGTGGGCTCAGGCCAGCGTCTCGATCTTTCACCAGAGCCGCACGCAGATCAACAACGCACGTGCTGTCACCCGTGAGACCGCCCAGGCGGGCGATCTCGTCTACTACCCCGGTCACGTGATGATGTACCTCGGTATCGACAATGCCATCATCCACGCCCCGAACACTGGTCGCAGCGTGGAAGTGTCGTTCGTTGCCAAGCGTCGCGTGAACTCGGTTCGCTTCGGCGACCCGACCACCTGACCCACTCCGTCAGCCGTGAATCGGGCCACTTGCGTCGCGCAGCGATGGGGTGGCCCGGCCGGTGCGGCGAGCGATGATCTCCGCGCAGATCGAGATGGCCGTCTCCTCTGGCGTGCGGGCACCGAGATCCAAGCCGACTGGTGACATCAGGCGGGCGAGTTGTTCGGGCTGATCGACGCCGACTTCGGCAAGTCGTTCCAGTCGCTTGGCGTGCGTGGTGCGACTACCCATGACCCCGATGTAGCCCGCGTTGGTGGCCAGCGCGCCCTCGACGGCAGGCACATCGAACTTCGGGTCGTGGGTGAGGATGCAGATGGCATCGCGCGACGCGAGTGTGTGCCCGCGCTCGGCAAACACAGGCGCCGGCCACGACACGACGACCTCGTCGGCCATGGGGAATCGCCGGCGAGTGGCGAAGATCTCGCGGGCGTCGCAGACCAGCACTCGGTAGCCGAGCACCTTGGCGACCTTGGCGAGCGCAGCAGTGAAGTCGACGGCGCCGAAGATCCACATCTGCGGCGGCGGTGCCCAGCTTTCGATGAACGCAACGACGATCGGTGTGTCGACCAGGTCCTCGGGAGTGGTTTCGCCGTTGGGGCCGTAGTGGCGAACCCCGCTCCGTCCGGCTTCCAGCTCGCCCAATGCATCGCGGGCGGCGATGCGGTCGAGCTCGGCGCCGCCCAACGATCCGGTGGGGGCAACGTCGGGCGCGACCAGCAGCTTGCTGCCCACGCCCTCACCGTCGACGACGGTCACGAGTGCAACTGGTTGCTCCGCTCGAATGCGTTCGCGCAACTGGGCGTAGATCGTGCTGTCGGAATGGTCAGCCATCAGGTCACCAGTCGAGGGGTTCGATGAACAGGCGAATAATTCCGCCGCACGTCAGCCCGACCGCGAACGCATCATCGTCGCTGTATCCGAACGTGACGATGCGCGAAGTGGCCTCGCCGTGGAGGATGGCAAGCGCTTCGGAGACGACGGCGCTTTCGACACACCCACCACTCACGCTGCCGGCGACTTCACCGTCCTCGTTGACGGCCATCGCTGCGCCGGGCAGGCGTGGGCCCGAGCCCTCGATGTCCACGACGCGAGCGATCGCAACCCTGACGCCAGCGGCGCGCCAGCGGTCGATGTCGTCGAGTAGCTCTCTCATCGGGTCCCCATCTGTGCTGCCTGCGCTTGACGGCGCGGCGGTGCGGATGCGATCACCGTTGCCAACTCCTGCATCGCAGCCATGCTGTGCCCTTCCACGAACGCGTCAACGTACGGCAGGGCCGCCGCCATTCCCCGCGCCAGCGGTGCGTAGCCGGGGGTGACCTTCAGCGGGTTGACCCACACGGTTTGGTAGGTGATGCGTTGCAGCCGTTCCATCTGCTCGGCCAACACCGCCGGGTCACCGCGATCCCAGCCGTCGCTGAGGATCACGACGATCGCGCCACGCGCCATCCCCCGCACGCCCCACTGGTCGTTGAACGCTTGCAGGCACTCACCCAGGCGTGTTCCGCCGCTCCAGTCATGCACCCGCGCGCTCGCGGCAGCGAGCGCGCTGTCCGGGTCGCGGCTGTGCAGCTCTTTGGTCATGCGCGTGAGCCGGGTTCCGATGGCGAATGCCTCCACTCGCTGGCGACCGGAAACTGCAGCGTGCACGAAACGCAGCATGGCGCGTGCGTACGGCTCCATCGAGCCGGAGATGTCGAGCAGAACCACGAGTCGGCGCAGGCGTTCGCCGGGTTCGCGCCACTGACGGAGAATGGGTTCGCCGCCGGCTCGCAGCGATGCGCGCACGGTGGCCGGCAGGTCGGGTCGTCGGCCATGACGCGAGCTGCTGTAGCGGAACGAGTGTCGCGGCGGGCCGATGAACCGCAACTGCGACATCAGCTCCTGAGCAAGCCGCAACTCGTCGTTCGTGTACGCCGCGAAGTCCTTGTTGCGAAGTACTTCGGCGGCGCTGAAACGCAGCACCAATGTCGGGTCCTCGTTGGCTTCCGTGCCCTCGTCACTGCCGCCGTCGTCGCTGTCGTCGTCGATGGCGAGCGTGATGCTGATCGGTTCCGGCGCGTCCTGCTGCGCCGTAGCACTGGCCGCGGACAGCCAGAAGACGGCGAACGAACGGTTGTACAGATCGAAGTCCTCCGGTTTGCGCACCAGCGTGGCCATGCCCGCCCAATAGACGCTGTCGCGATCGTCGATACCGACCTTGCCGAGTGCGTCGACGAAGGCGAGCACGCTGCCCGTCGGCACCCGCAGACCCGCGCCCCGCAGTACGCGACCAAAGGTGACGGCCATCCGCTCGGCCGATGTCGTCGCCTCGAACCGAGGGTCAGTCACTGTTCGTCGCTCACGACGGTTGGAAGCCGCGTTCGAAGGCTTGTTTGACGAGGTTGGCGATGCCGTGCTGGCGTGTGCGGTCCTGGTCCTCGCGGTACTTGAGAACGGCGCCGAGCGTGGCGCCGACGATCTCCTCGTCCAACTCGGTGCGGCCAAGTGCGGCGAGGGCTTGAGCCCAGTCGATGGTCTCGGCGACGCCCGGTGGCTTGTACAGGTTGAGCGTGCGCAATGCTTCCACAGCGCCGGCCACCTGGCGGGCCAGGCGATCGAGCGCCTGCGGCACGCGCATGCGAACGATGCGGACCTCGCGCTCGAAGTCGGGATGCTCCACCCAGTGATAGAGGCAACGGCGCTTGAGCGCGTCGTGGACGTCGCGTGTGCGGTTCGAGGTCAGGATCACCAGCGGTGGGCGCACGGCGCTGAAGCGGCCGATTTCGGGCACAGTGATCTGGTACTCGGAGAGCACCTCCAGCAGGTACGCCTCGAACTCGTCGTCGGCGCGGTCGATCTCGTCGATCAGCAGCACGGGCGGCGTGTCGCCGACGTGGTCGATGGCTTGTAGTAAGGCCCGCTTCAGCAAGAAGCGTTCGTTGTACAGCTGCTGCTCGAGCGCGTTGGTGGTGAGGCCCAGCGACTCGCCGGTGGCCTCGGCGGCGCGCAGGTGCAGCAGCTGGCGGCTGTAGTCCCAGTCGTAGACCGCCTGCGTGACGTCGATGCCCTCGTAGCACTGCAGGCGAATCAGCTCGCCACCCGTCCATCGGCTGAGCACCTTCGCCACTTCGGTCTTGCCGACGCCGGCCTCGCCCTCCAGCAGCAGCGGCCGCCGTAGCGTCATCGCAAGAAACACGGAGGTGGCCAGACCATCGTCGGGGATGTAGCCGTGCAGGCTGAGCGCGTGCGCGACGTCGGCAGGGGTGTTGGGCTGCGTTGCCATTGCGATGCAGGCTAGGGCCGGATGGCAGGCTGGTGCTTGATGGAACCGCTTCGCCCCCTCCGAATCCATGCCCCGGCCGCTCGTCAGGTGACAGCGTTCGCCCGCTCGAGTCGTGCACCCGTCGTCGTTTCGGTCCCAGCGCGTCAGGAAGCGGATGCGTGGGTGGCGGTGATGCCTGCTGCCATCGGCGACCAGTACTGGATAGTCGCCGATGGCAGTCCGCCGCTGCTCGACCCATCGTGCCTGGACATGGAAATGACGTCCGATGGCCCGCGCAGCGTCGTGCGCGACCCGTGGCTGCGCCGGCCGCAGGGTGCGCCGCTTGCCGGCGGCCCTGTGGTGTACGAGCTGCATGTCCGCGGGTTCGGCCGCACGTTCCTCGGCTGCATCGAGCACCTCGACCATGTGGCCGGGTTGGGTGTCAACGTGATCGAGCTGATGCCGGTGCACCCGTTCGACCCGTCCGACAACTACTGGGGTTACATGCCACTGGTGTGGGGTGCGGTGCACCGGCCGTATGCGGACGATGCCGCGCGAGCTGCAGAGGAGTTGGCCGAGCTGGTCGCTGCCGCGCACGACCGGGGTATGCACGTGTGGCTGGATGTCGTGTTCAACCACACCGGCGAAGGTGACGCAGCGATGCCGACCTACTCCTTGGCCGGCCTCGACGATGCGAATGCCTACCGACACCAGGCAAACGGTGAGTACACCAACGACAGCGGGTGCGGCAATGACATCGACCCAGGTGATGCCAACGTGCGTGAGTTGGTGTTGGAGGCACTGGGCCGTTACGCCGACCTGGGGATCGACGGTTTTCGCTTCGATCTTGCGTCGCTGCTGACGCGCGACGGCGGCGAGCTCGTGCGGATGATCAGCACGTGGGCAGCGGCCCGGGGCGTGGTCCTGGTTGCCGAGCCGTGGGACATGGGTTCGTATCAGGTCGGCTCGCCAATGTGGCCCGACGACTGGTTGCAGTGGAACGACCGCTTCCGTGACGACGTGCGCAGCTTCCTGCGCGGCGAGCCTGGACTGGTCGGCGCGATTCGACACCGGGTACAGGGAAGCCCCGACCTGTTCGGCCCCGACGGCGCGGCTCACAGCGTGAACTTCCTCACGGCCCATGACGGGCTGACGATGAACGACCTCACCCTGGTCACTGGCGACCGTCATCGCTCGTGGGACACCGGGCCCGAGCTGCGGCTGCAACAGCTGAAGAACTATTTCACGATGCTGCTGCTCTCGGCCGGCACGCCGATGTGGGTGATGGGCGACGAGTTCGCTCGCACACAGCACGGTGACGACAATCCGTACAACGTCGACAGTGAGTTCACCTGGGTCGACTGGTCGCTCGCGGGTGCGCAGCCCGAGCTGACCAAGTTCGTCAAGGCGCTCGTCGGGTTACGAAGAGATCATCCGCCGAAAGACTTCGAGTTCCACGGAGTCGGCGCTGAAGTCGATCACGGCCACGAGTCCCGTTCCATTGCGTGGCACGCCAACGGCCTCTACGTCATGGCCAACGCCTGGTGGGACCCACTGCAGTTCGAGGTGCAGCACGAGGGTGACTGGCAGCCAACGCTGTCCACGGCGGAGAGCGTCGAGCAGGTCGGCCGCGTCGTGACCGTGCCAGCCCGATCGATAGTGATCCTCAGGAGAACGTGACGCCGGCACGGAATCTCAACGCCTGGGCAACATTCGATGCCAGCGGTTACGGCGTGGCGGTTTGTGACACCCTTTTGCGAGAGTCGACGAATGGATCCTCGATTTGCAGCCCTCGCCGCACTCGCTTCAGCACAACACTCTGCAGTCTCGCTCGCCCAGGTGCAGCAGCTCGCTGTCAGCTCGGCGCTGTGCAGCAAGTGGGTGAGGGCCGGGCTTCTCGAGCGGGCCGGTCCGCGCTCCCTGGTCATCGCTGGCTCGGAGCCGACGTGGAGGCGAGCGCTGGCCGCTGCGTCGTTCGATCTCGGAGGTGTCGGGGTTCTCGCAGGCAGGTCCGGGGCGCGGCTTCTCGGCCTCGACGGCTTCGCCGGAGACGACGTCGAGTTGCTGGTTGAACGGCAGTTTCGAGGTCGAGCCTCATCGGGTGTGGTCCGCAGCACATCGTCTGTCTTGAGCCGTGGAGACATGGTGCGTATCGATGGGCTCCGGGTCCTCCGGGCGGAGCGGCTCATCCTCGAATCTCCACGGTTCGGCTTCACACAAGCCGAGACGGAGAACGCCATCGACTCAGCGATCCGACTTCGATTGGTGGGCGAGCAGCGACTGCGGACCAGGGTTGTGGCGCAACACACCTCAGGTCTGAACGGCGGGCGGCAATTACTCGATGCGCTGGTGGATACGGGCGGTGAGAGCAGGTTGGAACGCTGGTTTCTCGGATTGGTCCGTCAGGCCGGGCTGCCCAGGCCGATGCTGCAGAAGGTCTTTCGCGACGGCACCCGCACCATCGCCCGAGTGGATGTGTTCTTCCCAGGCGGGTTGGTGGTCGAGGTGGCTGGTCATGGCACCCATTCGTCGAGGCGCCAGATTCAAAGCGATGCTCAGCGACAGACCGAGCTGACGTTGCGTGGTGTGCGCTGGATCACCTTCACCTACACCGATGTGCGCGATCGGCCGGCGTGGGTCGTTGCTCGTCTCATCGAAGCACTTCGGATGGCGGCGTAGTCGCACCGCTGGCAGCGAATCTCAACGCCTGGCAACATTCGATGCCAGCGTCGACGTTGCGTGCAGGAGCGGCAGGAAGTGCTCGAGGTCTAGCGTGTGATCGCCTTCGCGTTTGCCGGCATCGTCGAACCGGCGCAGCGCCACCGCCGCCTCTGCGTGTGGGCTGGCGGCGAAGGCAGCCACCTCGTCAGCGTTCATCGGGCCACCCTGCAGGCCCAACGTGTGGATGGACGCCGGTGACAGCGCTGCGAAGTACGTCGGCTCCACCGCGCACAGGTATCGCTTGGCAGCGACGTGCAACCGCACCGGCTCGGTAACCGCTGGGCCGAAGCCTGCGCTCAACCATTGCGCGCCAGCCTCCTCGTGCACGAAGTCGACCTGCTCCAACTCTCCAGGGTCGCCGCGCTGATCGTCCGCCGCAACGTTCACCAAGTGACCGATGTCGTGCAGAAAGGCGGCCACGACCACCTCGTCGGAAGCACCGGACCGCTCAGCGCGATACGCAGCCTGCAGCATGTGGTCGCGCATCGACACCTTCTCGCCCAGATACGCCTCGCCACCACGATGATCGAACACGGCAACGATCTGGTCGACGATGGTCACGGCACGACCACCGGTTGGTCGAGCGTGGCTTCCAGCACGCGAATGGTGCTGTGCAGCCCGTCGATGTCGGCGTAGCAGCCCTGCAGGTGGCGTGTTCCGCCAGAGGAGTCGTAGGCCGTGCGACCGTGCAACACACGACGGTTGTCAACGATGAACAGGTCACCTGGCTGCAGCTGCACCTGGATGTGAAACGCCGCATCGGCGATCAGCCGGGCAAACAGGGTGTAGCCGCGGTACCAGTCGGCGAGCTTTCTCCGCCTCGCTGTCGGACGAGGCAGGCGGCAGCTGCTGCATCGAGCGGTGGTTCGATCGAACGGCTCGCACGGCCCCATCGGGGTCGAGCTCGATGAGTGGAGTTGTCGTACGCAGAACCGCACCGTCGCCCTCGCACGCGAAGGTGACGGGGCGACCGACCAATTGTTGAAAGCTGGCGGGATCCGGCAGCGCTGCGGGGTCGAGCAGCCGCCGCCCACCAGGGTGCTGACAATCCGCGCATTCGCACCGATCGCGTAGCGCCAGCAGCGGCAGCAACACCTGGCTGCCATCAACCCGAATCATCCGAAACCCCACCCGGTCATCCACAGTGATCACGTCCCGAACGGTAGTCCCACCGCCCCATCGAACCTGTCGCGGCCGTGACCACCAAGAACGGCGGCCGAGCCTGCGACGGGTTGCGGGACTTCAGCCGTCGCAAAGGGCGAGGTGGCAGTGGCGGACCCGGACCGCGGCTAGCTGTCGAAGCCGAGACCGAAGCGGTCAAGGCCTTTCAGCCAGAGATTGCGCTTACCGGTCTTGTCTTCTCGGTTCAGCGAGTAGCGCGTCGTTTGGATGCCGATGAAACGGAACGGTTCGGGCGGGAAGGGAAGCGGCTTGCTCTTCACGAACTCGGTCTCGGTGGCCTTGCTGCGCTTGCCGTCGATCATGTCGAGCATGACTTCCGCGCCGAAACGAGTGGATGCCACACCGAGCCCGGTGTAGCCCACCGAATACGCCACACGACCCTGCATTGCGCTGCCCCAGAAGACGCAGAACCGGCTGCACGTGTCGATCACGCCACCCCACGCATGCGTGAACTTGAGGCCCTCCAGCTGCGGGAAGGTGTCGAAGAAGTGCTTGCTCAGCTTCGCCCACGTCTCGGGCCGGCTCTCCAGCTCGGAGTTGACCTTGCCACCCCAGTAGTAGATGACGTCGTAGCCGCCCCACAGGATGCGGTTGTCCTCGGTGAGCCGGTAGTAGTGGAACTGGTTGCTGATGTCGCTGAGACCCTGGCGACCCTCCCACCCGATGTCGGCGAGCTGCTGCTTCGACAGCGGCTCGGTCACCATGCAGTAGTCGTACACGGGGGCGATGTAGTGGCTGACCCGCTTGAGCAGCGGCTTGAATGCGTTCGTGGCCAACGCGACCTTGCCCGCACGAATGCGGCCCAGCGGCGTGGTCACCAACACGCCGACGCCGTCCTTCTCGATGGCTGTGGCCTTGGTGTCTTCGTAGATGCGTACACCCAGCGACATCGCTGCACTCTTCAAGCCCCACGCCAGCCGCGCCGGGTCGACGATGGCCGCTCGGTCCTTGCGCCACAGACCACCCAAGTAGGTGGGCGAGTTCACCTGCGCGCGCATCGCTTCCCGGTCCAGCCACTCGACCTTTTGTCCCAACGAACGAAGCTGCACGTAGTCGTCGCGCAGCTCGTCGAGGTAGCTGGGCGAGTGGAACTCGGTGGCGATGTCGATGACTCCCGTGCGCTCGTAGTCACAATCGATGTTGTAGCGCTCGATGGCCGACTCGATGTCGTTGAGGTTCTTCAACCCCAGCTCCTCCAGCAGCGGCAGCTCATCGGGGAAGCGCTCCTGCCCGTTGGCCACACCGTGCGTCAGGCTGCTCTCCATGAAGCCGCCGTTGCGACCACTGGCGGCCGAGCCGACCTCGTGGGCGTCGATCAGGATCACGTCGCGACTGGGGTCGCGCTCCTTGGCGATGATGGCCGTCCACAACCCGTTGTACCCACCGCCCACCACGCACAGGTCGCAGATCTCACTGCGCACCAGTGTCGGGTTGCTGTCTGGCTCGTCGGCGTCTTCGTACCAGTACGGGTACGGGTCGGCATCGGCGATCGCGTCCAGGTGGTACGCGTCGAAATTGGAAGACTCGTCGTCATGGCTGAACGACATGGGTGCACCGGCTATCGGGAAGGGTTGTGAACAGGCTGCAGGTTAGTCAATGGCGGCTGCGGGCACGACAGTGAGCTCGTAGTCGTGGAAGCGCGGGTCGAAGGTGGCGACGGTGCGCACGCGGTGTCGTTCTGCCATCACCAGCGTGATCGCGAACTCGGGGTCGTCGGCCACGCGCGAACGAGTGACGGCCCGAAGGTGTTGTCGACCGACCCACAGCCGATCCACAGGGGCGAACACGTGCTTGCGGTCGAGACCGACCAGCTCGCCGAGGTGGGTATGCACCGCGACCAGCAGAATCTCCTCTGCCTCGTACTGCGTGACCAGATCGAGGTATTCGCCGGCGGCGGCCTCGTGGTTGGCATCAGCCGAGTCGGCGATCGCGTTCAGGAACGACCGCTCGAGCAGCACCTTCGGTGGGTCCATCATGCGAGCGCCTCACGGGCTCGGCTGCTGCGGCGCGCACGCGAGCGCCGCTCCATGCGGTTCCAGAACCAGAAGGAGCCGCCGGTGATGGCCCATCCGACCAGACCATCGATCACCCAGTGCTCGCCGAGGTACACCAACGAGGTGAGCATCATCACTGGAAACAGCAGCACGAGCCCCTTGAGCCACTTCGGGCGAATCCATGGCAGGAAGAACGCGGGCACGATGAGGGCGAATGACGAGTGCAGCGACGGCATCGCCGCGACGCCGTTCCCGTTGCTGAGCTGGATCTTGTAGTCGTTGGTGAAGCCGTAGAAGCCGAGATGACGGAAACCGCGGCCGGCGTCGCGATGCAGCTCAGCGAACAGTTGGTACGGGAACTCGGGGCTGGTGGCCATCCACGGTGGGACGGTTGGAATGATCACGAACATCAAGCAGCCAACGGCCAACAGTGTGGAGAAGCGCTTCATGAACCGCACCCATTGGCGGTGACTGACGGCCCACAGCACCGCCATCGCAATGATCGGCAACACGAAGTGGGTCATGTACGTGGTGGAGGCAACGACGTCGTACCAACGAATCGTTCGGCTCCAGAAGTGGTCTTGGAGAACCACGTTGGGGTCGTGGCCGAAGAACAGTGCGCGGTCGATGTTGCGCACCGATTCCACCTGTAGCTGTTTGGGAATCTGGAAGAACCCGAACACCGTGACGCCATCGTCGGCGGCGCCACGGGTGCGCTCGTACGCCAGCCACATCACGCAGTAGAACGCGCAGTCGAGAAGCAAGATGCCCCAGGTGCGCCAGGTCTTGCCGACGAAGGCACAGAGCAGGAACAGCGCCACGCTGATGGCCACCGAGATGCGGTCGATGGGCAGGCCCCGGACCCGTAACCACCACAGATAGACGAACAGGAACTCGAACATCAGCGCCAAGCGAACGACGCGGAACTCATCCTCAGGCACGACCGACCGCAACGGCAAGCGGGACAGCAGCCGCGTCGAAGGATCCACGAACGTGGGTGCCTCGGCGGTCGTCGACATGGTCGCCAACGCTACCGACCGTTCACCTCGCGTTCATGGCACCCCGGCGCTCAACAGAACGCCGGTGATGGGTTACTTGCTGGCTTCCTCGAGGGCTCGGCGGACCAAGACCTTGGCGAGGTGTGTGCGGTATTCGGTACTGGCATTGAGGTCGGCCTGCGGCTCGGCATCGTCGGCCGCCAGTTGCGCAGCGTCGGCCACCGAAGCTCCGCCAAAGAGCGCCGTGGACACGGCGCTGGCGAGGATGGGGGTGCTGCCCATGTTGACCAGTGCCACGCCGGACGAGCCGTTGCTGCGCCACGCGGCGACACCGACGATGGCCCAGTCCTGCGCGCGACGGTTGAACTTCTGGAAGCTCCAGCCGGCGCCACCCATCTTGGGCACGCGGATCTCGGTGAGCATCTCGTCGGGTTCCAGCGCAGACTCCAAGAAGCCCTGGTAGAAATCGGCGGCGGCAATCTCGCGAGTGCCATTGGGGCCCTGCGCCACATATGTGGCGCCGAGTGCGAGCGTGGTGGCCGGCAGGTCACTGGCCGGGTCGGCGTGGGCGATGGTGCCACCCAGCGTGCCGCGGTGGCGCACCTGCGGGTCGCCGACGTAGCCGGCGGCGTGCGCCAACAGCGGGACATGTTCCTTGAGCACGGCGCTGGTCTCGACGTCCATGTGGCGGGTGAGCGCACCGATCGCGATGTGGTCGCCTGCGTCGCGGATGTAGCTGAGGTCGCTGACCCGGCCGATGTCGACCAGCACGCTGGGAGACGCCAGCCGAAGTTTCATCAGCGGCAGCAGGCTGTGCCCGCCGGCCAGGAACTTGGCGTCCTCACCGTGCTGGCCAATGAGGCTGATGGCCTCTGCTGCCGAACCGGCACGGACGTAGTCGAATGCTGCGGGAATCACTTGCTGTCTCCATTCGAAGGGGTCTTCGGAATTGCGGCTTGAATCGTTGCCCACACAGTCTGTGGGCTGGCGGGCATCAGGACATCATCGACGCCGAGGCCACTGAGAGCATCAACGATCGCGTTGATCACCGCGGGCGCGGCGCCGATGGTTCCGGCCTCGCCGATGCCCTTCACGCCCAGCTGGTTGGTGGGCGACGGGGTGATGGTGTGGCCCAGTGTGAGGCTGGGTACATCGCTGGCTGCGGGGACCAGGTACTCGGCCAGCGACGCGTTGCGCAGGTTGCCGTCGGTGTCGTACTCGGCCACCTCGAACAGCGCCTGAGCGAGCCCCTGGATGACGCCGCCGTGCACCTGACCTTCGACGATCATCGGGTTCACCTGGGTGCCGCAGTCATCGACCGCTACGTACTGCAGTACTTTCACGTGACCGGTCTCGACATCGACTTCGACGGTGCAAATGTGCGTGCCGAATGGCCACGAGAAGTTCGGCGGGTCGTAGGTGACGTGTGCTTCCAGGTTCGGCTCGAGCCCGTCGGGCAGGTCGTGCGCCGTGAAGGCGGCGAACGCAATCGCGGCCAACGGCATCGACTTGTCGGGCGAACCCTTCACCGTGAACGCGCCGCCGGCGAACTCGAGGTCGTCCTCATTGGCTTCCAGCTGATGGGCGGCGATCTTCTTCGCCTTGTCGATGACCTTGTCGCACGCCATCGCAATTGCCACTCCGCCCACCGCCAGCGAACGCGAGCCGTAGGTGTCGAGACCCAGAGGTGCAATGGCGGTGTCGCTGTGCAACACGTCGATGTCCTCGGGGGCGACGCCCAGCTTGTCGGCCACGATCATGCTCCACGAGGTCTCGTGGCCTTGCCCGTGCGGCGCGGTGCCGGTGACGACCTGGATCTTGTTGGTGGGCAGCACGCGCACCGTGGCGGCCTCCCAGCCACCAGCCGAATAGTTCAGCGAGGCCAGTACGCGTGACGGCGCGAGGCCGCACATCTCGAAGTAGCTGGCCTGGCCGATGCCCAGCCGCTTGGTTGCACCCGGCACGTTCTGGGTGGCCTGGCGAGCGCGGACACCCGCGTAGTCGGCCAGCCCGGCAGCCATCTGCGCAGCCGCCAGGTGATCACCACTGTCATAGGTGAGCCCCGTCATTGCGGTGTACGGGAACTGGTCCTTGCGAATGAAGTTGCGTTCGCGCAGATCCATCGGGTCGATGCCCATCTTGTGCGCCAGCGAATCAACGGCGCGCTCGATGGCGTACGTGGCTTCCGGCCGGCCGGCGCCGCGGTACGCATCGGTGGGCGTGAGTGTGGTGAACACGCTGGTGCAGCTGAAGTCGTACATCGGGATGTCGTACACACCGGCGTACAGGAACGCGCCGAGGATCGGGATGCCAGGTGTGACCAACTGCAGGTACGCGCCCATGTCGCCGAGAATGCGAACGCGAACAGCAATGATCTTGCCGTCGGCATCGGCCGCCAGCTCCATGTCCTGGATCTGGCCGCGACCGTGAATGGTGGCAACAGCGTTCTCGCCGCGCTCCTCGTTCCAACGCACGGGCAGCTTGTGCTTGCGGGCCAGCGCCAGGCAGAGCAGTTCTTCGGCGTAGACGTTCAGCTTGCTGCCGAAGCCGCCGCCAACTGCGGGGGTGGTGACGCGCAGTTGGTGCTCGGGAATACCCAGCGTGATGGCGCTCATGATCTTGAGAATGTGCGGCACCTGCGTGCTGGAGTACAGCGTGATGTCGCCGCCGAACGGCTGCGGTACCGCTGCAACCGCACGCGGCTCCATCGCCATGGGGAGCAGCCGCTGTTGGATGTAGCGATCCTTCACCGTGTACGCGGCCGCAGCGAACGCTTCGTCGATGGCGCCGTCGTGGCCTTCGATCTTGAGGTCCCACTGGTAGCTCTTGTTGGTGCCCAGCTCGTCGTGGATGACGATGCGGTCGCTGAGTGCATCTTCCAGGTCGACCACTGCGGGCAGTGGCTCGTACTGCACGTCGATGAGCTCGATGGCGTCGCGGGCGGCGACCTCGCTGGTGGCCAGCACGACGGCCACAGCGTCACCGACATAGGCGGCCTTGCCAACTGCCACCGGATAGTGCGCAGGGTTCTTCATGTCGGCCGTGACGGGCCAGGCACATGGCATGGGGGCGGCCCAGAGCCCGGTGAGATCGGCGCCGCTGTACGCAGCCACCACACCCGGGGCTGCGAGCGCCGCGGACAGATCGACGCTGAGAATGCGTGCGTGCGCGTACGGGCTTCGCGCCAGTGCAAGGTGCAGCGCACCGGGCAGGTTCAGGTCGTTGGTGTACTTCGCTTCGCCGGTGAGTAAAGCCGGGTCTTCGCGACGCAGCATCCGGCTGCCCAGCACGGTTGCAGGTCGATCGTCAATGACGGTCATTTCGGTACCCCCAGTACCTCGATGTGGACGGGTGAACTAGTCGCCTGCAGCGCAGGCCAG
The DNA here is from genome assembly GCA_038328705.1 of Acidimicrobiales bacterium. Taxonomy (GTDB): domain Bacteria; phylum Actinomycetota; class Acidimicrobiia; order Acidimicrobiales; family Ilumatobacteraceae; genus UBA668. The sequence goes on along the minus strand of JBBQMG010000020.1, from coordinate 23,172 downwards.
TACGGACTTCACAATGTTGTGGTAACCAGTGCAGCGGCACAGGTTGCCTTCCAGCCCGATGCGCACTTCCTCCTCGGAGGGGTGCGGATTTTCCTTGAGCAGGCTGGTTGCGGCCATCACCATTCCTGGGGTGCAGTAGCCGCACTGCAGACCGTGGTTCTCCATGAATGCCTGCTGCATCGGGTGCAGCACACCGTCGGTGGCCATGCCCTCGATGGTGGTGACCTGTGCGCCATCGGCCTGGACGGCCAGCACGGTGCAGCTCTTCACTGCCTCACCATCGATGTGGACGCTGCAGGCGCCGCACGACGACGTGTCGCAGCCGATATTGGTACCGGTGAGCGCGAGTGCCTCGCGGATGTAGTGGACCAACAGTGTGCGTGGCTCGACATCGCTCTCGTGAACCGTTCCGTTGACGGTGACTGAAATCTTCACCAGTGATCCCCTCTGATCGTGTGCGATCGTGATCCGTGATCGCGCCCCCAATTGCAACCCATCATGCACCAGATCGCAGGTGCTCCGCCACCGGGCGACACGGAAACTGTCGCGTCGTGCCAGAGTGGGCCGATGATCATCCTGCGGGTACTCGCCGGCGTCACCGGACTTGCCCTGGTTGTCGCCACGCTCATCTCCGCGTTGAAGACCATCGTGGTGCCACGCGGCTATGTGTCCTGGCTCACGCGCACTCACTTCATCGCCTGGCGTCAGGTATTCGGTTGGCTATCCGGGCCCAAGCGGTCATACGCGGAGCGCGACCGGGTGCTGGCTCACTACGCACCCGTAGCGCTGGTCACGTTGCCGGCGGTGTGGGTGACGCTGGTGGGTGTCGGTTTCACCGGCGTGTTCTGGGCAGTGGGGGTGCACCCGCTGACCGAGGCCTTCGTCACCAGTGGCTCTTCGCTGTTCACCCTTGGGTTCGTGCGCCCGTCGGGTACCGGCCGTGTGGTGTTGTCATTCATCGAGGCCGGTATCGGGCTGGGCCTGGTCAGTTTGATGATCTCCTATCTGCCCACGATCTACGGCGCGTTCAGTCGACGCGAGGCACTCGTTGGGCTGCTCGAAGTTCGCGCCGGCCTGCCGCCATCGCCGGCAGAACTGCTGACGCGGTACGCTCGAATCAACCTGCTGGATCGAATGGACGACGACCTCTTCAAGCCGTGGGAGGAGTGGTTCATGGACGTCGAGGAGAGCCACACCAGCCAGCCTTCGTTGGTGTTCTTCCGCTCTCCGCACCCGGATCGCAGCTGGATCACCGCTGCGGGCTGCGTGCTCGATACAGCCGCCATCAAAGCTTCCACCATCGATGTGCAGCGCAACGCTCAGACCGATCTCGTGTTGCGTACGGGCTTCTTTGCGCTGCGCCGCATCGCTGACTACTTCGGCATGGGGTACGACCCAGACCCCACGGCCGACTCGCCGATCTCGGTGACGCGACGCGAGTTCGACCTGTTGTGTGTGGAGCTACGCGCGATGGACATTCCACTGAAGGCCGACCTCGACCAGGCGTGGCGTGACTACGGCGGTTGGCGAGTCAACTACGACTCGGTACTCATCCAATTGTGTGGGCTGGTGATGGCTCCACCGGCGAAGTGGAGCAGCGATCGACCGCAGGTGGACAACCGCTTCCCGAAGGTGTTCAACAAGCCTCGGCGGCGTGTCAACCGGTGAAGACGGGCAGCGACGTAATTGCCCAATACGCACCGAGCGCACACGCCAGGCCGACGGCTGCGGGCGTCACGTAGCCCACCCACTTCTGTGACGGCGTCCAGGTGGGCGCCAGCATGAACCAGCCGCACACAGCGCCGACGAGTACGCCACCGAGGTGGCCACCGATGGAGACGCCGCTGATGGTGAACGTGAAGACCAGGTTGAGCAGCAGCGTGGTACCGATGCCGGTGCTGAACACGTTGATGCCCCGTCGGTGCAAGCCGACCGCGGCGGCACCCATGAGCCCGAACACCGCACCCGACGCGCCGCCGGTGGCGGTGACACTCGTTCCGTCCATGAGCACCACACCGAACGACCCACCCAGCAGGCAGGCGAAGTAGAGCATGGTGAACTTCACCGGCCCGAGCGCACGTTCGATGAGCCTGCCCAGCTGTACCAGCAGCAGCATGTTGAACCCTATGTGAATGAGGCCGAAGTGAATGAAGCCGCTGGTGATGAGGCGATACCACTCGTGGGTGTAGTGGACGATGGAACGGTTCAGCGCGAGGTCGGCGTGCTTGTTGGTGATGTTGCCACCAAGGGTGCCGGTGTCGCTGATCATCATCCACAGGAACACCAGCACATTGATGCCAACCAGCGTGTAGGTGGCCGGCGTGAGTACTTGCGAGTTGGCCAATTGCACGCGAGTCTTCACATCAGGACGAGCTGCCTTCGCGCAGTCCAGGCAATGCGAGCCGACAGCGGCCTGTACCAGGCAGTCGCTGCACGCCGGCTTGCCACAGCGGGTACAGCTACGCCCCGCCTCACGATCCGGGTGGCGATAGCAACGGGGTGTAGTGGGTGGTACGGGCAGCGACACGCCGGTCAGGCTAGCGACGCCACCTCTGCGCCGGACCGCGGCGCGACCGCGTCAGAGGATTGCGGAGAGTGCGACGGCGACGACCACCAACGTGACGATCAGGCCGTTGTAGACAGTGTGTGCGGCGGTGGATTCGAGGGTTGCGTCGTGCTGGTTGATGTGGCGTCGGTATTCGCGCAAGTAGACCCACATGAAGTACGCGCCGCCCAGGGAGAGTGCGAGTGCGGCCCCGAGCGGAATGCCGATGACCGCGTGAATCATCCCGAACTGCAGCACCTTCAACAGCCGGCGCGGACGCGACCAACCCTGTGCGCCAGCGCGAAACATCCGCTCCTCGGCGTAGGCGAACAGCGGCAACGCCGGCAACAGCAAACACATGAACGTGAGCGGAATCACCCACTCCCAGACAGTGCCCACCGTGGCGTCCGACTCGCCGAAGACGGGATTGCCGGTGCCGCCGAGCATCGACCACCAGCCCCAGGACAGGCCAGGTATCTGCATCAGCGCGGTCGCGGCTGCGACGACGACGGTCAGTAGCAGCGGTACTGGCCACACGTGCCGCCAGCCGAAGCGATGCCAGACCTGCGAGACGATCGAGCGGCCTTCCATCGACCGTGAGTGCCGTAGCCCGGTGACGAGCCGGAAGCCCATGAAGCCCAGCACAGCGAACGTCAGCACGTTCGTCAATTGGTCGGTCATCGGATTCGGCGCGAGCTAGCGGGGGGCGCGGGCGCCGAAGACATCGGCCGCTGTGGGCTCACCCAGTAGGTGACCCTGCACCAAGTCGCAGCCCAACACGCGGAGGCGGCGTAGCTGGTCTGCGGAGGTGACCCACTCGGCCACGACCTGCATGTCGAGCGCGTGTGCGAGCTGAATGATGGCCCGAACGATGGGGTCATCGTCACCGCTGGTGCCGAGCATGCGGGCAACAGTGCCGTCCAGCTTGAGGACGTCGGCCTCGCAGGACCGCAGCGCGGTGAGCGATGAGATGCCGGTACCGAAGCCGTCGAGCGCCAACTGCACACCGAAGCGGCGCAGCGCCTGCATCGCGCGCAGGTGGCCCGGCTGACGATCATTGAGCGTGTTCTCGTCGAAGTCGAGCGTCAGCTGATGTGGGTTCAGCTCCATCTGGCGCACCGTGGCCAGCACACGTTCGACGAAGCTGCCCTCGGCCAACTGGCGGGCGGCGATGTTGACGTGCACGCTGAAACCGCGGTCGACGAGACCAGCGTCCAGCCACGCCCGGGCGTCGAGGCAGGCCTGCCGGATGACCCACTCGCCGATGGGCACGATGACGCCAGACTCCTCGGCGAGGTGGAGGAACTGCGCCGGCAACAACGTGCCCTTTTCGGGGTGGTCCCAGCGCAGTAGCGCTTCGGCGCCGGCGACGCGGCCGCTGTGCGTGGAGATGATGGGCTGGTAGGCGAGGCGCAGTTGGCCGCCCGCAAGGGCACGCTCGAGCTCGTTGGACAGCACCTTGTGGTGCCGTGATTCGGCACGCATGACTTCCGTGTACAGCTCGCAGCGCGAACGACCACGGCGCTTGGCCTGGTACATCGCGATGTCTGCGTTGCGCAGCAGCTCGATGGCTGCCTCCTGGCCGCTGATGCCCTCGACGTGGATGGGCAGGCCAACGGCGACGCCGACGCTGACCGACAGCTCGACTTCCACGCCGTGCACCATGATGCGGCCGCTGAGCGAACTGCGGATACGTTCGGCCAGGTCGAGCGCGCTGTGCTCGTCGATGCCGCCATCGCACAGCACCACGAACTCGTCGCCACCGATACGGGCAACGACGTCGGATGGCCGAGTCGCGTGAGCGATGCGGTGCGCCACCTGGGCGAGCAGTGCGTCGCCGACTTCGTGGCCGACCGTGTCGTTGACGTCCTTCAACCGGTCGACGTCCATGAACAGGATGGCGACGTTCTTGCGCGTGCCGCGAATGCCATCGAGTGCGTCGGCGGCCGTGCGCAGCAGCAGCAGACGATTGGGGAGGCCGGTGAGCGGGTCGTGGTTTGCCTGGCGAGTGAGCTCGCTCTGCAGGTGTTTGCTAGCGGTGATGTCGCGAGCGACGCCACCCCAGTAGTCGATGACACCGTCAGCTGAACGATTGAGCAGTAGGTCGATGTCGAGCGTGCGCTCCAGGCCGTCCGGCCCGCGGAACCCAACTTCACCTGACCACTTCGTAGTCTGGCTACTTGCCATGACTTCACGCGGCACCTGGTCACGGATGGCTTGGAGCAGGCCACGGGCCGCCGCATCGCGGATGAGGTCGAGTTCGTGCTCCACCCCGAACAGGCGGCGAGCCGCTTCGTTGGTGTACACCGGTGCACCGTTGCGGTCGAGAATGATGACCGTGTCGTCGGTGGCGCCGATCACGCCTGCCAGCCGATCGAGCAGCTCCTGTTGCCCAAAGCCGTCCGTGTGGTCCAGTGCGACACCGCCGTAACCAGTGATACGACCGACGGAGTCGCGCTGCGCCTCGGCGTTGATTCGCACCCAGTTCATGCGGCCTTCGCCGTGCCACACTCGGAATTCCAGTTGCACGTCGGCGTTGGCCTCGACGCAACGGCGCCACGTCAGTTCGGCGGAGGCGCGGTCACCCGGATGTGCGTTCGCCCACGGTGGTTCGCCGATCGGTGAACCCGCAGAAACCTGCACGAGCGCGCTGAATGCTGCATTGGCCGCGGTGACGCGACCGTCACGGTCGGCCTGGAACAGGCCAACCGGCAACGAAGGGAGCAACTCGGTGATGTCCGCCATCCTTACAAGGTCGAAGTGATATGTCAGTTATCGGCTGGCGTTATATGCGACTAAAGGTGCCAGTCACGTCGGCTCGAGCAGTTTCGGCGGCTGTGATCGCTGTGATCAAATCCGCCGCGGCGCTGCCGTTGTCAAGTCCCGTTGCGGCCCCAAGATAGTGCACGGCGACGACATAATCGTGCGTCGTGCCAGCAGGTGGGCACGGACCGGTGTAACCGACGTCGCCGGCGCCGTTCGTGGCCTCGTATGCGCCAATCGGTACGGTGTCCTCGTCGAGGGCGATGCTGGCGGGCGAGAGACCCGCGATCACCCAATGGGCGAACTCCGGAGCGTCGAGATCAGTGAGTGTGATGGCTATCTCCACCGTGCCGACTGGCGCGGCGCTCCACGAGAGGGCGGGCGCCGCATTGAGCCCGTCGCACGTGTACCGAGGGTCGATGGCCTCGCCATTGCGCCACGGAGCGGCGGCCGCCAGCGCTCCGGAGGCTGGGGTTGCCGTGCTGTCGGCTGCGTCCGGGTCGACGAACGTCGGATCGTCGGTCGCGGCCGGGGTCGACGTGGAAACCGATGCGTTCTGGTCGTCGCTGGCCGGGCGCAGCGTCCGCCCGTCGGACTTGCAGCCACTGGCCGCCATCAGCAGCAGGCAGGTGGTGGTCATCAGCACTACTCGTCGCACCTGGGCAGCTTACGTTGCGGCGAGCCCCAACCGAGGTGCAGGGGATATCGTGCCGAGGTGGATTCTCAGCAGCTTTGCGTGCTCACCCTGCATGCCCACCCCGACGATGAAGCCTCCAAAGGCGCGCCAACGTTGGCCAAGTACCACGCCGAAGGCGTACGAACGGTGCTGGTGTGTTGTACCGGCGGGGAGGAGGGCGATCTGCAGAACCCTGGCCTGCGTGAGCCGGGCCAGCCGTTCCACGAGCTGACGCCCGAGCAGGAGAAGGCGTTGCTGGCCGAGCTGCGACCCCATGAACTGGCCCGGTCAGCGGAAGTCATCGGGTTCGATGAGGTCGTGATGCTGGGCTACCACGATTCGGGCATGCCTGACAGCGAGGCCAACAATCACCCCGACAGCTTCCACATGGCGCCGATGGACGAAGCCGTCGGCCGTTTGGTGGAGATCATTCGCCGTGAACGCCCGCAGGTCATCATCACCTACAGCGACGACCAGAGCGGTTACCTGCACCCAGACCACTTGAAGGTGCACGACATCTCCGGCCCAGCGTTCGATCGCGCCGGCGACCCGGCCTGGTACCCTGAGATGGGCGAGCCGTGGCAGCCCTCGAAGATGTATTACACCGTGTGGTCGAAGGCCCGCTTGATGGCCATCCACGAGGGAATGATCGTGCATCGTGGCGAGTCGCCGTACGAGCAATCGTGGCTGGATCGTCCGGGTCAGGATCACCGCATCACCACCCGTATCGAGGTCGGTGCGTACCTGTGGGCGCGCAGCGGTGCGCTGCGGGCGCACGCCACGCAGGTCGACCCCGACGAGCCATGGTGGTTCGGTCTCACTGACGAACAGTTGGCCATCGTTTTTCCGTGGGAAGAGTGGATCCTGGCCCGCTCGCTGGTCGGCGAACCTGCCGAGGGCGAGCTGGAGGCCGACCTCTTCGCCGGCATTCGTAGCTCGGCGGACATGCTGTGACGGACATTCAGTACCGCGTGGCGTTCGCGAAGAACGACGAAGCCGTCGACGGGCCCGACGATGCCGCAGTGGTCGTCTCCGTTGGTATTGCCGAGGCAACCATGGCACCGGCCACCGCCTTCATGCTGGGCAAGCTGAAGAACACCGGTCCCACCGGTCCGTTGTTCGCTGCCTTCCGCGATGGCTCGGCAGCGGCCGTTCTCAGCCGGCTCGCATCGCGTCCCTGAGCGCCCGGTAACCAATCGGGGTGGCACCCGACTCGGCGAGCAGCGTGCGCAGGGTTGCGTCGGCAGTGACCAGCTCGTGGTCGTCGATCCACAGCGGGGCCGAGTTCGTGATGGCGCGCACCTCAGGGGTGTCGATGGCCGGCTGCACATGGATTTCGGTGACGCCCGCTGGAAGGTTGCGCACTGCGTCGTAGACGCGCTCGCGGCTGCCGGCACGCCAGTCATGGTCGAAATGATCGGGGAAGAGCACTCCCTCTTCGGCGGCCAGGCGGCGGAAGGGGAAGCCGGCCTGCTCGGCGGTGATGGTCGAGGGCAGTCGAATCGGCAGCCGGAACTCGGTGGCCAATTCCAGATAGACGTCGAAGAACTCGGGTCGCAAGGTGATGACCGAGAGGTGCGGCGCCAGGTGGGTGACATCGATGCCCCACGCCGTTGCTCGTTCGATCTGGGCGCGACATTCGCGCAGCACCTCTGCCGGGTCGGCGTGCTGCCAGAGGTCGTCGACTTCGCGCGGAAAACCACCCTCACCGGACAGGAGTGTCGGTGCGTGCGTGATGGGCCCGAAGCGGTACGCCTCGTGCTCGCAGTTGAGCGTGAGGTGCACACCGATGTCGTCGGCGGGCTGGTAGCGGTTGGCCGCGTCGCGTGCCCACGGTGCCGGCACCATCAGGCTTGCGCAGGTGGCCACACCATGATGCAGCGCGTCGTACACGCCCTCATTGGCGGCGTGGCAGCTGCCGAGGTCGTCGCACGAGATGATTACCAGCTTGGTGCTGGCCGTGTATCCCAGGCGTTCGGCGAGCGTGCTCATCGCAGCGAACGCTATCCGCTGCAGCCAGCCCACAGGCCGACGTTGGTGCTCTCGGCGTTGCGTGCGGCCATCACGAATTCGTCGGCGTGTGTGACGTTGGGAGGAATCGTGAGCGGACGTGCGTAGCCCTGCCCGATGATCTCCATGTTGACGAACAGCCCGTCGGCGCTGCGGTACACGTACGCCAGCAGCCGGCCGTACACGTCGCGGGCTTCCACATCTCGTTCCACGTGCAGGGCCGTGCCCTGTGGGAGCAGCGATTTGGTGAACGATGTCGCTTCCGGCCCGAAGCACTGCACCGCTGTGTTGGGCTTCTTCGTCTCGGGCGTGTCGATGCCGATCAGGCGCACCCGCTCTTCGGCACCATCGATCTTCACGCCAATCGTGTCGCCGTCAGTGACATAGATGACCGTCGCGTTGGTGATGAGCGTGCCGGTGGACGCCAGCGTCGAGGCGTTCGGCTCGGTGCATGCGACAAGCGCTGCGCCCAATCCACCTAACCCAAGTAGCCACGAACGCCCCATCAGCTCGTTCTATCGGGAAGACACCCAAACCCACCTCGGCCACGCCGACGCCACCGAAGCGGCAAAACTCGCCAACCCACGACCCATGGAAGCGCTGGGCGCGGCGGACCCGGATGGGGTGGCAATTTATCGGCTCAATCGGCTGACATGACGACGTCAGGCGGGCGTCAATCGTCGGAGCATTTGTTCGGATCAGCAGGTGGTGAGAGTGACCCGGGTTCGATGGTCCAGCCGAGGTCTCGCAGCATCGCGAGATCGAGTGTGCGCCCAGCGATGATCGCATCGATCGGAACTCCTGTGTCGAGCAGAAGTTGTACGTCGACTGGCGCGAGGTCGGCGAATGGTTCGTTCACACCGTGAACTTGCATTGCTGAGTGCTGGCAACGCAGCTAAAGTATGGCGTCGTGCCGGAACTGCGGTCGAAGATTGCGTTATGCGTCAGCTGGCCACCGACCACAGAACCGTTATTGGTGCGGTCGAACCCGGTCAGCGTTATCGCTCCTTGGAACGTTGGCGTCGAGCTGAGTGCGACAGCATTAGTAGTGGCTAGCTTGCCCGAGGATTGAGCCGAACCAAGCGATGCAGCCGAGAGCGCAGTCCCCGAACGGACTGCCTGGGCCATCGATGCTCCACCGGCGATAGCCCCGCTGTCGAGTGTCTCGAGAATCTGCGGCGACAACTCTGGCCGAGAAATGCTGAGCAGTCCTAGTGCATCACTGAGCTGCTGGGTCTGCCCGACGACGACGCCGTGGACGACTGGCCTGGCGACGTCGGACTCGCCAGCTGCGTTGACAGGGGAGCCATGCGCAACCGCAGCCAGAAGAATAGAGGCGACCGCAACGGCCGAACCACGACGAAACCGAAGCCCGAACGGATTCATGGCTTCGGTGTAGTCGCGACTTTGAACAATGTCAATTATGGGCCGACGTCGCGGAGTGCGGCAACGAGCTCGCGACGAAGATATTGGCGGTGAGTTTACGAATCGACGAGCGGCCACCACAGACGGGACAAACGCTGAACTGCGTGTCCAGTTGGGCAACAGGAACGAGGCGAGCATCTCCGCCCTCGCCGTGCAGATAGCAGAGTGACGACCGGCGGCACCGAACGCTTTTAGAGACGTTCGATGATGGTGCCAGTGCCCAGACCGCCGCCGCAGCACATGCTGATGAGGCCGTACTTGCCACCGGTGCGCTCGAGCTCGTAGAGCGCCTTGGTGATGAGGAAGCCGCCGGTGCCGCCGAGAGGATGGCCCAGAGCGATGGCACCACCGTTGGGGTTGGTCTTGGCCGGGTCGGCGCCGACGGCCTTCTGCCATGCGAGCACGACCGAGGCGAAGGCCTCGTTGATCTCGAACACGTCGATGTCGTCGATGGACAGGCCGGTGCGGGCCAGCAGGCGCTGCGTCGCGTCGATAGGGCCGGTGAGCATGAGGACCGGGTCGACGCCCACGTTGCAGGTGTCGACGATGCGGGCGCGAGCCTTCAGGCCCAACGCCGCGGCCTTCTCCTCGGTCATCAGCAGCACGGCGCTGGCGCCGTCGCTGATCTGCGACGAGTTGCCGGCAGTGTGCACGCCGTTCTCGCGGCCGACCGGCTTCAGTGACGCCAGCTTCTCCATCGTGGTTTCGCGCAGGCCCTCGTCGCGGCTGACGGTGTGGAACGTGTCGGCCAGGCTGCCGTCCTCGTTGCGGTCGGGTGCGTCGATGGTGATGTACTGGCCCGCGAAGCGATCCTCGGCCCACGCCTGAGCGGCGCGCTGCTGGCTGGCGAAGCCGAACGCGTCGGTGTCGGCGCGGGTGATGCCGTACTTCTCGGCAATACGGTCGGCGCCTTCGAACTGCGATGTCATCTCGTAGCGCTCGAAGTAGGTGGGGGGAATCGGGATGCCGAGACCGAAGGCCCGGTTACCGGCGGCACCGATGGGCACCCGGCTCATGGCCTCGACGCCACAGGCGAGGGCGACGTCGACGACGCCGCTGCCCACGAGTGCGGCGGCCAGGTTGGTGGCTTGCTGACTACTGCCGCACTGTGTGTCGACAGTGGTGGCCGCCGTGGTGAGGGGAAGGCCGGCGCTGAGCCATGCGGTGCGCGTGATGTTGAACGCCTGCTCGCCGACCTGGCTGACGCAGCCGCCGATGACCTGGTCGACGACGGCAGGGTCAATGCCCGTGCGCTCGATGATGGCCTTCTGCACGGCGGCGAGGGTCTGGGCGGGATGAAGGGTGGAAAGGCCACCGTTGCGCTTGCCGATGGGGGTGCGGACGGCGTCGACGATTACTACGTTGCTCATGGGGCCAGCCTACGAGGGCACCCCCGTTGCAGTAGAGCCGAAGGTCTGCGACAGGTGATCGCCTACGGTGCGATCATGGCGATCTTCAACGCATCCATCTTGCCGAGCGGCGCTCCGGTACGGCACCGGTACATCCACGTCGTCGGGGCCACCGTGTTCGTAGATGATCGTGCGGCCGACGCCAGTTGGGCCGTCTACTTCGTCGGCATGCTCGGCGAAGAGGCCTGCTGGGCCGTCGATGTGCCCAGTGGTGAGGACCCGTCGTACGGCGCGGCGCTGGACCTGTACTCGCTCTACGGTCGCTCGACGGAGCCCGAGTGGGCTATCGCAGGCCGAGCCGTGCAGTTGGCCGAGTGGGCTCGCACCCACCGTTTCTGTGGCCGTTGTGCCACGCCCACCGAGGCATCGCCCAACGACCGTTCGATGAAGTGCCCCGCGTGCGGGCTGTTGGCCTACCCGCGCCTAGCGCCGGCCATGATCACGCTGATCACGAAAGGTGCGCCGGGGCCGGAGCAGCAGATCCTGCTCGCGCAGGGCGTGCAGTTCCGTGGGCCGATGTACTCCTGCCTCGCCGGTTTCGTGGAGCCGGGTGAGTCGCTGGAGGAGGCTGTCATCCGCGAGGTGGAGGAGGAAGTCGGCATCGTCGTCGGTTCCGTCGAGTACCGCGGCAGCCAGCCGTGGCCGTTCCCCCACAGTCTGATGATCGGCTTCCGGGCCGCGTGGGAGAGCGGCGAGATCGCGTGCGAGCCCAGCGAGATCGTGGACGCGCAGTGGTACACGCGCGACTCGCTGCCGTCGATCCCACCGCCGATCTCGATTGCCCGCAAACTGATCGACACCTGGGTTTCAGAAGCCTGAGTCCTACGGCTGCAGGTGTTGGCCGAAGAAGTCGAGGATGATCTCGGCGCGCTGGCGACGGTGGATGGGCGAACCGCTGCGTGACAGCTCGTGGCTCTCACCGGGGAAGCGGTAGAACATCACGTCCTTGCCCAACAGCCGCATGGCAACGAACAGTTCGTCCGCCTGGTTGATGGGGCAGCGCAGGTCGTTCTCGCTGTGGATGATGAGCAGCGGGCAGGTGATGTCGCGCACGTACTGGACGGGGGAGAGGCGTTCGTACTCCTCTGGTGCGTCGATGTGAGTGGGCCCGTGCTCGACGCGAAAGATGGTGGCGATGTCGCTGTTCACCTCCTCGGTCAGCACGTTGTTGACGGCGCGCTCGCTACAGATGGCGGCGAAGCGATCGCTGAACCGGCCGGCCAACATGGTGGCCATGTAGCCGCCGTAGCTGCCACCCTGCATGCCTACGCGACCCCGGTCGCAGAAGGAATAGCGCTCGAGCGTGGTGTCCAGCACTGCCATCACATCGTCGACGTCGAGGCCACCCCACCCGCTGCCAGGGGCCACCTTGTGCTGCGGCCCCAGGATGGCCTGGCCCCACGCCTGCTCGCGGCCCGAGCCACCGCGCGGGTTGCTCATCAACACGACGAAGCCCGCAGCGGCTTGGAACTGCGCCTCGTCGAAGTAGGTCTCGCCGTACTGCGTGTGCGGCCCGCCATGGACGTTGAGCACCACCGGGTACTGCTTGGTGGCATCGAAGTCGAGCGGGCGCATGATCCAGGCATCGATCTCGCCGCTGCCGTCGGTGCACGGCACGGCGAAGCGCTCCCACGTGAGCGGTGTGTGCGCGACTGCGTAGTTAGCGGCGAACGTGGTCAATCGGCGCGGCTGGCCATCGTGCAGAACGAACAGATCGCTGACTTCGTCGACTGCGCCAGCGCAGTACGCGATGGTGCCACCCGCACTGTCGAACGACTTGACCGTGATCGGCCCAGAGGTGATCGCTCTTGGAGCGGAGCCATCGGTCGACAGTCGCCAGAGGTGCGTCTGACCGCGGTCCTCGGCGGTGCCGATCAAAGTTGTCGGATCGAGCCACTGGGGAGCGGCCGGACCGGCGGTCGTCTCGAACGTGCGGTCGAGTGCGCGGCTGATCCAGCGGTGCGCCCCGCCAGCGATGGGCACCAACCCGATGTGGAGGTTCTGCGGGGAGGTGAACGCGTCGTCGAAACCCATGAACGCAACGGTCTGGCCGGTCGGGTCGACCGAAGGGTGTAAGTAGGAGCCGGTCGTACCGGTGAGGGCAGAGATCTCGCCGTGCAACGGCACGAGGTAGAGGTCGCCGCAGAAGTCGAGGTCCCACGTCTCGTGGCGTGACGACGATGTGACGACTGCGCTCGAATCAGGCGTCCATGAGATGCCACTGTGCTGGAACTCACCGGGTGTCAGGTTGCGCGGCGTGCCGGTGCCGTCGGCAGCGACGACGTACACGTGCGATGGCCGGTCGTACACCCAGCCCTCGCCGTTGAGCCTCGTGAAGAAGCGTTCGATCTTGCGTGGCGCCTGCCAACTCTCGTCGCCCTCTTCGACCCCGGGCGCGTCGTACCGCTCATGTGGTGTGCGGCTGATGAACGCCACCCATTTGCCGTTTGGGCTCACCGTCACGTCGCCGAGGCCATCGCGCATCGAGGCCAGCGTGCGTGTCTCGCCCGCGCCCGACATTGGCAGCGCATGCAGCGTGCTCTCGCCCTTCCTCGCGCTGCGCCGTGACGTGAACAGCAGCGTCGCACCGTCAGGGCTCCAGGCCGGGTTGCCGTCGTGCTCGCCGGAAGTGACGGGGCGTGGCGGGGTGCTGGCGTCGGCAGCGGCGAGCCAGACCTGCGCGAAGTACTTGTTCTTCTCCATGTCGACGCGGGTGACGACGAAGGCAACCTGTGTGCCGTCCGGCGACACCGTCGCGGCCGAAGCCTGCACGATGTTGCCGATGATGCGTTCCGCGAGCGCTGCGTGGGCGCTGAGTTCGGGTGATGACATGGCCGCGAACGTAGCCGCTCGCGCAGCTACCGCGGCGTGGAGCCGCGGTAGCTGGATGATTGTCGATGTCCTGCTGGTCACGGGCTCAGCCCGGTGGTCGTGAAGGTGGTGCGCCGCGGGCCGGCTGGTGCGTTCGCGACCATCGGTCCAGGTGAAATCAGGTGACCGTGGAGGCGTTCGTCGAGTGTGCGGGCGAGTGTGAGTTCGCAGGGCTGTTCGATGGGTGGCTCGCCCTCGTCGAGCAGCGCGTCGGCCTTGTCTCTCCAATGAACTGCGGAGGCAGCGGTGTCGTTGATGTCGAGCGCGGCCAGCGTCTGCACGAGTTCGTGTTGCTGCGCTGCGAGGATGCGTGCTTCGGTTTGCCCAGCCGCCTGGCCAACGAGACCTGGCCGCCGGACAGCTGCCCGGTGACAGCGGCCTCGGCGAAGGCAGCGTTGTTGTCGAGGAAGCGACCGGTGGCGAGCAGGTCGCCTGCCCCTTGGTCGGTCATGCGGGCGTGCTCACGTAGCCATGCCTTCATCGAGACCGAGCCGTCGGTTCCGAAGGTTCCCATCGTTTCCATGCGCCGCAGAGCAAGTGCAACGAGGGTTCCCTGCAACTCCCACGCGGTGACAGCAGCGAGCGCCTCAGCGGGCGTGAGCAGGATCTGCTCGGCGTGTTCGTCCATCGCACTCATGTGTCAAATAGTACACATGTTCGATCAGTTCGTCAACCAATTCGTGAGGAATTATGTCTGCGACGGGACAAGTGGCGACGGCGATACCACTCGTTGTCAGCCGGCAGGTGAAGGCGTGATGCCAATGTGAGAACATGGGAGATGGATACTGCTGACCTTCTGGCCGCTACTGCACGCGACGGGGCGGCCTTTGCCGACGCCATCGAGTCGGCCGGCCTGTCGGCGCGCGTTGCGGCATGCCCGGATTGGTCGGCGGGCGATCTGCTGTGGCACCTGGCCGAGGTGCACGATTTCTGGCGCACCATCGTTGGCGACCATCGCGACTCGTGGGAGGGCTACGAGCAGCCGACACGACCCGAGGACCAGGAGTTGGTCGCGTTCTACCGCGACGGTTTGTCCGCCACGCTGGCTGTGCTGGGCGCGGCCGACCCGCTGCAGCCCAACTGGACATGGTCGAACGATCACAGCGCCGGGTTCGTGATTCGCCGGATGGCGCACGAGACCGCTATTCACGCCTGGGATGCGCAACAGGCTGCGGGCCTCGATGTTGCGCTCGATGCGTCGCTCGCCAGCGACGGCATCGACGAGTTCCTCACCCACATGCTCGGCGACGGAACAGCCGATGCGGCACCGGTGGGTGGCTCCGTGCACCTCCATTGCACCGACGTCGCGGGGGAATGGACGCTGTGCCCCAGCGAGGTGCACGGCTTCGACGTCACGCGCGAGCATGCAAAAGGTGACGCAGCCATTCGTGGGGCGGCCAGCGACATCCTGCTCGCGCTGTGGCGGCGCAGAGACCTCTCCACGGTCAACGTTGTCGGCGACGCGGCGGTGGCCGCTCGCTTCGTGGCGCACGCATCGCTCGACTAACACCTAACACCGCTGCCCGCATGAACACCGTTGCACAACGCGTCGATTCGCCGAGCTAGCGCCCAACACTCCCGTCGGTCCGGATCACGACGGGAGTGTTGGAGCCGGAAGCCAACTGCCTCACTTCGGCCACTATCTCCAGTGCCTGCTCGTTGCCGAGCACGTCCGTGTCGGCTTGATCGCCGGCCATCACGTCGATCGAGAGACCGACGTCTGGCCCTGTGATCCGCAGGACGTGCACCGGGTAGTCGTAGGTCGATCCAGTCGATGCGTAGTAGGCACAGCGAACGACGTTTTCGACCTCGACGTGGACTGATCCACGCGGCCATGCCGCCAGCTCCTCTTTGACCTTGACCCCAGTTCGGCCTCCGAGGGTGAACAGGCGGAGATGGGTCGGGGTGAGGGCAAGGAAGTTCAGTGTGCGCAGCTTGGCCCCTAACGAGCCGTGCCCGACGATTCGATTGGCGACCGACCTGCTCGACTCGTCGTTGCGCACGACCAGCAGGCCTGCTTCCGTCTCCTGCCCGCACAAGGCTGACACACCCTCGCGGATCTTCACGGTGTAGGCGCCGTAGCTCATGACCGGGCCCCGCGGCGACCGTTGGCACAGGCGAGCAGCACGCCGCCGACAAGGAACGAGAGCCCGACACCGGCGATGGGGAGAGTGGTCGACGGACCGGTCTGCGGCAGTAGGCCAGCCGTTCTGGCGATGCTGGTCGTTGGTGGTCCCTGAGGCTGCGCAGCTTCAGTGGTGCTGGTAGTCGTCGTCGCGCTCGTCGTCTCGTCAACGGCTGCCACTGTCGTGGTGGTGGTGGTGGTGGCAGCAGTGGTGGTGGTGGCAGCAGTGGTGGTGGTGGTGGCAGCAGTGGTGGTGGTCGTCTCATCGGCGGGTGCCACTTCGAGATTGCATACCGGTTGCTGGTCGGTGAGCAAGAACATGGGCGATGTCGCGAGGAGCGTGTTTCCCTCGGTCACCGTCACCTGCACGACGACCCCGAGACCAACGAAGATGTCGACGGTGCCGGCGTGGAGTTTTCCGGCGCCGAGGTTGATGTCGACGTCGAACGAACCGGGGTTGTTGCCGAAGGTCTTGATCACTGCGTTCACGGCGTGCGCCAATCCGTCGACGTTGGTCAGGACGGCCGCGATCGTTCCGCCCCCGTTGGCGCAGCTGGTGATGAACTCGACGAGGGGTGGCCCCACCGGACCCCATCCACCGACGGGCTCCTCGGAGGGCTCCTCCCAGATCTTCCAACAGGTGGGCAGACTTACGTCAGCGACCATGAGTTCCGAGTCGGCCAGAAGCCCGCCATCCTCGTAGATCCTGACGCGGTGGAGCGCACCGTCGATGGTGCCGTAGATCGAGCCGGTCGAAGCAACGCCGACAGCCAGCACCGTCTGGGTCGGGATGTCGGCGCCGCCGTAGTTGGTGACGACGTCGAGGGTGTGGGCACCGAGATCGGTGTTCGTCGCCGTCCACTCGACCTGGGGGGTGGAGCCAGCGCAGTAGAAGTCGATCGAGATCGACGGCGCGATGCCGGCTGCTTCCGCAAGGGGGGCAGGAACGGGGCCGAGCGCAGCGAACGAGAGCATGACGGCGGCGAACCACGTCAGGGGTCGGATCCTGTGGAGGAACGAGATGTGCATGGTGCTCAATCTGAGTGTTTTCGGTCGCCCACGCTTGAGTAGAACATGACCAGGTCAGTCGGTCGCGCTACTCAGCCGCCTCCCCATGTTCGGTGTTGGCGCTCGCTGGTCACGGGTAGCGACCATGATGTAGAGGTGCCCACCCCTTTCGTGTCCTGGCCGTTCGTGGGCCGAGAGCGTGAGCTCGCGGCGGCCGTCGACGCGATGTGCCAGGCGGACGTGGCCGGGGTCTTCCTCGTCGGACCTGCCGGCGTTGGCAAGACCCGCCTGCTGGACGCCGTCGCAGAGGAACTGGTCCGAAACGGACACCTGAGCAACCGGGTGATCGGCGCTGCGGCAACCCAGAACATCCCCTACGCGGCCATCGTCCACCTTCTGCCGAGCGCGGTCATCGACGCGAAGGCACCGGACCCTCTGGGTGTCTTTCTGGCGATCAGTCAGCAGGTGCGAGCAGACCTGCCCGACGGAGAGCGTCTGGTGCTCGTCGTCGACGATGTGGCCCTTCTCGACCAGGCATCGCTGACCTTGCTGTCACAACTCGTCAATTCGAGGATCGCAACCGTGCTCGCGACCGTGCGAACCGGCCAGGACATCCCGTCCACGTTGAGCTCGCTCGAACGCTCGCAGCGGATCATCCGGATGGACATCGACACCTTCGACATCGACGGCGTCACCGCGCTACTCGAGGCGGCCCAGGGTGGCACGGTCGATCGGCGCACCAGTCGGGCGCTCTGGAGCACCAGCCAAGGCAACGCGTTGTACCTCCGAGAGCTGGTGATCGGCGCACTCAGTAGCGGCGCGATGACTTCCGAGCGCGGTCACTGGCGCCTCGTCGCCCCCCTCGTGGCGACGTCGCGACTCGTCGAAGTGGTCACCGGTCGCCTCGACGGCCTCTCGCAACCCGACCGCGACCTGGCCGAGGCGCTCTCCCTTGCCGAGCCGCTCGCCATCGACGACATCGAGCGGGCGGGGCTCGGTGAGGCGGCTTTCGTCCTCGACGGTGCCCGACTCGTGACCTCATCGGACGTCAACGGTGCAACCCTGTTACGTCTCGCCCATCCGCTCTACGGCGAGGTCCTGCGGTCCCAGCTGACCGCGCTACGCCGCCGCAGCCTGCTCCTGCGGATTGCCGACGCGGTCGGCGCTGCCGGCCGCTCGGCCGATGTGCTCCGTTTGGCCACCTGGCTCACCTCGATCGGAGCGCCGGTCGATCCGGACATCGTGAGAGAAGGGGCTCGGCGTGCTCGTGCGGCGAACGACTTCGCCTTGAGCGAGACGCTCTCGCGGTTCTCTGTCAACAACGATCCGGACCTCGAGATGATCCTCTTGCTCGCCGAGGCCTTGCACGAGTTGGGGCGGTTCGACGAGGCGAATGATCTGCTCGGGACTGCCGCCGGGCTGGTGGCCAACGACTTCGACCGCGTTCGCCTTGCGGTGCTGCACCACCGAGTACTGCTGTGGGGATCGTCGAACACATCGGGGTCGTTGGCCGTGCTCCAGGATGCTGCCGCTCGCGTCGAGCCGGGACTGGCCAGGGGCCTGCTGCACGTGGCAATCGCCAACACCTTGGTGCTCCTGGACGAACCTGACCTGGCCTTCGACGTCATCGAGCCCGATGAGCTGGAGGAACCCATGGTTGCCGGCGCGGCGGCGCACTCGCGCGCCCTCGCTCTCCTCCGGCTCGGTGATCCGATCAGTGCGGCCGTCGTCGCCGCGCACGCCCGGACGACTGGGGATGAGGTGCGCATCGACCATCCTGCGCTCCTCATGAATGTCCAGGGTTTCGCGTTGTGCGATTCGGGAGACTTTGCTCTGGCGGAAGCGGTCGCCAGCGAGGCCTACGCCATCGTCACGAACCAGCGGGTGCCGCAGCTGCAGGTGTGGCTCACTTTGAACCTCGGTCGGACCGCGCTCCAGCGGGGGCGGCCGCTTGCTGCGCGGCGATGGTTCGCGGAGGCACTCTCGCTCGCCGGCGAGCACCACTTTCCCGCCGGGCGACGCATGGCGCTGTCCGCCCTTGCGATCAGCGCCGGTCAGCTCGGCGATGAGCAGGCCTCAGCCACCCTGCTCGCCGAGCTCAGCCAGCTACCCAGCGACATCGAGTTCCTCGCCCCGGAGATCCAGACAGGTCGCGCCTGGGCGCTCGTCGCGCTCGGCCGTCGGAGCGAAGCCATCGAAGCGTTGCTCGTGGGCATCGATCGGGCAGAGTCGACAGGAGACACAACGGTGCGGCTTGCCATGATCTTCGAGGCGGCCCGCATTGGCGAACCCGGCACGATCCGGTTCGACGTGGACGAGGCGGTGCAGGAGGTCGCCGGCCCGCTGGCGGCCGCTCGTCGGAGCTTCGTGCGGGGGATGGCGCGGGGTTCCATTGCTGACCTGGTGGCAGCGGAGAGCGAGTTCGCAGCGATCGGTGCCGAGCTTGCTGCGGCCGATGCGGCTGCGGCGCTTGCTGTCGAGCTCGCGCGATCAGGTCGAGCCCGCGAGGCTGCGGCGGCCAGGGTACGCGGAGCTGCACACCAGCGGCACTGTGAGGGGGCCACCACCCCGACGATCACACGTCGGGCGGCCGTCGTCCAGCTTTCACTTCGCGAGCGGGAGATATGTCTGCTGGCGTCGCGAGGGCTGGCGAGCAAGGCCATCGCCCGCCAACTCGATCTGCGGGCACGCACGGTCTCCAACCACCTGCAGAACGCCTACGTGAAGCTCGGTATCTCGAATCGCGACGACCTTGCTGATGCGCTCGGAATCGAGCCGACCACATCCCTCGGGTGAGGCTGCTGCCATGACCTATTCGGCGAGGCCGACCGGGCTGTCGTCGATGATCTGGTCGAGGTACTCGCTGAGCCCGTAGCCGCTCTGGCCTTCGAACGGCCCGGAGTGAACGGTCCACTTGGTCATGCCCTCACTGATGCGCGTCATCAACCAATTGCCGTCGGGATCCTGGCGGCGGTTGCGCAGCGGAATCAGATCCATCACCTCGCCGGTGAATGCCCACTCGCGATCGGATCGCGACGACTTCAGCAACCCGGTGATGCGTTCGTGGTACTGCTCGTTGCCGCGGGTCTCGGTACTGATCGTCACCTCGTCGCAGTAGTGCATCTTGCCCTGCTCCCACACGAAGCCACCGCGTGTGCCCGGCCCGTCTTTCTTCGCAACCCGGCTGGCCATGAAGCCGAAGTCGTCGTTGATGTTGGCCGTCAGCCAGCGGTAGTACCACGGGGCCTGCCAGAAACGCGGCCCCCAGGAATGGTCGCGCAAGCCATGACCATCGATCTCCCACTCGCGCTCACCGACGCGCATCGTGCCGTGTGCGTGAATCAGTTGCTCGTAGTGGCCCTTGGCGAACTCTTCTCCGGGTGCCTCGTGCGGTGTGTCGGGCTCGCCGCCGAACATGCTGGGCTTGCCCTGGCCGGTGAACGTGAGGTGCACCTCGCACTCTGCATACGGGTTGTTGGTGAACGCTTCCTTGGGGTTGGCCATCTGCTCGGGCTCGTCGAGCAAGACGACCTTGCCGGTGTAGTCGATGCGCAACTCCTCGAACGGCGTGACCATCGTCCACTCGAGACCGCCGGCATCGAAGGCATCGTTGTTCTCGATCGTTGGTCGCTTGTACATGAAACCCACACTGCGCCGGCCGCCATCAGCCTCGGGCGGAAGGTAGAGGCACACCGTCATTTCGGCGTAGCCCTCGTTGGCACGGTTGCCGATTCGAAACCAGCCGCCAACCTGCTGCTCCGGGTCGAAACAGTTGATGTACATGCTCTCGTTGAAGTTGGACTCCGGGCCCAGCTCATGCATGAATTCGTCGGACGCGTCCAGTCGTACAGCCATGCGGTCACCGTACCGACCCCATCGCGGCGCCATCGCACCGTGCGCGCCGGGTCAGTGGTGTTGTGTCGGCAGGCTGATCTGGCCGAGGCGCTCGGACAGTAGGTCGGCCAGGCGGTCCATATCGATCGACCCAGAATCGCCGCCGTGTTCGCTGTCGTGTCCGCTGTCGTATTCGCTGTCGTATTCGCCGCCGTATTCGCCGCCGTATTCGCTGTCGGATTCGCTGTCGGATTCGCTGTCGTGTCCGCTGTCGTCTTCGCTGTCGTGTGCGCTGTCGTCTTCAGCGCTTGGCGTCGGCGCGGCCAGTGGTGGGGCGGGAAGCAGGGTGACGGCAGCTGGCACATGTGCCGCGATCGGGACTGGCCCCGTTGGTGGCCCAACGCGCAACGGTGCGTTCATCCCGTCCAGGCCGGCCAGCGGGATCGCGGGCGCTGCAGGTACCAGCACTCCACTGTTGAGCTGCTCCAATGCGTGGTTGATCAGTGCGAAGCGCTCGTTGGTCGCCATCGTGTTGCGCTGGTGCAAACCTTCGATTCGTTCCAACAGGACCTGCGTCGCCTGCTCCATACGAGCTGCGAGAGGGTCGGCACCAGTTGCGGCATGACCCCCCGCGCCAACGCCGTTTCCCAGCCGGTGCTCGAGGTCGCGGATGCGTGTCAGCACCTCACGGTGTCGTTGCTCGACGTTGGTCGAGACCGCCTGGATCTCGCTGCGAATATCGACGAGGCGCGCGTCGACGGCGGCCAACACTGATCGAACGAGGAGTTCGATCTTGTCGTCAGGCGGTTCGGCCATCCCAGTCAGCCCTTCCGGCCCCGCAGCCAGCCGCGGCTCTGCTTCTCGGAGCTGCCGCTGCCGACGAGTTCCTGCTCGCCCTCGTGCCCGTCATCGGTCAGCACGTCGACCATTTCCCAGATGTCGACAGCGGCCAAGTTGTGAGTCGGCTCTCCGAACGGTGGTGCCGGCACCGCATTGGCGGCGGCGAGATCATTCATCGAGATCGGGGCGGATGCCAGCTTCGGCAATCCGGCCGGAGGTTCAGCCGGCTCGTAGGGGTTTGCGGGGGCCAACGCCTCCGGTGCGGGAAGCACGTCGTTCGTGGCGCTCGGCAGCGTTGGCTCGCCAGCGACGATCGAGTCCGGCGCAGCGGCCGGTGCCGACACACTCTGCAGCGTTGGCAACGTCAGCGAAGCCAGGGTCGGCATCGGTGCCAGCAATGGCTGTGGGGCCGTCAACTCCGCTGCGACCGCTGGCCCAGTGCTGACGTCCTCTTCGGCGACTTCCGCGGCGACCGGATCGGTCAGGGAGCTGAGGGTCGGCAGCGACATCGCGGTGAGGGTGACGAAGGAGCTGGTGGTCAGCTCCTCGACGACGACCTCTGCGGCAACAGCCTCGTCGAGCGCAAAGACCTCTTCCATTACGAATGGTTCCTCGACGGGAGCCCCGAGGACAGGAGCTTCCTCGATGACGGGCTCGAGCTGGGCCGCCGTTTCGAGCGCGAAGACCTCTTCCATTACGAATGGTTCCTCGACGACAGGAGCCTCGAGGACAAGAGCTTCTTCGACAGCGGACGTCTCCTCGACAGCGAACGTCTCGTCGACTGGAGCCTCCTCGACTGGAGCCCCTTCGACAGCGGGGGCGTCCTGAGCAGCGGGCATCTCTTCGACGGGTACGTCCTCGACGACGGGCAGCGCCAGCGCGGTTGACATGACGCCCCAACGCAGCCACTGGTGCACGCCGGACGAGTGGTGGCGCAGCGGGAACACCTCCGGCATACCTACTGCTTTGTTGGCGACGGACTCGAGGAGCGATTCTGTGACCGACTCGATGGTCAACTCGACTGCGTCGCGGTCGATTGACGGCTCACGTTGAAAGAGGCGCGCCAGCGAGGACTTCTCGCCAACTTGCACGGCGCCGTGTTCGAGCTGTGCGGTTGAAATGGCGCCGCAATTCACAAGGAGCGTCCCGATCGGTGCGTCACCCTCGCGTTCAGCGAAGTACACGTGACCGTCGACCGCGAAGAGTCGGACCCGTGGGTCGATTCCAATGGCAGCCTCACCGGTATAGCGCTCGCTACCGATGAGTGCGACGAAACCCCAGATGGGGTCCGCCCCGCTGTATGAGTTGAGCTGGCTACGAATCATGAGAGACCCTCCCGTTGCGAATCCTTCGGCCTTGAGTTTCGGCCGATCTCACGGTGACCTTGAGGATTTGTCAAAGGAACTCTCAAGTTGGTCACGGTGCGGACCGATGACTCGTCGCCAAGGTTCCTGTAGGCGGAACCGGCCATGGCAGGGAGGTCCTGCCACAAGACGGGAAGGGGCGAGTCGATGCTTCGACGACTCAAGATCGGCGGTCGAGTGAACATGCTCATCGCGGTACCACTGTTGGCACTGATCGCATTTGCCGCGCTCAGCTTCGTTGCCTTGCAGCGTGTGAGCGTTCGCGGCGACGAATACAAGGCGTTGAAGCAGGCGCAGGACCT
>JBBQMG010000019.1:0-39354 GCA_038328705.1 Acidimicrobiales bacterium | reverse complement strand
GCGCGATCGCGACGACGAGGTGCAGCTGTTCGTCTCCAAGGCTGTCGTCGGTGACGACGCGTTCGCGGCGTTGCGCGACCTCGACCTCGGCGACTGGGTCGGCGTGTACGGCACGGTGATGACCACTCGCAAGGGCGAGCTATCCGTGAAAGTACAACGGTTCGAGCTGCTGTCGAAGGCCGTCCGCCCGCTGCCCGACAAGTGGCGCGGCCTCACCGACACCGACACTCGCTTCCGTCAGCGATACGCGGACCTGATCGTCAACGAAGACGCGCGACGCAACTTCCGCATCCGTCACGAGATCATCGCCAGCTTCCGACGGACGTTGCACGGCCGCAGATTCATCGAGGTCGAGACACCCGTGCTGCACATGGAGGCCGGGGGCGCTCACGCCCGTCCGTTCGTCACGCATCACAACACGCTCGACATGCAGCTGTACCTACGTATCGCTCTGGAGTTGCACCTCAAGCGACTGATCGTCGGCGGCATGGAGCGTGTGTTCGAGATCGGCCGTATCTTCCGCAACGAGGGCATGAGCACCCGCCACAACCCCGAGTTCACGATGATGGAGCTCTACCAGGCGTATGGCGACTATCGGGAAATGATCGAGATCACCGAAGCGCTCATCACGCAGGCAGCGATCGACGCCACCGGCACGTCCGTGGTGACAGTGTTCGGCCCGAACGAGACGACGTTGGAAGTCGATCTTGCTCAGCCGTGGCGTCAGGCGCGGATGATCGACCTCATCGAGGAAGCCGTCGGGGTCGCGGTGCACCCGTCGCAGCCAGTTGAAGTGCTGCGCGAACTTGCGACCAAGCACGGCGTTTCGTGCGCGCCCCGGTGGGGTTCCGGCAAGATCATCGAGGAGCTGTTCGAGGCGACCGCCGAGCACAAGCTGATTGCACCCACGTTCGTCACCGGACACCCGGTCGAGATCTCACCATTGGCCCGCGTTGACCGCACCGACCCGCACCTCACCGAGCGCTTCGAGTTGTTCATCGGCGGCCGCGAGATTGCCAACGGCTACAGCGAGCTGAACGACCCGGTCGAGCAACGCCAACGGTTCGAGGACGAGCAGACGGCGAAGGCCTTGGGCGACGACGAAGCCGCGACCGCAATTGACGAGGACTACCTCCGTGCGCTCGAGTACGGGCTGCCACCAACGGGTGGTTTGGGGATCGGCATGGACCGCGTGGCGATGCTGATTGCCGGCGCCAACAGCATCAAGGAAGTCATCCTGTTCCCGACGCTGCGCCCCGAAGTCTTTTAGGTTGCTCCAAGTCCTTTAGGTTGAAGATCGAGATGTCGACACTTCGGAGTACGCAATGACAGCAGCCTGGGGCCGAGGCCTCAACACCATCACCGACGACGGCACGGTACTCGATACTTGGTTCCGCGAGCTGGGCCTGGGCGACGAGCCGCAGCCCGAGGCGTTCGAGGCGTACACCACTGCTGCCCGCCGCGACGACGTACGGCGAGTGAACGTGCGTGCAGTGCAGGTGCACATCGATACCGATGCCCCGCCGACGTCCGCCGCCGACGTCTATCTGCGGCTGCACCTGCTGTCGCAGCGCCTGATGGTGCCGCGCACCATCAACCTCGAGGGCATCTTCGGGCTACTCGCCAATGTCGCCTGGACCAATCTCGGACCGGCCCCTGTCGAGGGCATCGAGGAGCTGCGCTGGCGGGTACGTCACGACGGCGGTGTGCTGACCGTGCACGGCCTCGACAAGTTCCCGCGCATGACCGACTATGTGGTTCCTACCGGTGTGCGGATTGCCGACGCCGACCGCGTTCGCCTCGGTGCTCACCTCGCGGTTGGAACCACCGTCATGCACGAGGGGTTCGTCAACTTCAACGCCGGCACGCTTGGCACGTCGATGGTCGAAGGTCGCATCGGCCAAGGCATCCTCGTCGGCGACGGTAGCGACATCGGCGGCGGCGCCAGCATCATCGGCACGCTGTCCGGCGGCGGTAAGGAGCAGGTCACCATCGGAGAGCGCTGCCTGCTGGGCGCGGAAGCCGGCATCGGCATCAGTCTGGGTGACGAGTGTGTGGTCGAGGCCGGCCTGTACGTCACCGCCGGCACGCTGGTGGCGGTGCACGGCCCCGACGGCATCGAGGTCGTCAAGGCCCGTCAACTCAGCGGAAAGGGTGGCCTGCTCTATCGCCGCAACAGCCAGTCCGGCGCGGTGGAGGCCCTCCCCCGCAGCGCAAAATGGGACGGCCTGAACGCCGCCCTCCACGCCAACTAGGCCGTGAATTCTCTCCCTTGCAATTGGGGCTACCATCGCACGGTCAGCAATTGCCCGATTCAGCGTCCTGTTCGACCGGGCTGAGACGAGGAGAGATCCGATGACCGTTTCGTTGCCACGAAGGTTTGCAGTCGTTGCGACGACACTGGGGATGGTGGGTGCCCTCGTGTTGGGGAGCCCGGCGAGTCCAGTGCGCGCAGCGAGCCAGACGATCACGCTACTCAACGTCAACGACTTCCACGGTCGCATCGAGCCGACGAACGGCCTCACGACGAAGTGGGCAACCACCATCGAGCAGCAGCGTGTGCTCGACCCGAACGCCCTGCTGTTGGGCGCTGGTGATCTGGTTGGTGCGTCGCTCTTCAACTCCGCCGTGCAGGCCGACCAACCGACGATCGACGTACTCAACGAGATGTGTATGAACGCCTCCTCCGTCGGCAACCACGAGTTCGACAAAGGCTTCACCGACCTCACCGGGCGCATCATCAACGGGGCACCGGCAGCTGCGCCCGACCCGTGCCCAGCGGCAGGAAGCGGGTCCGCGACCGCCGGCACCAACGCCCGCTGGGCGTACCTAGGCGCCAACGTCTACCTGAAAGGCACGCAGACAGCGGCGTTGCCCGAGTACACGATCTTCACGGTCAATGGAGTCACGGTTGGCGTCATCGGCGCTGTCACAGCCGAGACTCCCGCACTCGTGTCGCCCGGTGGGATCACGCAGATCGACATTGGCGATCCCGTTGCGGCTGTCAACCGAGTGGCCGCCCAATTGAGTGACGGCAACGGAGCGAACGGTGAAGCGCAGGTTCTGGTAGCCGAGTACCACGAGGGTGCAGCGAACGGCGCATCGACACTGGCCCAGAATCTGGCTACTCCCGCGCCGAACCCGTTCGCCGAGATCGTCAATGACACCAGCCCTCTGGTCGATGTCATCTTCACCGGCCACACTCACCAGGTCTACGCGTACGACGCCCCCGTCACGGGTGGTTCGCTGCCCACGAGACCGGTGCTGCAAACCGGCAACTACGCCGACCACGTCGGCAAAGTGGTGCTGACCGTCGACGATCAGACCGGAGCTGTCCTGGCCGCTGCTGCGAGCAACCTCGCGCCAGCGGCGGCGGCGGACCTCACGTTCCCACGTGTGGCCAAAGTGAACCAGATCGTCAATGCCGCAAAGACGTTCGCGGACACCGTTGGACTCCAACAGGTCGGCACGCAGACAGCAGACATCACCACCGCCTTCACCGGCGGGACGTACTCCGGCCCCGGCGGCACGTACGTGGGCAGCGGCGGTCCGAACTCGAAGACGGGGCGCGACGACCGATCGAAGGAATCGACGCTGGGCGATCTCGTTGCCAACGCTCTGCGCGCCACGCTTGCACCGGCAAACCTCGGCGGGGCCCAGATCGGCGTCACCAACCCGGGTGGTATGCGTGACGAGCTGTTCTATCTGCAGAGCGGAGCCGAGGGCAACGGCGTGATCACGTTCGCAGAGGCGAACAATGTCCTCCCGTTCGTCAACAACCTCTGGACCACCACCCTGACCGGAGCCCAGTTCAAGACCATGCTCGAGCAGCAGTGGCAGCGCGATGCGGGCGGCAACATCCCGAGCAGGGCCTACCTCCAACTCGGGCTCAGCGACAACGTCACCTACACATTCGACGACTCGCTGCCCGAGGGTTCGCGGATCACGTCGATCAGCATCAACGGCCTCCCCTACGATCCGCTGGCCGACTATCGCATAGGGACGTTCTCGTTCCTGGTCACCGGCGGCGACAACTTCCGGATCTTCACCTCTGGCAAGAACGCGAAGGACTCCGGCCTCGTCGATCGTGAGGGTTGGACCGCGCACCTGACTGCGCAGTCGCCGTCGGCACCCGACTTCGCCCGGCAGGCGGTCAAGGTGACGAATCTGCCCT
Source organism: Acidimicrobiales bacterium (assembly GCA_038328705.1). Lineage (GTDB taxonomy): Bacteria > Actinomycetota > Acidimicrobiia > Acidimicrobiales > Ilumatobacteraceae > UBA668. The sequence continues at coordinate 35,180 of JBBQMG010000019.1, read as the reverse complement.
CGTCCACTTCCGTGGGCGCAAATCTGCAGTTCGGAGTCGCGACGCTCGATTTGACTAGCCTTGGTTCACCGGCCAACGCCTCGCTGAGCGTGTCGATCGGTGCGGTCCAGATCGGAACAGTTCCGGTCGCGAGCGGTGCGGCTGCTGTCAACCTGGCGGTACCCGCCGGCGTGGCGTGCGGAGCCCAGAACCTCACCGCCGTCGCTTCACCGAGCGCAACGACCGTCAGCATTCCCATCGCCGTGTCGGGCGCCGGCGCATGCGGGCTCCAGGTCAGCAGCCCGGCGAAGCGGCTGCTCGACACTCGCACCAGCCCCGTCCAGCGCGCTGAGTTCGCACCCGGCGGCACGCTCAAGGTCGACCTGGCCGGCAAGTACGGAATCGCCGCCAACGCGTCGGCGGTGGCGTTGAACATCACGTCAGTCGGCGTCACGGCCGATGGCTGGTTCCGGGCCTACCCGTGCGGTACCGTGCCGGCCATACTGACCTCCAATCTCAACCCGGTGGCCAACCATGTGGTGGCCAACCTTGCAATCATCCCGCTCGACAGCTCCGGTTCGGTGTGCTTCGAGACGTCGACGACGAGTGACGTGATCATCGACCTCCAAGGTTGGTTCCCGGCCGGGTCCGACTACCGGGCGGCCGGGCTCACGCGCCTCGCCGACACCCGCAATGGCATCGGCATTCCCACCCACCTCTCGCCGTCGACCCCGGTCGAGCTCACCATTGCCGGAGCCAACGGTGTCGCATCGACGGCCAGCGCGGTCGCGCTGAACCTCACCGCAGTGGCCAACTCGGGCGGCTACGTCACGTCGTATCCGTGTGGCACGACACCACCGCTCGCATCCAACCTCAACACGTGGGCCGGCCATGCGATCGCCAACTCGGTGATCACTGCGGTCGGAACCGGCGGCAAGGTCTGCTTCGTATCAAGCATCGACACGGATCTCATCGTCGACCTGCAGGGCTGGTTCCCAGCGGGTGCGAACTACCATGCGTTCGCACCGGTGCGCGCGCTCGACACCCGCAGTGCGAGCCCGGCAGTGGCCCCCGGGACCGTCAGGTCCATCCCGATGTCGGGGCTCTTCGGAGTTCCGGGCAACGCCACGATGGTGAGCCTGAACGTGACCGCGGTGAACGCCACCACGGACGCCTGGCTCAGGGTCTACCCATGCGGCCAGCCGACACCTGCGACGTCGAACAACAACACCTCGGCTGACCGGGTGGTGGCGACGCAAGCAATCGTACAGCTCGGAACGGGTGGGGCAGTGTGCATCGCGACGAGCTCGACAATGGACATCATCGTCGACGTCCAGGGCTGGCAGTAGCCGCTGCAACGAGCGCGACTGGGACAACTCGCCGCTAGGGCTCCCGTTCGCAGCCTTCGATGTGGTCGTTGACCATGCCCATGGCTTGCATGAATGCGTACATCGTGGTGGGGCCCACAAAACTCCATCCGCGCTTCTTCAAGTCCTTCGACATCGCAATCGACTCGGGACACGTGGCGAACAGTTCGCCCTCCATCGTCAGCCGGGTGGCGAGCACCGGGCGGTACTGCGACACGTAGGCGTACAGCGACCCGAACTCTTCGCGCAGCACCAGCGCACGGCCCGCATTGTTGATGGTGCTCTGGATCTTGCCCCGATGGCGCACGATGCCCGCGTCGCCGAGAAGACGCACCACGTCACCCTCGTCGAAGGCGGCGACGGCCTCCAGGTCGAAGTCGGCGAAGGCCGCACGGAAGTTCTCACGCTTGCGCAGGATCGTCAGCCACGACAGTCCGGATTGGAAGCCCTCCAGGCAGAACTTCTCGAACAGGCGCACATCTCCCGTGACCTCGTGTCCCCACTCGTTGTCGTGGTACTCGACGTACATCGGGTCGTCACCGCACCACCAGCACCTGGTCACGCCATCGATACCCGCTCGCAAGCGTTCGCCGGTCATGCATCGAACATTACTGGCGACCGCACCCACGACGCTTGACATGGCGAGCGGTGGGCCTCATCGGCAATGATCACCGGCGTGATTCACCACTACCTCGCCGCCCGTGCGGAACTCGATGCTCCCGGTTCGCCCTTCGCCACTACCATCGAAATTGTTCGTGGGGTGCCGCTGAAGGTGTTCGCGGCCAGCCCGCCCGACATGCGCGTGCTGTGGGAGGGCTCGGCGGTTCATGGCCCGAAGGACTATTTGGTCTACGAGGACGAGCGGTACACCTATGACGAGGTTCACGCGCAGGTGCGAAAGCTGGCGGCACATTTGGTTGCCAATGGTGCGCACCCCGGAAGCCGGGTGGCCATCGCCATGCGCAACTACTCGGAATGGGTCGTGGCGTACTGGGCCAGCATCTGTGTGGGCGCTGCTGCCGTCGGCATGAACGCATGGTGGACCGCCCCGGAGATGGAGTACGCACTCAACGACAGCGAGCCCGTCGTACTCATCGCCGATGACGAGCGACTCGAGCGCCTTGTTCACATGCCTGCGCAGCGCCCGATGCACATCATTTCCGTGCGTACCGAGCGCTCAGCTCCCGGCGGTGTCACGACGTGGGCCGAGGTGATGGCCGGCGATGATCCGGGCACACTGCCCGAGGTTGCCATCGACCCCGACGACGATGCGACCATCTTCTACACGTCGGGTACAACCGGCTTCCCGAAGGGGGCGCAGTTGACGCATCGCGGTTCGGTGCACAACATCCTCAACATCCTCGCCATGGGTGCCGCCACCGGCCTGGCCGAGGCGAAGGCCATCGCCGCGGGCGACGCGACCCCGCCCACCAACGTGCCTCCCGCGCCCACACAAGCGGTGTTCATGGCGCCTACCCCGCTCTTCCACGTCACCGCTTGCAACTGCTTGCTGCACCCTGCCACCGCCCTGGGCGCCCGCGTCGTGCTGACCTACAAGTGGGAGCCGGGCCGGGCGCTCGAGCTGATCGAGCGCGAGGGCGTCACGAACTTCAGCGGCGTGCCCACCATGAGTCGCGAGCTGTTGATGCACCCCGATTGGGAGACCCGAGACACGTCCACCCTTGCCGCATTGGGTGGGGGCGGAGCTGCATTGCAACCCGACTTGGTCGGGAAGATCGCCGGTGCGCTCCGGAACGGCCAGCCGTCCACCGGTTACGGCATGACCGAGACGTGCGGCATCATCACCGCCAACTCGTCTCGCTGGTTCGTTGCCAAGCCCGCATCATGCGGTCCGGTCGTCCCGACGTTGGAAGCCAAACTGATCGATGACGACGGCAACGACCTTCCCGTTCACGCCTCCAGCCGCGGCGTGCTGTGCGTGCGTGGGGCAATCGTCATCAAGGGCTACCTCAACAGGCCCGAGGCTACCAACGACAGCATCAAGGATGGCTGGCTCAACACCGGCGACATCGCGCTGATCGACGATGATGGTTTCGTCTTCATCGTCGATCGCGCCAAGGACATGGTGCTCCGCGGAGGCGAGAACGTCTTTTGCAGCGAAGTCGAAACGGCCATCTATCACCACGACGCCATCGCCGAGGCCGCCGTCTTCGGCATCCCGGACGAGCGCCTCGGCGAAGACGTGGCCGCTGTCATCGTGCTGCGCGAGGGCCACAGTCTCACGCAGCCGGAGCTGGCCGAATTCCTTTCGGTCAGCCTCGCCAAGCACAAGATCCCGGCGACGGTGTGGTTCCGCGACGAGCCGATTCCGCGCAACGCCAGCGGCAAGTTTCTGAAGCGTGAACTGCGCAAGGAACTGGTCGGCGAGTGAGCGAGGCCGGTCTCGCGCTCAACCGATGGCCTGCACGAATGGGGCAGCCCCGAGTTCGTCGATGAGGCGCGATGGCGGGTGGCGGCTGCGCAGGCCTACGCCCGCAGTTTCAGCGTGGGGGGCACCGCACGTCAATACATGGCGATACTGGCGGGCGGTTCCTGGGCCGACCAGCTGCCAGGCATCACCGCCCCCACGCTGGTGCTTCATGACGACAGGGACACGCTGATCGACCAGATCGGTGGCCGACGCACCGCCGAGCTGATCCCCGGTGCACGCTTCGAACTGATCGAAGGAACGGGCCACGACTACCCGCCGCAGCTGCGGCGGCGCTGGACAGATCTGGTTGTTGGGCACATACAGTCTCCTTCATGACTCTTGATGACGGTGGGTTCGCCGAACTGGCACGGTCGCGACGCACCAGCATGCTTGTCGACAAGGAGCGTGCAGTACCGCGTGCCACCGTCGAGCAGCTCTGCGAGCTGGCGCAGTGGGCACCGAACCACAAGCGAACCTGGCCGTGGCGATTCGCAGTTGCCGAGGGCGACGGGCGCGCTCGGCTGGGCAACACGATTGCCGACGCGATGGAACTGCACGGTGATCCCCCGGACAAGATCACCAAGGCGCGCACGAAGTACCTGCGTGCGCCGTCCGTGCTTGCCGTTGGGTCAGCTGCCGGCGACAGCGACACTCGAACCGACGAGAACCGCGACGCTGTCGCCGCCGGCGTACAGAACATCCTGCTGGCGGCGACCTCGATCGGCCTGGCCAGTTTCTGGGGTTCGTGTCCTCGCGGTGTGAACGATGCAGTCGCCGAACTCTGCGGGTTCGAACCCGGCACCCACGTCGTTGCGCTCATCTACCTCGGCTGGGCCGCCGAGACCGCCGTTGCTCCCGAGCGCCCACCGGTGACGCTTCACCTCGTTGACTAGCCACGTCGTTGAAGGGCCACGTCGTTGAAGGGCTACGTCGTTGAAGGGCTACGTCGTTGAAGGGCTACGTCGTTGAAGGGCTACGTCGTTGAAAAGTCAGGCTCTCTCGACAGCCTTCGCAGCGAGCGCGCGGGCACTCGCCTTGTCGGGTGTGGTCACACCGAAATAGCCGTTGCTGACACGCACGAGCACCTCGTAGTGGTCGTTGCCACGGGCCACACCGATGGCCTCCTCGCCGAGATCATTGAACTTGTCGATCTCCTGCGCCGTGGTGACCGGATGGTCGAAGTCGTCAGCCGATGCAGCCTGCACGATGACTTGATAGTCGTTGCCCCCTGCGCTCACGTCGTAGCCGCAGGTGTCCTCGCCGAGAAGGCTGAACCCGGTCAAGGTACCCATCGAAACGCGGGCAATCGTGACCGATCGAAAGTCGGTGTCGACCAATGCCGTGCACGGGTCGCCGTTGAACAGTGTGCCCGGTGCAATGGTCGCGGTGTTGTCAGGCGGCAGAGTGCCCGACCGCACCGGCAGCAACGTGCCCGCATCGCTCACCAGTGGAACCGCGCCGACCGTATCGGACGGCTGCACGTTGGTACCGCTGCACGCCACCAGCATCGCCGCTGACGACAGCAGCGCGATCGGGCGTCGAGATCCACGCATGAATGTCAGCGGCCCGGCTGGTAGACGCCGAACACGTCGCGCAGCGCATCGCTGACTTCGCCAAGCGTTGCGTCGACGCGCAGAGCTTCCTTCATCGGATACAGCAGGTTCCCCGTGCCGCGGGCCGCCTCCGAAATGGCGGCGAGCCGAGCCGCCACCAGTTCCTGATCGCGATTCGCCTTGTACGCCTTCAGACTGGCCAGCTGGCCCTGCTCCAACGACGGGTCACCGGGTGCAATCACGAACTCCGGCTCGTTGTCCACCGTGAACTTGTTGAGGCCGACGATCACACGCTCGTCGTTGTCGATGCTCTTCGTGTACTCGTACGCGGCCTGCTCGATCTCGTCCTGCTGGAACCCGCGCTCGATGCCCTCGACCGCGCCACCCATCTCGTCGATGCGAGCGATGTACTCCCATGCCAAGCGTTCGATCTCGTCGGTCAGCGTCTCCACGAAGTAACTACCTGCCAGCGGGTCGGGGGTGTCGGCGATGCCGCTCTCGTAGCCGATGATCTGCTGCGTGCGCAACGCAATGCGTGCGGCCCGTTCGGTGGGCAAGCTCAGCGCCTCGTCGTAGCCGTTGGTGTGCAGGCTTTGAGTGCCGCCCATCACGGCCGCCATCGATTGCACGGCGACGCGCACGATGTTGTTCTCCGGCTGCTGCGCGGTCAGCGTGCTGCCACCCACCTGCGCGTGGAACCGCAGCAGCTTGCTCGACTCCTTCTTCGCGCCGTAGCGCTCGGTCATCAGTTTGTACCAAATGCGCCGTGACGCGCGGAACTTGGCAACCTCTTCGAAGAAGTTGTTGTGTGCATTCCAGAAGAAACTGAGACGTGGTGCGAATGCATCCACATCGAGGCCGGCGGCAATGGCCGCGTCGACGTATGCAATGCCGTTGGCGATCGTGAACGCAATCTCCTGCACAGCCGTGCTGCCCGCCTCGCGGATGTGGTAGCCGGAGATGCTGATGGTGTTCCACTTCGGCACATGCTGCGCGCAGTACTCGAAGATGTTGGTGATGATCCGCATGGAGGGCTTCGGCGGATAAATGTACGTGCCGCGAGCGATGTACTCCTTCAGCAGGTCGTTCTGAATCGTGCCGCTGATCGCGCTTGCGGGCACGCCTTGCTCCTCGGCCACCAGCTCGTACATCAGCAGCAGAATTGCGCCGGTGGAGTTGATGGTCATGCTGGTGCTGACCTTGTCCAGCGGCAGGCCGGCTAGCAACTGGCGCATGTCGGCCATGCATGAGATGGCAACGCCGACCTTGCCGACTTCGCCCTCCGCACGCGGGTGGTCGCTGTCGTAGCCCATTTGCGTGGGTAGATCGAACGCACAGCTGAGACCGGTCTGGCCCGCTTCGAGCAGGAACTTGAACCGTTCGTTGGTACTGGCTGCCGTGCCGAACCCTGCGTACTGACGCATCGTCCACAGCTTGCCTCGGTACATCGTGGGGTACACGCCACGTGTGTATGGCGGCTGCCCGGGCGCACCCAGCTGCGTCGCTGGGTCCCACCCTGCCAGGTCGGAGGCGTCGTACAGCGCCTTCACTTCGATGCCGGAGTCGGTTCGCTTCTCGTCACTCATCGCCTGCGAGCGTAGGTCGTTCACGCGTCGTCGCGGCCATCCAGCGAGTTCTACGGTGGCGTCCATGAACGGCTTGCGCTTCGTGCCGGACCACGCCATCGCCGGCATCCCCAACGTGGTGGTCGACGGCGCACCGAATCCCGACACGCGTCTCACGTTGTCCCATTGGCCAGGCGCGCCCACGCCACCGGAGCTTCGCGACGATCTGTCAGCCCAGATCGCGTTTCACGCGCTCGAGCGACCCGACCTGTTCGACGGGATCGAAGCGGTGACCAACAATCATTTCGATCAGGACGGCGTCGTCAGCGCCTTTGTGCTGCTGCACCCCGAGTTGGCGCTTGCTCGACGCAACCAACTCATCGACATCGCACGCGCTGGCGACTTCGGCACGTTCGTGTCCCGCGATTCGGCCAGGGTGGCCATGGTGATCGCCGCCCTCGACGACGACGATCGGTCCCCGCTCGCCAGCAGCCAGCTGTCGCAGTCGTACCCAGAGCGGTGCGGCGCGCTGTACGACTGGACCTTGCCGAGGCTTCTGGAAGTCATCGACGATCTCAGTCGATGGCGGCACCTCTGGGCCAACGAGGATGCCCACCTGACTGCGAGCCTCGATGCGATCGCCAGCGGCGCCATCCATGTTGAGGAGTACCCCGAGGTCGACCTCGCCGTGTTCACCGTGCCGCCCATGTGGTCGCGGTCGGCAACCTCGCGGTTCACGGTCGGCCGCATGGACAGCCTGCATCCGATGGCAGTGGCCAACAGCACCGACCTGCTGAGAGTTGCGATCGTGCAGAACGATCGCTGTTCGGTCGAGTTGCGCTACGAGTCGTGGGTGATGTTGACATCCCGTCCCGCGCAGCCGCGACCTGACCTGCGCCTACTCGCGAAGGAACTCGACGGATTCGACCCCTCGGGCAACGGCTGGCACGCCGACGCGCCAGGTGCCCTCACGCCACAGCTCCGATGGGCAGGCGACGGATCATCTGGCCTGTCGCCGGAACACTTCCTTCAAATGCTGCGCAACTTCCTGCGGCACGCTGCCCCTGCCTGGGACCCGTTCGCAGCGCGCTGACACGGTCAGGCTTGCATCCAGCGCTGACAGCTCTCCTGCCACCGGGCGGTGACTTCCCACGCCTCCGACCACCGTTCGATGTACTCGAGATCAAGGGCCGGACGAGTCGCCAGAATGGATGCAAGATCGTCTTGATCCTTCGCTCGCCAGGCAATCAGTTTGTGCACGATCACGTCTTCGACAGTGAGCCAGCCATCAATCGCGCGCCGCATCGCCTCGTCCTGATAGGCGGTCTCACTGCGCAGCACGTCGACGGCAACCCCCTCACCGCGTATGAAAATCACGTACGGCTCACCACCTGGATCCTTCATTACTCGGCACTGCAGTCCGAGTGCCTCCGCAGCTTCAGCGACGCCATCCAGCCGACGAACGAGGAAGTCGACATCGGTGGTCGTACGCGGCTCCAGCCGATATCGCAGTGCAGCGAACGCGCCGATTCCCACCGGCTCAGCACCGAGGGATTCGAGCAGTTCACGAAATTGTGCGACGTAATCCGAGGGATTCTGCATATCGATAAAACTCGGTCTCGGTGGCCAACGGTTCGGTCCCCACCTCGGCACGCCACTGGTCGGCCCTGGCGATCACGTCGGCGCGCCATTGCGGAGTACCCGTGTCCTCGTTCTCAGCTGATCTGAGCGCGGCGACTTGGCGATCCCAACTTTCTCGGTCCCGCGGACTCACCATCATGTGGTGAGCCTATGCGCGGATCAGCGGGCGGCGATGAGGGCGATCTCCATCTTCCACTCCGGCCGTGCGAGCGCCGGCACTGTCACCAGAGTGCTCGCGACCCGTTGGCCGCCCAGTGCCGTGTCGCGCGCGGCCATCACCTTGGCCAGCTTCGGTAGCTGGTCGACAACCACGTAGGTCGTCACGCTCACTACGTCCGATGCCTCGAACTCGGCCTCGCGCAGCAGTGCCAGCAGGTTCGCCCACACCACCTCGGCCTGGGTCTCGATGGAGGCCGGCACCGTGCCGTCGGGACTCGTGGGCACGACACCGCTTGTGTGCAGCCACCGAGTCGCATGTTCCGTCACGATCGCGTGTGAATAGCTTGCCGCCGGCGCGGCGATGGAGGGAGGGGCGACTATGCGGTTCATGCCGTCGATGTTGCCACCTACCCGTCATCCGAGTGGGTACTCGCATCCCGGGGTGCGAGTACCCACTCGGATGGGGGACGTGCACTCGCACTGGCAGGCTGGCACTCGCATAGTCTGTGAGCATGACTGTTACCGAGACCGGTGTTCGCACGATCGATGGCATTGAGCTGACCCCGAAGGCAGTCAGCTTGGAGCTGCCCACGCCGTTCGCCACGGTCGAGGAAGAGCGCCTGCACCGTAAGCAGAAGCTGGCGGGCGCACTGCGCATCTTCGGCCGCGTCGGGTTCGGCGAAGGCGTGGCCGGGCACATCACCGTGCGCGACCCTGAGTTCCCCGAGTATTTCTGGGTCAACCCATTCGCTGTCAGCTTCCGCCACATCTGCGTCAGCGACCTGATCATGGTCGACCATGACGGCAACGTCATCTACGGCAATCGTCCGGTCAACCGCGCCGCGTTCGTCATCCACTCGGCCGTCCACGAAGCCCGGCCCGACGTGATCGCCGCCGCCCACAGCCACAGCATCCACGGCAAGGCATTCAGTTCGCTGGGCATTCCACTGGCACCGCTCACACAGGATTCGTGCATCTTCTACGAGGACCACGTGGTCGTCACCGCACAACGCGGTCGCGTGCAGTTCGGCGTCGAAGACGGTCGCGAGCTGGTCTCGCAGTTCCCCACCGGCAAGGCCGCCATTCACCAGAACCACGGCCTGTTCACCGTCGGCGGCTCTGTTGATGAAGCGGCCTTCTGGTTCCTCAGCATGGACCGCACCTGCCAGGCACAGCTGCTCGCCATGGCCGCCGGCACTCCCCAGCCCATCCCTCACGAAGACGCGACATACACACGCGAGCAGACAGCCTCACCGATCGCCGGTTGGCTCAGCTTCCAGCCGCTCTGGCAGGAAATCTGCCGCACCGACCCTGATCTGTTCGACTGATCCCGAGCGTTTGACCCCAGGCGCCTCTCGGCGTCTCTCGGCATCGAGGACGCCACCGACGCACATGCGCACGCCTACAGAGTTCGTTCGCACCGCCTCACCCGAAGCGCTGTTCGCCATCGCCGGCATCTCGCAATACACGGGTGCTGTCGTCGCCGTGAATCTCTTCGAAGAGGTTCGTCCGGCGACGGTTGCGTGGCTGCGAGTGTCGTCGGCTGCGCTGCTCTTGATTGCCGTCTCGTGGCGGCACCTGCGCACTCGCTGGACGCGCTCCGAGCTGAAGAGTGCGGCGTTCTTCGGTATCGCGACCGCGTTCATGAACCTGTTCTTCTACCTGGCGCTCGATCGCCTGCCGCTGGGGAAGAGCGTCGTGATCGAGTTCATCGGGCCGATCGCGGTCGCCGCGGCATACACCCGCAGTGCACGCAACTCGGCCGCCCTCGCGCTCGCCGCAATCGGCGTGGCGACGCTGTCCGGTGTCGAGTTGGGCGACGAACCCTGGGGCATCGTGTTCATCCTCACCGCGTCGGCACTCTGGGCGGCGTACATCATCCTCGGGCGACGCGTGGCACACCTCGATCGCGGCATGGCCGGCCTCGGCGTTGGCCTGGCAATCGGTTCGCTCGCGATTCTGCCGTTCGGCGTGGCGGGCAGCGGCAGAGTGTTCGGTGACGGTCGCCTGCTGCTGATGTGCATCGCGGTCGGCGCGCTGTCGTCCGCCATCGGCTACGGCATTGACCAAGTGGTGCTGCGGCGGATTCCGGTCCGCAGGTTCGCAGTGTTGTTGGCGTTGCTGCCGGTGTCGGCGATGGTCCTTGGCTTCGTGGCGCTGAACCAAACCCCGTCCGCGCTCGACCTTCTGGGCGCAGCCCTCGTCATCGCCGGCGTCCTCATTCAAGAGCGCGAAGAACTGACGCTGCAGAGCGACGGAGTGCCGGCTTAGCCGGCCGGGGTGATACCGAGGGATGCCGCGACGTTGGGACGGCGCAGCTTCCACACGAGTCCGTCGTACAGAATGTGCAGTGCGCCGAAGAAGAGAATCGCAAACGCATACATGCGACCGTTGAATGGCAGCGCAGTACCGATGACGACAGCGGCGATGAGCCCGAAGTAGAGCGCATACATGCCGCATCGACGCCACGGAGTGCTGGTGACGACGGCAACCGGCGCATCGTCGCTCCGCGTTCGCAGGCTTCGATGGACAACGGCAAAGTACTCGATTGCGTGCGCGGCCACGTAGCCGGCGACACCGGCAATCGGGTCGATCATGACGACAACGACCAAGCCCAATGTGCCCAGCGCGTAGAGGTGTTTCGCCGGGCTCGCCTTCGCGCCCAGCGACCGCTCGGCACGCCACCAGCGCACGGCCAAGGTTGCGCTGGCCACCAAGCCCACCCAGAACAGGACGGTCGCCGGCATTCGCAGCGGGTCGAGCAGCCTGACCCCGCGAGAGTTTGTTTCATCGAGCCCCAGCTTGAGCACCAACTGTTCCAGATCGACGTACGCCCCGATGAACGCAAGACCGGTCACCAGCCACACGATCAGCATCGGCTTTTCCAGCGAACCGTGGTCGTCGCCTGCCTTGCGGCCATAGATGCGTAGTACTCCGTAGCGCTGCATCAGCGTGTGTTCGGCGTTCCACAGTCCGGCAATCAGCCCGACCAGCGTGAGCGAAATGGAGAGACCGACGACGATGAGCGCGGCCGCTATGACTGGCGCCCAGGTGTAGAGCCGTCGGTGCGCGGCACGCTGCACAGGGTCGCCATAGACCAGGCCCAATGTGAGCGGTTGGTGCGCGAACGAGACCAAGAAGATGACGCCCACCATCGACTGCACCAGAGTCAGGTGCGGCTCTGCGAAGTGCACGACCAGCGCCACGGGCACGAAGCACCAACCGAGCAAGGTGTCCTGTAGCGGCCCGTGCAACCACAGGTTGCGAGTCGGGGCGGCGGGGCGAGCGATGACGTCCTCTGCGTGCACGCTGCGACGTTACCCGCGGCCCCGCATCCATGCGAGACGGATCAGTGCGCCAGTCCCGGAGCACAGAGCCCTTCGAGCTCTTGCACGATGATGCGGTCTCGGTTTGCGTACGTCACCTCGTTGGTCGGGTTGGGCCGCAGGTTGAACGTACGGAAACTCATGTCGGTGGTGTCAACCGAAAGGATTCGACCGATCAGACCCTCGCCGATACCGAGCAGAATCTTGATGACCTCCAACGCCTGGATGCTGCCGACGATGCCGGGCAGAACGCCAAGTACGCCAGCCTCGGCACAGCTGGGCGCGAGCTCGGCCGGAGGCGGCTCGGGCACCATGTCGCGGTAGGTGGGGCCCTGCAGCGGATGGAAGACACTGACCATGCCCTCGAAGCGGAAGATGCTTCCGTGCACGACAGGAATGCCCAGCTTCACGCTCGCGTCGTTGAGCAGGTAGCGGCTGGGGAAGTTGTCGGCGCCATCGACGATCACGTCGTAGCCGGCAATGATGTCCAAGATGTTGGTGGCGTCGAGGCGCGTGTCGTACGTGACGACGTTGACGTCGGGGTTCATCAGCGTCAGCGTCTTCTTCGCACTGTCCACCTTGCGGTCACCGATGCGGTCCATGTTGTGCAAAATCTGACGCTGCAGGTTGCTGGCGTCCACCTCGTCCATGTCGACGATTCCGATGGTGCCCACGCCCGCCGCGGCCAGGTACATCGCCGACGGCGAACCGAGGCCACCGGCACCCAGCATCAGTACCTTGCTCTCCAGCAGCTTCGCCTGTCCGGCGACGCCGACCTCGGGCAGCAGCAGGTGCCGCTGGTAGCGGTTGCGTTGTTCAGGGGTGAGCGTGACGGGCGTCTTCCACGGGCGGCCTTCGTCCTTCCACTTGCCGAATCCGCCGACCACCGACGCCGCGTCGGTGTACCCGAGGTCGGCCATGGTCTTGGCTGCGAATGCGCTGCGCACGCCACCTGCGCAATACACGACCACCTGAGCGTTCTTGTCCAGCAACTTGCCTTCGATCTGGGCCTCGAGGTGGCCGCGAGGAAGGTGGATTGCGTTGGGCAGCGCGCCCTGGTCGTACTCGTCGGGCTCGCGGACATCGAGCACAATTGCGCCGTGAGCAATCTGCTCAGCGGCCGTCGCAGTGTCAATTTCAGTGATCTCAGCTTTGGCGGCGCTGAGCAGGTCGCGGAAGGTAGCCATGGCCGAAATGCTACCGGATCAGTCGGGATTCGTCGCGGCCTCGCTTGCGGCGCTGCAGAGGGCCGGGAGGAGGTCCGACAGCGAACCGAGGAGCACGGCATCGGCGAAGCGATCCATCTTCGTAGGTTCACCATTGGCGATGATGATGCGCGCACCGGCGGACTTCGCGCGCGGCACCACGTTGGCGGCTGGAAAGACCGACAGGCTCGAACCGACTGCAAGCACGAGATCGCTGCGCTGGGCTGCCACCATGGCAGCCTCGATGACGTGCGGCACCAGGTTCTGGCCGAACAAGATGGTGTCGCTCTTGATGATGCCGCCACAGATCTCACATGGCGGGTCATCCTCGCCGGCCCGCACCCGGTCGAGCATCTGCGACATCGGCCGTCGGTCGTTGCATTCCCAGCAGCGCGACCAGTGAACGGTGCCGTGCACTTCGATCACGGTGTCAGGGTCGTTGCCCGCCGCCTGATGCAGGCCATCGATGTTCTGGGTGACGATGGCCGACAGTTGGCCGCGCTGCTCGAGCGCAGCCAATGCGTAGTGACCAGCGTTGGGCTCGGCGGTTAACGCTGGCGCGGCGAGCCGGTTCTGCCATGCACGCTTGCGCAGCTCAGGGTCAGCCAGGTAGTGCTGCAGGGTCGAGGCCTTCTCCGCCGACGGATCCTGCTTCCACAGTCCGTTGGGCCCACGAAAGTCCGGAATGCCCGAGTCGGTGGACAGCCCGGCGCCACTCAGCACCACGATGCACTGCGCCGCACGGACCCACTCGGTGGCCCTTTGTAGGTCCGTCATGCGGGCATTCTTGCGGCAATTTTGCCGAATGACCCATCTCGCCGTGCCCAGTACAGGTGAGCGGCTTCCGCCACTCCTCACTTCACCCGCCGGGGGTCACCGTGTCCATCGAACCACTCATGTCCATCGAACCGCCTGGCGGCAAGTCCGAACCTGCCACCGTCATGGTCGTCCCGTGGCATGACCCGATCGTCGACGCGGTCGGATTCGATGTCAGGTCGAACTACGTCGAACTGTTCTGGCTCAACGTCCTTGGACCGACCGCAACCTGGACCCTGCGTCGGTTGGTGACGGGTCTGGACCGCTACCCGCTCGGTTACGAACTCGATCTCGCCGAGACCGCGGGGATGTTGGGTCTTGCGTACTCAACCGGCACGTCGAACTCGTTCGCCCGCGCATTGCAGCGCTGCCAACTGTTCGGGATGTCGCAGTCCATGCCCGGCGGTGGGTTGGCAGTGCGACGCAAGGTTCCTCCCGTCGCTGCCAGGCACCTTTCGCGGATGCCGCCACAACTGCAGGCGATGCATTCGCAATGGCAGGTCCGCGAGTTCACCCTCGATGATCTCCAACGTGGGTGCGCGCTCGCGGTGGCGATGGTTGCAGCCGGCGACGAGCCTGAACTCGTGGAGCGTCAACTGCTTGCTGTTGGAGTTTCGCCCGCAGCCGCGGTGGAAGCGACGACGTTCGCAACCACCCGCCGCTCGGCAGCGCTCTCGGCCGACCGACTCGCTACTTGACGAAGTTCGTTGCGAACTCGATGAGCAGACGTGCACCGAATCCGGTGGCACCCTTGCTCAGCCAGCCGTCGTCTGCATCGACGGACATCGGCCCAGCGATATCGAGGTGCGCCCATGGCACTTCCGCGACGAACTCGTGGAGGAACAACGCGGCGGTGATGGCACCGCCAGGCGGTCCGCCGATGTTGCGCATGTCGGCGACGTTGCTGTCCAGCTGCTTGCGGTAGGCCTTCTCCAACGGCAGCTGCCAGATCTGCTCGTCGGTCGCTGTACTGGCGGTGCGCAGCTTGTCGACCACGGACTGGTTGTTGCCGATCACGCCGGCAACCTTCGTGCCCAGCGCCACCATGCACGCACCTGTGAGTGTGGCGATGTCGACGATCGCATCCGGCCCGTCCTCGACCGCCAACGACAGTCCGTCGGCCAGTACCAGCCGGCCTTCGGCATCGGTGTTGTGGATCTCGGCGGTCTTGCCGTTGCGGAAGGTGAGCACGTCGCCCAGCTTGACGGCGTTGCCGCCGGGCATGTTGTCGGTGCACATCAGGTAGCCGGTGACCTTGACCTTGCACTTCAGCGCCTTCAGCGCGCCCATCGCCGCCAACACCGCGGCAGCGCCGCTCATGTCCATCTTCATCGCGATCTGACCATCGCTGGGCTTCAGGCTGAGGCCACCCGAGTCGTACATCACGCCCTTGCCCACGAGAGCGACGTGGCCAACTGAATTGCGCGGGGCGTAGGTCAAGCGCACCATTCGCGGCGGCTCGACGCTGCCGGCATTGACGCCCAACATGCCGCCGCAGCCCATCTCCGCGAGCTGGTCGCGGTTGAACACTTCCACTGTCAGACCGCTGGCGTGGGCGACTGCGACAGCCTTCTCCGCCATGTGCCGTGCGGTCATGTAGGCCGGCGGAAGGTTCGCAAGGTCACGGGCCAGCACTGTGGCGGCGGCCGTCGCATGACCGCGCTCGCTACCGATACGGGCACCGTTGGCCCTCTTCTCGCCGACCACGAGGACCAACTGGGTGAGTGCACCCGTGTTCGCTTCCTTCTTGATGCCGGCAAACCGATAGCCGGCCAGCAGGGCACCCTCCACCACTGCCTGCGCGGCCTTGGCCGCGTCAACGCCGTCGAGGTCGGCCAGGTTGGTGGCAACGACTGCTCGCTTGCCGGCGGCGCGCACCACAGCGCCCGCTGCGTTGCGCAGCGTCTGCACGGTCAGCGCGCCCGGGGCACCGACACCGATGGCTATCTGTGCGGGCCCGGTGCCCGAGGGGACAACCAGTGTTTGGCCGAGCTTGCCGTCGAATCCAACAGCCGCCAGCGCTGCACGGTTGAGCCCGAGCGAACGGGGAACGGTACCAGTGGTACCAACGGGCACGGCCACGGCATCGACGGTCTTGGGAGTGGTGCGGGTGATCAGCACGGTTGCAGTCATGTGTGAAGTCTTGCGCACCTGAGCCGCACATTCCGACTCGCGACCGATGCCCGACCTTGGATGCTTCATTGCGTGTGCAAGCATCTTGGCGCAAACCATTTCGCGTCCGCCAACGTAAGGACTGTCATGAAGAAACTCGTCACCGCCGTCGTCGCCATCATCGTCCTGGTCGTCGCCGGGTCGTTCATCTACGCCAAGTTCATCAACAAGGCCGATGATGAGCTGAACAGCGGCGACGTCGAGGACCTGCTCAACGCCACCACCACCGTGTCCCCCGACGCGCCGGTGACCACCGACGTTGCCGGAACTGGAACCACCAGCGCCACGGGCCCGGCTGACGGTGTCGAGGGTGAGTGGGTGATCGCTGAAGGCTCGGAGGTCGGCTACCGCGTCGACGAAAGCATCAACGGTTTCGATACCACGGCCAACGGTCGCACGCAGACCCTCACCGGAACCTTCACGATTGGCGCAACGACAGTGATCGCCGGTGACTTCACCGTCGACATGACCACATTCAAGAGCGATGAATCGCGACGCGACGGTCAATTCAACGGCCGCATCATGGATGTCGCCAACTTTCCGACTGCGACGTTCGCGCTCACGGCCCCGATCGACTTCAAGCAGGTGCCCACCGACGGCAGCACCATTCCAGCGACCGCCACTGGCGACCTCACACTGCGCGGCACCACCCAGTCGGTCACGTTCGAGGTCGAGGCCACCTTCTTGAACGGTCGAGTCGGCGTGCTGGGCAAGATCCCGGTCGTCTTCGCCGACTTCGGGATTCCGAACCCGTCCGTCGCCACGATCACAACGGAGGACAACGGCATTCTCGAGTTCGCCCTGGCTTTCAACCGCGCGTAGTTGCGGCGCAACGATCAGCGGCCGGAGGCACCCTCTGCCGTCGGCTGCGACCGAGCCCAGGCATCGGCCAGCGCCGCGTAGCGACCACGGTGAGCAACGAGCTCATCGTGTGTACCGAGCTCGACGAGGTGCGCATGGTCGATGACTGCGATTCTGTCCGCTCGACGAACGGTGCTCAGGCGGTGCGCCACCACGATGACGGTGCGCCCCTCCATCAACCGCTCCAATGCCTCCTCCACCACGGCCTCGGTACCTGGGTCGAGGTTGCTGGTGGCTTCGTCGAGCACCAACACGGCCGGGTCCACGAGGGCGGCGCGAGCCAGCGACACCAGCTGACGCTCACCGGCCGACAGCCGTGAGCCGCGCTCGCGGACCTCGGTCTCCAAACCGTCGGGGAACTCCTGGAAGCGCTCCAGCACCCCAATTGCTCGCAACGCCGAAGCCACCTCGTCGTCGGTTGCCGTGGGGCGAGCAATGCGGATGTTCTCGCGAATCGTGCCGCCGAACAGGAAGCCTTCCTGGGGAACCACCACGACTCGTTCGCGCAACGACTCCAGCGAGGCAACCCGCAGGTCGATCTCGCCGAACGTGACGTAGCCACTGGTGGGGTCGTAGAGCCTGCTGAGCAGTTTCGCCAGGGTGCTCTTGCCTGCGCCGGTGGGGCCGACCAGCGCCAGCCGTTCGCCGGGAGCGACGGCGAGGCCGACCTCACTGAGCGCCGGCCGCTCACTGCCCTCGTACGCGAACGTGATGTGGTGCGCTTCCAAGACGCCCGCCGCCGGCAGCGACACCGGCTTGGGGTGTTCGGCCACGTCAGGCACGGTGTCCATCAGCGTGTACAGCTTGTGCAGCGACGCTGCAGCACTTTGCACGGTGTTGTAGAGCTGCGAGAGCTGCTGCACCGGGTCGAAGAGGTTGGCAACCAACAAGATGAACGCAGCCACCGTGCCGAAGCCGACCGCGCCGCGATGCACGAGCGCGCCGCCCACCCCGACGACGAGCGCAATGGACACGATGCCTGCCCACTCGACCAGCCCGAAGTACCAGGTGCTGATCTTCACGCTGCGCAGATGGCTGCCGTACAGCGCCCGGTTGGAGCTGACGAAGCGCCGATTGGTCTCGGCTTCGCGACCGTAGGCCTGGATGACGCGGACGCCGGTGACGCCCTCCTGCAGGTTCGACAGGTTGCTACCGACTCGCTCGCGTACATCGAGGTACGCCACGTTGGAGAGGCGTTGGAAGCGGATTGATGCAAGACCCAGAATTGGTGCGACGAACACGATCACGACCAGCGTCATCTGCCAGCTCAGAGCCGTCATCAGGATCAGGCTCATCAACAGCAGCAGCGCGGCACCCACGAACTGAAGGAGGCCCCACTGGATGAGCTCGCCCATGCTCTCGATGTCGGCGGTCATACGAGACACCAACACGCCGGCCTTGTTGCGATCGAAGAACGCCATCGACTGCGACTGGAGGCGGTCGAAGACTGCGACGCGTAGGTCGCGGAGAAAGCCTTCGCCTGCTCGGTTGATCGCCAACTGTTGCGCCCGGGCAACGAAGTAGCCGATGATCACCGTGACGACGAAGCCGGCAACGGACCAGTTCAAGGCAGTCGCATCGGCGTTCTTGATGCCGTGATCGAGCCCTGTCTTGACGAAGACCGGGCCGGCCACGGTGCACAACGCCGACAAGGAGACCAGACCAACCGCCCACCAAATGGTCCGTCGATACGGCTGAGCGAACTGCAGCGAACGACGAAGCACGCGGCCTGTCTCGGCGCGATCCAGCTTGTCCTCGTCACTCACAGCACCGGCAGCCCACATGGTCAGCTCACCTCCGCGATCGTGGCAGGGTCTTCGTCGAGCTCGGCGAGCGCTGCCAGCACGGCGCGATACCGCTCACTGGTCGCCAGCAGGTCGTCATGCGTGCCGGTGGCAGCCACGTGACCTTCGTCGAGCAGCACCACTGTGTCGGCGAGTGCGATGGTGCCCGGCCGGTGCGCAATCACGATGGTCGTGCGACCCTCCATCACCGTCGTCATTGCCTCGCGAATCTCGTGCTCCTTCGACGGATCGACGGCGCTGGTGGCGTCGTCGAGCACGAGCACTCGCGGGTTCGCTACGATCGCACGGGCCAGGGCGACGCGCTGCCGCTGGCCGCCGCTCAGCGAGAACCCGCGCTCACCCAAGAGCGTCTCGTAGCCGTCAGGCAGCTGCAGGATGAAATCGTGCGCTCCTGCCAACGTTGCCGCGGACTCCACATCCGCCACAGAGGCATCCGGGCGGGAGAACGCGATGTTGGCCGCAACCGTGTCGTGGAACAGAAAGGTGTCTTCGAACACGATTGCAACCGCTTGACGCAACTCGGCCAATGTCAGGTTGCGCAGGTCGACACCGTCGATCATGATCGAACCCTGGTCGACGTCGTAGAACCTCACGAGTAGGCGGGCCAGTGTCGACTTGCCGCTGCCGGTCGCGCCGACGATGGCGACGGATGCACCGGCCGGTATACGGAGGTCGAAGTCGCGCAGCACCTGATTGTCCGAGTCGTACCCAAAGCCGACGTGGTCGAAGGAGACCTCCCCGAGGCGGTCACCGGCGGGAAGCGAGACCGGCTCGACCGCATCGCGCACTTCCGGTACCGTCGACAGCACTTCGTCGACGCGCAGCAACGCCGCCGCCGCGCGTTGGCCGAACGCAACGGTCATACCCAGGTTGCGCAGCGGAAAGATCAGCAACCCGATGTACTGCATGAACTCCAACATCTGGCCGCGCGTCATCTCGCCGTTCAGTACCCGGTGTCCGCCGATGGCGAGCACGGCGATCAGCCCGAGGTTGGGCAGCAGGTCGAGCGCCGGCAGGTAGGTGCTGCGCACCCGGGCCGCCTGCAACGACACGCGACGAATGTCGTCGGCCTCCACCTTCAGGCGGGCCGCCGTGACGCCCTCGGCACCGAAGCCTTTGATGACGCGCACACCGCTGACCGCTTCCTCCACAACCGTTGCCAGCTGCGCCTGTTCGACCTGCACGGCCAGCACGGCTGGATGAATTCTGCGCGAGAAGCGAGTGGCCAGAACGTTCAAGAAGGGCAGCGGGGCGAGCGCGACCAACGCGAGGAACGGTTGCTGGATCACCAGAATGACGACGATTGTCACAACCATCATCAGGTTCGAAGCAGTGATGGGAATCATCACGACGAAGCCCTGGATCTGGAGAAGATCGCTGGAAGCGCGACTCATCAGCTGACCTGTCTGAGTGTGGTCGTGGTAGGCGACGTGCAAGCGCAGGATGTGCGCGAACAGTTGCTCGCGCAGCTTGGTCTCGGTCAGGCGACTTTCGCGGAAGGCGAACCAGCGTCGCCACGCCGTGAAGATGCCGGCGATGACCGCCACAGCCGCGATGAGTAAGGACCAGAACCAGAGGGAACCACTGCCGAGCACGGCGCGGTCGACGGCGAGGCTGGTCAGCTTCGGAACGGTGACCTTGCCGGCGCTCCACATCAATCCCACGGCAACCCCGGCCATGAGACCAGCGCGTTGTTCGCGGAGCATTGCCCGCAGGAGGCCCCATCCCGCGGCGCCCGGCGTCTGCAGCTGCTGCGCCTTGGCCTGTTTCCCCACGGCTTCGGACACTACGCCCAGGGACCACGAAACCGAGAGTTGAATAGCAAACGCCTGGCGTCTGCGTTCTCGACACGACAGAATCCACACAGGATGCCGACCACTGACCGCCTGATCATCGACCCGCTGCGCAACGAGCACGCCGATGGATTGTTCGCGGCGCTGAACCACGAGTCAGTCGGTGCCTACATCAACGGGCCAGAAGTCACCACGATCGATGCGTTGCATACATGGATCGACCAGCTTGCGCTTGGCCCGAGCAACGAGCTGGCGGAGGATCACTGGTGGAACTGGGCCGTCAGCCGACGCGCCGACGGTTTGATCCTTGGGTACATCCAGGCAACGGGCTCTGCCGGATGGGCAGAGGTCGCCTACGTGTTCGGCCCAACGACTGAAGGTCACGGGTACGCGACCGAAGCTGTCCGTTGGCTCGTCGCACACCTTGCCGATGGGGGCCGCCACGAGCTCTGGGCCGCGATTCATCGCGACAACGCCGCATCGATTCGTCTCATCGAACGGATCGGCTTCACTCGGGTGGCCGAGGCCACTCGCCAAGTCGCTTCATACGACGACGGTGATCTGTTGTTCAAGCCCTGAGTTACAGGCGAGGTGCTCGCCGGGTGACGACAAGAGCGCCAGCGCCGGCGCCAACCAGCAGCAGCGCAAGGACGAGGCTGTTGTCGCTCGAGCCGCCAGTGCTGGGCAGCTGCGTGGTCGGAGCGATGGTGCTCGTCGTTGCTGGCACGGTGGTCGGGGTGGTCACCGGCGCGAGTGATGCAAAGGTGACTTGGACTCCCGAGCTCGGCACTGAGCTGATCGCCTCGGCGGACGGCGTGTAACACACGAGAGCCGTGTACTGCAGCCCTTCGACGAACGCCGGATCGGTGACCGTGTAAGGTAAGTGGCAGGCGCTGGAGTCGGCAAGGCCAATTGACCGATGAGTACGCCAGTGCTCGGGTCACTCGGGTTGGTCGGGGGAATCCCCCAGCGAACCAGTACCGCATCGGTGGCGCTGCATCCAATGGGCAACGAGATGCCGGTGCCAGGCACGAAGCTGCCGATGTTGCCAACGTGAGTGGCACCAACGTGAAGGAGTCGATCACACCCTTGGGCACCAGGGTGTCGAACTTGTCCAAGCAACTGGCCTGCACCGAGTACGGGCCAGGCGTCAAGCCTTTGGTCTCGATCAAGACCGTCGTGTCACCGGAGCCGATGGGGAGTGTTGTGACCGTTGCAGTGTCGGTCGCAGTGAGCACCAGTTCACCGCTGCCGACGCCACAGAGGTTGGACACCGGGATCTGCATGCCCACAGTTCGGGTCCCGAGATTGGTGGCAGCCAGCGAGGTGGCACCAACCGCCGCCGCCGCGCCGACGACTGCGGTCACTCCCAAGATCGCGTACCGCATCGACTTCGCGTTCCATCTGTTCCACAGAGTGCTCATGAGTGCTTCGCTACGCCCGTCGCGCAGCGCAGGAAACATCGGCCGGAAGATCCGCAGCCTTGAGCCGGTGGGCACGCTCGCGGCGAGCAACCAGCTCCGCCCGTACCCCTACTATGGCCGCATGAACATCATTGGTTGGATCGTCGTCGGGCTGCTCGCTGGTCTCCTGGCGCGCTGGATCACACGCGACGAGAAGAGCGGTTGCCTCTACACAGTCGCGGTCGGAGTGCTGGGTGCACTGATCGGCGGCGCGCTGATGCAGGCCGCAGGTGGGAATGGCATCAACGAATTCGACCTGCGCGCCATCTTGGTGGCCGCCCTCGGCGCCGTACTCTTGCTACTGGTCCTGCAAGCCATCGGCGGCCGCGGCCGGCGTCGCTAACGCGCCAACAGTTCGCGCACTCGCTCTTTGGGGCGACCGATGATGGCCCTGGTTGCCGTCACCACTACCGGCCGTTGTAGCAACTGCTTGTGCCGCACCAACACGTCGACCACTTGCTCGGGCGTCGCCACGTCGGCGTCGGTGAGACCCAGCTTCTTCCACATGCTGTCGCGCCGCACGAGGTCGGTGACCGGGTCTTCCAGCTTGACGATGATCTCGCGTAGCGTCGCGGCGTCGGGCGGGGTCTTGATGTACAGCACGATGTCGGCGTCGACGCCGAGTTCCTCGGCAATGCTCACGGCATTGCTGGAGGAGTTTCAATTTGGGTTGTGGTAGATGGTGACGTCAGCCATGAGGTCGCAGCGTAGCCATCGGCACGTCCATCAACTGTGTGAGACCCCCTGCGTATGGTGCAACCCACGGCTTCCCCCGTTCACGACAGTCCTGCCAGCGCCGCTCCCGTGACGCTGGCATCACGTCCGGAGGTTGCACCATGCCCACTCACGAAGTACCGCTCACCCCATTGCCGCGCCCCGCCCCGGTTCGCTGCGGCACCGACGCGCTGCGCGTCCTGTTCTTCTCCGCGTCCCAGCCCCTCGAACCAGAGACATTGGTCTTCCTGCTCGACCGGCACGGAAACGGCAGCGTCATCACCGTCGTGTCCGGCACGGTCGATCCTGACTCAGTCCTCTCGGTCACCGAGTGCATCGCCCGCGCTGCGGAAGGTTTGCCTCAAGCGGAGGCGATGGTACTAGCCACCGTGCGACCCACCGGTTGCGTACTGCCCGGCGACATCGACCGCTGGCTGGAGGCCAGCGAACTCGCCGAGTCCCATGGTGTCGCTCTCATCGAGTGGTACATCATCGGTGCGTCTGGCGCCCAGAGCCCGCGAGATCTGCTGGGCGAGCCCGAACGCTGGGCGCTGCTCAGCCCCAACGCCGAGGTGTGATCTCTGTTCAGCGGTGGCCAGTTCGTCCTGCAGCCCTGGTGCTGCGCCACGTTCGCTCAGGGCCAGGCGAGCGTCCTCGAGCGCCTCTTGCGCTCGCCCGCAACTGGTTCGTGGAGTTGTCAACTGTGCTGGAATCAGAGTCGAGAACTTGCAAATGTCTCGTGATGGTCGCTGACGATCCGACACGGCTGCATCTCGAGGTGTACGACACCAAGTCAGGGATGTGGCATCCCGAACTCGGCGACCTCGACCACCCGGACGGTTGGGACTTCCTTCCTTCCGGCGACGCATTCCTCACGCGGCAGGTGAAGGCTGCGGGCGACTACTGGGTCCTGTTCCGCCCGAAGGGTCGCGGGCAGCATCGCCGCCAGCTGGGTCTCCTCGCTCCGATCGAGGCGATCGCGGCCGCTCGGGCGGCGGCGGTGGCCAGCGCCGTGCGACGCGAGACACAACGCGAGAACAGGCAGTCGCCAACGCGCGCGAACCGAGACCGCCTATCGCGACCAGTTCGAGGGTGCCGTGCTGCGATGGTTGGCGTTCGGCCCGGAGCATCAGGTGCTCGCCGACGAGATCGCGCGTGGCGCAGCGGACCGCGCAGCCGTGGTTGGCAGTGGCCGGGTCGGACGAACCAAGACGCTGACCCTCGACGAACGCTCGGCGTTGGCCGCACGAGCGTTCATTCGCCATCGTCACACCGACTACGAGGACCAGCTGATCTCCCTCGAAGTGGGCGATCTCGACATCGACTCAGACGTCGGCATCGACGTCGGCGTCGACGACGTCGGCATCGACGACGTCGGGGACGACCGGGAGATCAAACGGATGGCCCACCGCAAGGTCGACGCGTTTCTCGAGCAGCATCGCATTCATTGACGCTCTGAACGCCGAACCGGTCCTGCTCGTTTCACGCGCACATAATGCGCGAGCATTGGTCCTTGCCAACCCGAGCCAGAGCGGGCAATCTGCGTGCGGGTCTCGCTGCGTCCTTCAGCGTCTGTGGCACACCACAGAAGTACGTTCGTCTGTGGTGTGCCTCAGAATGAGAATCGCCGTGGCGCATAGACCGCGCGCCGATCGGCCTCGCTACCTGGCTCACGGATCGAGATTGTGACGCGTCGGCGCAACGAGATTGCGGCTTCGAGCTGTGGCCGGTTCAGATGAACCGCTTGATATAGCGACGGTCATCACGAAGATCTGTAGATCTGCCCGTAGGAGCGGTGGCTAGCAGCGAATCGATTGGGCGTCAGGGGCAGGTGTTCGTTGCCTTCCGCTGCCGCGTCGTGCACACTCAGATGAGTGGATCAGAGTACTTTCCCTCTTTGGGCGACCGAACATCTGGCGGCGTGGCCGAACCGGCTCCACGTTCTCGCCATCGCGCTCGTGGGTGTGGCTTTCGTCGGTGGGTTGGCGCAGCCGAGTTTCCCGACGTTCGGTTTGATTCTGGAGTTGTGTCTTTTGGGGTCGCTGATGGTTCGAGTGTGGCGGTGGGATCGCCACCGTCTTGACGAACCCTCGTTGCCGAACCTCACAACGATGCGTTAGTTCGATCGTCCGTGCCGCACTGCCGATTCGTTTGGCGGAAACCGGTTTTCACTTGTATGCCATTCCGTGATACTAGTTGGCATGGCAAAGGCGATCTCGGTACGACTCGACGATGAAAGCGAACGGGCACTTCGCACACTCGAATCCTCTGGTCTCAGCCAGTCCGACGCGATCCGCTCATCGTTGCTCGCGTCGGCCGGCCGGCTCCGGAGAGGCAGAGAACTTGCCGCGGAAGCTGCTGCGCTCGAGGCCGACGAGACCGACCGTGCCGAGATGGCGTCCGTCGCGGCGCTGATGGAGTCGATGCGTGCAACGGGGTGATGTCTTCCGGTTCAAGCTCCCCAAGAGCGTCGTGCATGAGCAACAGGGTGAACGCTTTGGGGTGGTGGTGCAGGCCGACGAACTGCTTCCCCTATCAGTGGTCATCGTCGCGCCGACGTCGCGCAGTGCCAGAGCAGCATCCTTTCGTCCTGTAGTCGTCGTGGCCGGCGGGCCGACGCGGGTGTTGGTCGAGCAGCTCGGTGCTGTTGACGCCCAGCGACTCGGGAAACGAGTCGCGCGACTCACAGCAGACGAGGTGTGGGCTGTCGACGACGCCTTGCTCACTGTGCTTGGCTTGAGCTAACCCGCCCGATACCTCTCGCAGTGCCACCGGTCAGGATCTGCCAGGAGAAAGTGACGCACCCACATTGAACCTTCCATCCGCTGAGCGAGTGAACCGGCGATGAGGTCACGGTGCCGATCGTACGCGACACGCCGACGAGTTCGCACGAAACTGCCAGCTGGACAAACCGCTCGGGATCGGTCATCCGGATGTCCGTGGCGACCGGACGGCGGGCAATGCTTTCGACGATGTCACGCAAGCAGAAGAACGCGCCGTTGAGCGATCTCAGGTGGTTGGGTGTCGGTGCTCATCATCGGTGTAGTCGGCTCTGGGATTCTCGACAAGGCTGATCATGCTTGGCTTGAACTGACGTGCCTCGAACCGCCGATGACGGGCACCCCGGCATTCACTGGCAGCCGAGGACGTCGAAGGTCGCGTCGCCCGTGATGCCGGCACGGATGGCGTCGGCGGAGCTCCAGACGCCGGGCGGCAGATCGGCAACGGAGCGCCACTCGTAGAGCCTCACGTTGTCGATTTCCAGCCGGTTGCCGCCGGGCGGCGCGGCGACGTAGAGCAGCAGCGCTTCCGGACGCACACCGTTGAACTCCGCGTTGAGGACCTCGGCGAGATCGACCGTCAACGTGTGCCACTCGCCGATCGTGGCTCTGGGCAACGGCACCGTCGCCTGGTGCAGCGCGGTGGATGTCGGTTCCACCGTCGGGTTCGTGTCGTTCACGTCGTACAGCACGAGGCGGATCTCGCCAGGTTCTTCCATGCGCAGCGCGTCGAGCTGCAGCGTGTACCGCGGTTCGCCATCGAGCGGCTTGGCCTCCGCGTCGTACCACCGGTGGGCCGGCAGCGCGCTGCGGGCGACCTGGCGCGCGAGCGAGCTCTCGTTCGCAGTCGCCTCCAGGTGCAGGTACGTGCCGCGGTCGGCGGCATAGCGCAACTGGGCGCGTTCGTCCCACGTCCAGACCTCACCTCCCTGGGCGGACCCGTCGGCGGTCAGGTCGTCCAGCGTTCCCCAGCTGAGCAGATCGAAGCCGATCTCGCTCTCGGCACCGTCGGCGTTGTCTGCGCGGACCACGGAGCACGCGTCCAGCTCGACGACCTCCCCCTTGGCGATCGAACGGGTGTCGCTGACCGGAGTGGGCAGCCGCGTCAAGAGCGCAGTGGCACCATCGGGTCGCACGCCGGCGCTGGCGGAGACGTCGGTGGTCGCAACGTTGGTGACCAGGTCCGGGCGCAGCCGGTCGCTGGACGCCTCGATGAGCGAACTCGCGTTCATCTGCCGCAGCACACGTTGCGCCGCCTCACCAGTCACCGGCACCGGCCGGTAGTCATTGATGGCCAGCGGCACGACGCGCACCTGGAGCAGCCGCGTGCCCTCCCAGACCGTGCGCAGGATCGCGGACGGGAACGTGCTGAGGAAGTCCTGGTCGAAGACGAAGTTGCCCAACGAGTAGGCGATCAGGTGACCCCCGTACCACTCGAAACCCTGCAGCACGTGGGGATGGTGGGCGACCACGATGTCCGCCCCAGCGTCGATCGCGTTGTGCGCCGCCCGGCGCAGGAACTCGCTGGGCACTTCGGAGAACTGGAACCCCCCGTGCAACTGGACGACGACCAGGCCGGCGCCGGCGCTGCGCAGCGCGTCCACCTGCTCGGTGACCGCCGCTGTGCGGAACTGTGCGGCACCGCCGTGGCCGCGCCGGGCGACCCAGTCCTGCAACTCGGGGTACACGTCAGCGATGGCCAGCCACACCTGCGCGCTGAGCAACGGGTCGACCCTGTCCTCCAGCTCGCTGAAGACCTTCCACATCTCGCCCGCGCGCCGGTTCTCCGGCTGCACATACGCGTCGTCGCCAGCGCTCCCGAAGCCGAAGGGCCGTGCCTCGTACTGCCACTCGTCACCGGCCAGCACGTCGGAGGGCTGCTCCTCGTCCGCCCCGGGAAGGCTGTCGTTGACGAAGTCACCGTTGACGGTGGTCGCGGAGACGACACCGACGTGCATCCCGTTGACGTCCAGCATCCGTCCGGCCTGGGCCTGGGTCGCATCCGTACCGGCACCGGCCCAGGCCATGCCGGCGTCGTCCAGCGCGGCGATCGTGGATTCAACGCCGCCCTGCTGCCAGTCGTAGGCATGGTTGTTGCCCAGCGTGACAAGATCGATACCCATCTCGTCCAGCGCGTCGAGGACGATCGGCGGCGACTGCAGCAGGAAGCGCTTGCCCGGGTACGCGTCCAGCGTGGGCAGATCGCCGACGACGGTCTCCAGGTTCACCATGCTCGCGTCGGCAGCGGCCATCAGCGGTGCGACCCACCTGACGACGTCGCGCGCTTGCTTGGCCGACTTGGCCACGGCGGTGCTGGGGTTCTCGCCACCGGTCTGATAGCGGCGCCCCATCATCACGTCACCACCGAATTGCATGACCCGTCGTTGCTGACCGTTGGGGCCGACAGCGGCGAGCAACTGCACTGTCGCCGACTGCTGTGACGGATCGAGCACCACCGGCTCGGTGAGGTACCCATCCGCGCTCAGCACCCCGGCGACCGGCTGGTCGAGGGAGATCTGCGCCGATCCTGCCACCTTCACCGGCAAGGGACGCCCGACGATCGCCAACGACGACGTGATTACCCCGTCGCCGGCTTCGTCGACGACGTACAACGTGAACGTGCTGGGCGGTGCGGTGCGCGCGGGCGTGCCATCGCATGCAGCGACGACCAGCAGCACCAGCGCAGCAAGGACGCGACGACATCGGAGCACGGAGCGACGATACGGGGCCGACGACTGACGAACGCGGACGGTGGGACGTCACGGTCCGGTTGTTGTCGGTCGGCGACGCGACTTCCGGTCGGGTCTCGAGAGTGGGGGTGTGAGACTGCCGCGATGTCGTCGAGCGTGTGGCGGAATCGCGACTTCTGCCTGGTGCTTGGTGGTGGGCTGGTCAACAACATCGGTGATTGGTTACTCGCTGTCGCACTGCCGGCGTTCGTGTACACGCAGACGGGATCGGGGCGATCGACTGCAGCGATCGTCGTGATCGAGTTGGTGGTCAGCATCGGGTTCGGTCCGCACGGCGGCAGCCTGGTCGATCGCTGGGATCTGCGCCGCACGATCGTGGGCACGAACCTGCTGCACGCGGTGTGTCTGCTCCCCCTGTTGACGGTCGCCGAGCACCGGATCTGGCCGGCGTTTGTCGTGGCAGTACTTCAGGGCGCGTTGCAGCAGGTGAACAACACGCGTCGTTTGCGATGGTGCCGCGCATCGTGCCCGAGGATCAGTTGTCCCAGGCGAACTCGGTGAACGCGACGACTGAATCGATAGCACGACTGGCAGGGGCACCACTCGGGGGTGTCGCGGTGGCCGCCGGTGGCTTGTCAGCGGTTGTGGTCGCCGACGGTGTGACCCTTCTTGCGGTCGCGTTGGCAACGCTGTCGGTGCGCACCCCGACCGCCACCCTCAATCCGGTCGACTCCGACGGAGGAACTCACGTCGGTGTCCGCGACGGCTGGAAGGCAATCCGTGGAAGCCAGACGTTGGTTGGCTACCTCGGCGTCCAGGCATTGGCGAGCGCAGCGTTCGCGATGTTCTCGGTGCTGTTCATCTCGTTCGTGATCGACGTCCTCGACGGCAACGAAGCCACGATCGGCATCATCCGCTAGACGGCGGCGTTCGGCGGTTTCGTGGCGTCGATCATCGTGGGCCGGTTCGCCCGCAGGGTTGGAGCATCCACGTTGATGTCCTGGGGCTACGCAGGACTTGACGCGATTGCGTTCCTGTTCGTCAACATCGCATTCATCACCACCGCACTCTGGGCGTTTCTGATCATCTTCGGTCTCAGCGGTCTTCCCAACATGACATCGCAGGTCGGCGCGACCGGAGCCGCACAGCGGCTTTGCCCAGCGGAACTGTACGGCCGGTTCCAAGGCGTTGCTTCAGCAACCGGCGCCGCCGGCGGCATTGTCGGATCTGTTCTCGTCGGACTACTCGTCGACCATGCCGGAGTCACCATCCTGCTCAACGTACAAGCCACCCTCCACGTCGTCTGCGGGATCGCGTCATACGTGTTCACCGTCCGTCGCACACCGGCCGACGCAGCGCAGATAGCTGCATGAGAATGCAGAATGCACCCCGCACTGCAGATATCCCGGTGATCGGCGAGGCTGCGAGTTGTGATGTGCGACGCTTGGCTGATGGACGATGCGGTCGAAGGCGAGCGACTCGAGCTTGAGGGTTTTAGAGTTGCTCATTGCTCGCAGTGATCGCCCGCTTCCACAGCTTGTCGCGACGTCGTTGGAGTCCGTTGTACTGGACCGCTTGCCGCACAGCGAATGGGACAACGCTCTGTTGAGCGGCACGTTGTCTGCCGACTTCGACGAGCCACTCCTGCTGACTCAGACTCGCATCGGACGAGCGACGTTGGTCGGCGCGTCACTCGCCGGTTCCCGGCTCGTCGACGTGGTGATCGACGGGGCGACCTCTCCGGCGTCGACCTCGACCACGCCGCACTGACACGTGTGAAGGTGCGCAGCAGCAAGCTTGCCGGTGTGCAGTTCGCCCAGTCGCGCAGGCACGATGTTCGGTTCATCGATTGCCAACTCGACGGCGCCAGCATTCGGTTCGTTCGCGGCGAGTTCGTGCGGTTCGAGCGATGCCGCATGCGGCAGGCAGAACTTCGCGACTCGGTGCTCACTGCAGTTGCGTGGTGGGACTGCGACCTCACCGATACCGACGTCTCGAACATCAAGATCGCGCGGGCACAGCTCCATGGCTCGAACGTTGCCGGAATGGTGGGCGCGACCAGCCTCGTGCCGATTGCACTCGACGCACAGCAGGCACCAGCGTTCGCGCAACACTTGATGGCCACCATGGGCATCGTTGTCGGCACCGCCTCGAAGACTGAACCCACCTGCTAATCGGCAGCATTGACGAGGAGCGATGGATTCCGCTCGTACGCAACGCCGACGTGTTGCTCGTCTCGGGCGGCGACGCCCTCTACTGGACAGCCCGTCGCTGGCTGGGGCTGAGCCGCAGCCCCGCAGCACGCAGGCGGCGCACGAGTTCCCGGCTGGGGGTAGGTACCGCCCCACGCGCCACCATGTCGTCGTAGTACTCCAGGGGCACGTCGTAGTGGTCGCCGTGAAAACCTCGGCGCGGGATGCCCGCCGCGTCGGCAAAGTGGTGCAGTTCTTCGTAGCTGGCGTCGCTGACCAAGTGTGCCCACAGCCGGCCCTTGAACTGCCAGCGTGGTTCATCGATCAACACGGCCATCGCCACATACGATCACACCATGACCACGCCAGAGGTGGAACTGCGGTCCGCGTGGCGGCATCTCGCCGGCCCCGGGCACGACCATCTCCTCGATGCACTGCTCGCCCGCCATCGCGAGCCGCAGCGCCGATATCACACGCTCACCCACGTGATGTGGGTGTTGCGGCACATCACTGCACTCGTCGCTGCCGGCGAGCCCACCACCGACGCGGCCGCAGTGCGGTTGGCGGCCCTGTGGCACGACGCGGTCTACAACGCTGCCGTCACTGACAACGAGGCTCGCAGCGCGGCGCTCGCACGGTCGGCCGCAGCTGAACTGGGTTGGTTGCCAGCGCGGCAGCAATTGGTCGAACGGTTGGTACTGGCCACCGCCGGGCATCGCCCGTCTGACGCGGACGAGGCAATTCTGGTCGACGCCGATCTGGCCATTCTCGGTGCCTCCGCGCAGGACTACACCGCATACGTGACGGGAGTGCGCGACGAGTACGCGCACCTCGGCGACGACGCATGGCGCACTGGACGCACAGCAGTGCTCAGCAGCTTTCTCGCACAGCCGCAGCTCTTCACCACGGTCACGATGCGCACCCAACGCGAGACGCGGGCACGAGCGAACATCACCGCCGAGCTAGCAAGCCTCGCTCAGTGAGCACAGCCGTTCGCACACCCAACCCAGCTTCGGCGTTGAGATGCGGTAGTACCGCACTTCAGCGCCGAACCTACGTGCAGCAACCCAGGTCTTCAGTGAGCACAGCCGTTCAGTGAGCACAGGCGCAACCGCCACCACAACCGCCTGATTGGCGGGGTGCGGCGGTGGCCGGGGCTGCAGCGCCATTGGCACCGACGCTGGCGAACACCGACAGCAAGCGCACCGCACCCTCGTGCCCCTGCGGGCAGGTGGCAGGGTCGCTGGACTCACTCATCGGGCGACGGACCTCGAAGGTGTCGTCACAGGCACGGCAGCGGAACTCGTAGAGCGGCATCGCCCAACATCGTAACCATCTGCTGTGCTTGACTGTCACCCGTGACAAGTACTGCCCCGATGACTGTCGACACCATCCCCAACACCGAGGAGGTGTTGGAGACCGGTGAGCCTGCGTCCGCTCACATCGTCAAGACCGATCCGGGCGAGAACGCGGCGGCGAAGGTGCTGGAAGCTCGCATCTACGGCACCCCGCTGGAGGCTCTGTGCGGTCATGTCTGGGTTCCTTCTCGCGACCCGAAGCAGCTGCCCATCTGTGAGAAGTGCAAGGGCATCTACGAGATGTACAAGGCCTTCAACGACGGCCTTCGCGACCAGCCCGACGAGTGAGCACCGCCGACTACGCCGACCGCACGAAGGGTCTTCGCATCCGCCAGGCGGTACGGGCGGTACTACTCGATCCGGAGGATCGCGTGCTGCTCGTCCGCTTCGAGTTCCCCGATTCGGGAACGAAGTGGGCGTTACCGGGCGGCGGCATCGAGGCTGGCGAGACAGACCACGACGCGCTGCGACGGGAGCTCGCCGAGGAGGTCGGCGCGCCGGAGGTGACGATCGGGCCCCACGTCTGGAACCGGCTACACATCGTCCCGTTCATCGATGGCAGCCACGACGGCCAGATCGAACGGATCTACGTCGTCCACACACCGGTGTTCACCCCGAATCCGGCGCTCACGTGGGAGCAGCTCAATGCCGAGTACGTGTTCGAGGTGCGCTGGTGGCACCCCGACGAACTTCATGGCGCAACACCAATCGCGCCGCGACGACTCCCCGAGCATCTGGCAACCATGCGCCACGACGGCCCGCCGAAACAACCCGTCGAGATAGATGTCTGATGAAATAGTGTCTGTCTTCATGCCCAGTCTCGCCATCATCGCCGCGTTTGCCGCTACGTCACTCCTGTTGTTGGTCATCCCCGGCCCGGCGGTGCTCTATGTCGTGAACCGCAGTGTCAGCAACGGTCGCCGGTCCGGCCTGGCCGGGGTTGCCGGCCTCACGCTCGGAAACCTCGTGCACGCCATCGCAGCAGCGGTCGGTTTGTCCGCCGTGCTCGCCACCTCGGCGGCAGCGTTCAACACGGTGAAGTGGCTCGGGGCCGGCTACCTCGTCTACATCGGCGTGCGCACTCTGATGCGTCCAGCCCAGGTGATGTCCGTCGATAAGCCGGCAGTGAGTGTGCGGCGATCGTTCACCCAGGGCGTCGTGGTCAACGTGTTGAACCCCAAGGTCGCCTTGTTCTTCCTGTCGTTCCTACCGCAGTTCATTCGCCCCGAAGTTGGCCGGCCTGCCCTCCAAGCACTCGTGCTGGGTCTCGTCTTCGTGGGTATCGGGTTCTGCACGGACAGCTCGTATTCACTGGTCGCCAGCCATTTACGCCACGTGTTGCTGCGCGGCAAGGCGTTGCCGTTCGTTCAGCGCTGGGTTGCGGGCACCGTGTTCATCGGCCTCGGGGTCGTCGCCGGCACCGCCTCTGCAAGCCATGCCAGGTCTGCACCTGCCAGCGGGACTTGACGCGTGCTGTTCAGCGCCGCTGCCTGGCCGGGTCTGGCCGATGGGTCCATCACCGTCACGTTCCGCACCTGGAGCAAACCGCAGGCGAAAGTCGGTGGCCGCTACCGAGTTGGGGGGATGCTGCTGGAGGCAACGGCCGTCGCTGAGGTCTCCGTAGCTGCGCTGACCGGCGATGACGCTGTCGCCGCCGGAGAGAGCGACCTGACCACACTCTTGAAGCGACTCGGGCAACCGGCACCCGATGCAACCGTGTGGCGAGTTGACCTTCGCTACCTCGGCATCGATGACCGAATCGAACGGCGAGTCATCGACGAGCTGAACGACGACGTCATCGCCGCGCTGCGCGCTCGACTCGACCGACTGGACCGCGCCGGTGGAAAGCCGTGGACACGTACGACACTGCAGCTCATCGACAAGTACCCGGGTGTGGTCAGTACTGCCCTGGCACGACACACAGGCCAGGACAGACCCGACTTCAAGATCAACGTTCGCAAGCTGAAGGAGATGGGGCTGACCGAGAGCCTCCAGATCGGCTACCAGCTCTCACCGCGCGGCACGGCACTGTTGCGGGCGATCAGCTAGCTGTTACGGTGCCCGCCGTGCCAGACGCATCGGGTGAACCGCTGACTCGTCCGATGTGCGTCATCGGCGACTTCGCGTGGGACGTCCTCATCCGTACCAATAGCGAGCTGATGCGTGGCGGCGACACCTTCGGCGAAGTGATGCTGACGCCCGGCGGCAGCGCAGCCAACGTGGCGGTGTGGGCGCGTCGCGCCGGAATGGCAACTCGGTTCATCGGCAAAGTCGGCCGCGACCGCTTCGGGCAGCTGGCCGAGGAAGACCTGGAACGCGAAAAGGTAGAGGCCCACTTCGTCGAGACCGACGCACACCTCACCGGTTCGGTGGCGGTGTTCGTCGACCACACCGGCGAGCGTTCGATGGTCTCCGGCCACGGTGCCGACTTCTACCTACTGCCCCAAGAACTGCCGCGCGACATCATCCGCAGCTCGCGACACCTTCACCTCACTGCATGGTCCTTCTTCGTAGACCCGCCGCGCGCCGCCGTTCGCGAAGCGGCGCACCTCGCACAGGCAGCGGGGGCCACGCTCTCCTTCGACCCCGGCTCGTTTCAGATGATCGGCGAGATGGGTGTGCGGCAGTTCTTGTCGGTCACTCAGGACTTGGGAATCGACGTGCTGCTCCCCAACAAGGAGGAGGGCAGCATGCTCACCGGCGGCCTCACCGAGCCCGACGAGATTGCGGCAGCGCTGGCCGAGCTGTACCCGAAGGCGCTGATCATGCTCAAGCTCGACGCCGATGGCGCGCTGGTGTGGGAGCACGGCCACAGCACACACATCCCAGCAGGCAGCAACAACTTGGTCGACGCCACGGGTGCCGGCGACTCGTTCGCAGGTGGCTTCCTCGCCCACTACCTCGAGCACGGCGACGCGGTGGCGGCTGCCCGCTTCGCGACGACGATCTCGGCGTGGGTCATCGAGCACCTCGGCGCCCGCCCGCAACCAGACGCCAAACTCCGCGCTGCGCTGCGTCGCCCGTAGCAGCGTCGCTTCATGCGGCCGCGTCGAGCGCGCGTAGCCGTTCGATGACCGGCTGGAAGTCGTCGATGGAGCGGACCGAGAAGTAGGAGATGCCCCACCGCTGGCGGGCACCGACAAGGTGGGCTGCGATCTCGTCGTGCGTACCGAACGCGAGAAACGGTGTGGCAGCGGCGTCGTCGAAGAACAATGTCGGGATGTCGACCAGTAGCTCATTGATCGCGCCGTCACGATCGTCGGTGACGACGATGCGCTGGACCAGCGCATTGAGCTCCACCTCACGACCG
>JBBQMG010000018.1:0-39667 GCA_038328705.1 Acidimicrobiales bacterium | reverse complement strand
AACAGATGGCAGTACTACCGACAACTCGCCGACGTGCACCGCACTGCGCCAGGCCGCGCCGCCGACGCGATGATCGCAGATGAGGACGACGAGTGATGAGCGACCTGACCACCACCTACCTTGGCCTCCACCTCAGCAGTCCGCTGGTCGCCTCGGCTGGCCCGCACACCGGCAACCCGGCGATGTGGCATCGATTGGAGGAGGCCGGCGCCGGAGCGATCGTGCTGCCCTCGCTGTTCGAGGAAGAGATCGAGCACGACGCGTTCACCCGCGAGCAGGCGTATGACGATGTCGCCGACAGATTCGGTGAGGCTTCCAGTTTCCTGCCGTCGCTCGACCTTCCTGACGTCGGGCCCAGTCGCTACCTCGCACTGGTCGAGCAGGCTCGCGAACAGCTCACGATCCCCGTCATTGCCAGCCTCAACGGCACCAGCCCGGGGGGTTGGGTGCGCTATGCGAAGCATCTCGCCGACGCGGGTGCGCACGCCATCGAGCTCAACCTGTACGACAGCGTCGTCGACCCTGGCATCACCGCCGCCGACGCCGAGCATCGCTACGCGGAACTGGTGGAGGAGGTCAAGGCCGAGATCTCGGTACCGCTGGCCGTCAAGCTGAGTCCCTGGTTCACAGCGCTGGGCAACTTTGCCGAACGCCTGCAGACCGCAGGTGCCGACGGGCTGGTGCTGTTCAATCGGCTGTACCAGCCCGACATCGATCTCGACACGTTGGAAGTGGTGCCACGTCTGTCGCTCAGCACGTCGGCGGAGGTGCGCCTGCCATTGCACTGGATCGCCAACCTGTTCGGCTCCGTCCGCTGTTCGCTGGCTGCGTCGTCGGGTGTGCACGACGGGGCCGATGCGATGAAGTTGCTGCTCGCCGGTGCTGATGTCGTGATGACCACCAGTGCGTTGCTGCAGCACGGCCCCGAGCACCTGAAGGTGATGGAGCGGTTCATACGCGACTGGATGGTGGAGCGCGATTACGACAGCGTCAATCAGCTGCGTGGCAGCGTCAGCCGCGGCAACGTGCCCGACCCGCAAGTGTTCGAACGTGCCAACTATTACCAGGTGCTCCACAGCTGGCGTCCCGCGGGCCATCGGTAGGCTCGGATCATGCGACATAGCGAGGGCCACTTCGGCCACAGGATCGGCTGGCTGCGGGCGATGGTGCTGGGTGCCAACGACGGCATCATCTCCACCGCAGCTCTGTTGCTGGGCGTCGCCGCTGCTGATTCCACGCGCTCTGCGATTCTCACCGCTGGCATCGCCGGCCTCGTCGCTGGCGCAGTGTCGATGGCACTGGGGGAGTACGTCTCGGTGTCATCGCAGCGCGACTCGGAGCGCAGCGACATCGAGAAGGAGACGTGGGAGCTGGCCAACCAGGCCGACCATGAACTGGAAGAGCTGACGGCGATCTACCAGGCAAAGGGCCTACCGTCAGAGCTCGCCCAGGAAGTGGCGGTCCAGCTCACCGAGCACGACGCGCTGGCGACGCACCTGCGCGACGAGCTGGGCATCTCGCAGGACGAGCTGGCAAAGCCGTTGCAGGCGGCGTGGAGCTCGGCGCTCTCGTTCGCCATCGGCGCCACCATCCCCCTGCTAGCGGCTGCTTTCGTCGGGAGGTCGGGGCGCATCGGTGCCATCATCGGCGTCACCATCGTTGCGCTCGTCGCACTTGGCTACGTGGGCGCCAGAGCCGGCGGTGCGCCTCCCGGTCGGTCGATTGCCCGCGTCGTCATCGGTGGGGCCGCGGCGATGGGTATCACGATGGCGGTCGGCTGGGCGTTCGGCGCTGCCATCGGTTGACCGGCTGCGCCGGCAAGATCCCATCGATGAGGTAGCGGTAGCGTCAACCCATGGATGTCGTAGAAGCACTGCACACCCGCTCGTCGATCAGAGGCTTCCGACCGGACCCGGTCGACGACGAGCTGCTGCGTTCGATGCTCACCGATGCCTCGCGGGCACCCAGTGGCGGCAATGTGCAGCCGTGGCGGATCTATGTGGTCAACGGTTCGTCGATGACGAACCTGCTGGAGTTCCTGACCACCCAGCCGCCCTTCGAGGCGCCCGAGTACGACATCTACCCGGCGAAGCTGACCGAGCCGTACCGGTCCAACCGATTCATCATCGGCGAGCAGATGTATGCGCTGCTCGGCATCGAACGTGAGGACAAGGCGGGCCGTCTACGCCAGTTCGCGCACAACGGTGAGTTCTTCGGAGCGCCGGCGGCGATGTTCTGCTTCGTCGACCGCCAGATGGGGCCGCCGCAATGGTCAGACCTTGGGATGTTCCTGCAGTCGTTCATGCTGCTGGCCACCGAGCAGGGGTTGGCCACCTGTGCGCAAGAGTATTGGTCGGTTCGGCACGGCGCGATCAGCTCATTCGTCGGCGCGCCGGAACACGAGATGCTGTTCTGCGGGATGGCGATCGGCCACCCTGACCCGTTCTCGGTGATCAACCAGCTGCGCTCCGAGCGCATGCCGCTCGAGGAGTGGGCCCGCTTCATCTGACCCGCCTTCGTGTTCACCGGTACGGCTGTACCGCGAAAGCATCGACTGCGCTAACTTGACCGCCATGACTGAGTACGCGGATGCCATCGTGATTGGTGCAGGAGTCATCGGCTCCTCGGTGGCCTTGGAGCTGGCCCGTGGCGGCCGCTCCGTGATTGTCGTCGACAAAGGCCCGGCGGCCGGTGCCGGCTCGACGAGCTCGTCGTCGTCGATCATCCGCTTCAGTTACTCCACCACCGACGCTGTGCTCACCGCGTGGGAAGCGGCAGCCATGTGGCTGGATTGGGAGGGCCACCTTGGCTGCGTCGACCCCGATGGCATGGCTCGTTTCGTCAAGACCGGCATGTGCATCTTCCACACGCCGGGGAACAGCACCGTGCGCATCCAGCGTCTCTGGGACGAACTGAACATTGCATACGAGGTGCTCGACAACGACCAGCTGCAGCAGCTGCTGCCGGGGATGGACCTCGGCGCGTACTTTCCCCCCAAGCGCATCGACGACCCCGCGTTCGCCGACGACGCCACTGGAGCGCTGACCGCGATCCTGGAAGCGGAGAGCGGCTTCATGGACGACCCGATGTTGTGCGCGAAGAACCTCGCGTTTGCCGCCCGTCGGCACGGTGCAGAGTTTCGGTTCAACCAGCAGGTGGTCAGTGTCGATCAGGCCGACGGCCGCGTCAGCGGTGTGACTCTTGCCAGCGGGCAGCGAATCTCGGCGCCAGTCGTGATCAACGTCGGCGGTCCGCACTCGCGCATCATCAACCAGATGGCCGGGGTGGTCGAGGGCATGCGCATCGGTCACCGTCCACTGCGGCAGGAAGTGTTCACAGTTGA
The DNA here is from genome assembly GCA_038328705.1 of Acidimicrobiales bacterium. GTDB lineage: Bacteria > Actinomycetota > Acidimicrobiia > Acidimicrobiales > Ilumatobacteraceae > UBA668. The sequence goes on along the minus strand of JBBQMG010000018.1, from coordinate 36,324 downwards.
GCCGCCAGCTGGACTTCGACTGGAGGACGGGATGCCGGCGGTGGCTGATCTCGACGTCGGCCACTACCTGCGTCCGCAGATCGGCGGTACCTGGCTGGTGGGCGGCACCGAGCCCGAATGTGACGAGCTGCACTGGATCGACGACCCCGATCATTACGACGAGTACCCCACGGTCGAGCAGTTCGAGGTCTCGATGATGCGCATTGCCCGGCGTGTGCCCGAGTTCGGTGTGCCGCACCGTCCGGTGGGCCTTGCTGCGTTGTACGACGTGTCGGAGGACTGGGTGCCGCTGTACGACAAGAGCGATCTTCCGGGCTTCTTCATGGCCTGCGGTACCAGCGGCAACCAGTTCAAGAACGCACCTGTGGCCGGGCAGTTCCTGAAGGCCATCATCGATGCGGAAGCAGCAGGCATCGACCATGACGAGACACCCGTGCAGTTCGTGGGCCGCCGTACGGGCCGCACCATCAATCTCGGTGCGTTCTCTCGCCGTCGTGAGAAGTCGGCGACCTCCGGCACCGTCATGGGCTGAGACGTACCGTCCTGAAGATCGTTCGGGCCGCTGACCAACCGCGCGTTCGGTGGCGCAACGATGGCGGATGGACCCGCGACGTGGCGAGTGATTCGCCGCACACACCCAACTTCTCATGGCGCATCTCCATCGCCGACGTCGAGGCGGACGGCCCGTTCTCGCGCTTCGACGGCTGCGACCGGTTGCTCGTACTACTCGAGGGGGCCGGGATGGATCTGGTCTGTATCGAGAATGGCGAGCGGATGCAGCTGCGGCCGAGCGCGACTCGGGCACGTTTTGCGGGCGAAGTGGCCATCGCTGCCGAACTACTGGACGGACCGACCACCGACTTCAATGTCGTTTGGGATCGATCGCGCTTCTCGCTGCAGGAGCGCGAGGACTGGCGGGATCGAACCATCGGCGGACGCGGCGGTTGCATCGTGGTGGTGCATGTGCTGTCGGGGAGTCTGGAATCCGACGCAGGTGGCCGTGGAGTTGCCGGCGACACCTTGATCGAGGACAGCGGCTGTGCCGTCCGACTCATCGGCGACGGGGACGCGATCGTGGTCGTGCTCGATTCACTCTTCGACGCGAACCAGAGCGACTGAACTACCATTCAGGAAATGGCAACGATCGCATCGCTCCGTCACGACGACGCCTCGCTGGAGGTCACCTGGGGCGACGGCGTCGTCACTCGCTACCCGTGGTTGTGGCTGCGGGATCACGCGCACGACGACGAGACGATGCACCCCGTTACGCAGCAGCGCCAACTGTTCACGGCACGGGTTCCGGCTGCGCTACGCGGATTGAACAGCGAGGTCGTCGATGGCGAACTGCGCGTCACCTGGGACATGCTGGAGCCTACGTCTGTGCTACCAGTGAGTTTTCTGGTCGCCTATCGTCATCCGCTGACCGCGCGGGCAGCCGTCGACGTCCCAGTGACGCTCTGGAGCGCTGCCTCGCTGCCCACACCGACGGTGCCGTACGACCTGGTCATGAACACCGACGCCGGTCTCGCACAGTGGCTCACCAACACGCTGCAATACGGGTTCTGTCTGGTCATTGGTACACCGGCGACTGCCGCCGCCAGCGAGGCCTTGATTCGCCGTGCCGGCTACATCCGCGAGACCATCTTCGGTGGCTTCTGGGAGTTCCAAGCCGACATGTCGAAGGCCGACACCGCGTACTCCACACTCGAACTGCGCGGCCACACCGACGCGACGTACAGCAACGACGCGCCCGGCAGCCAGTTGCTGCACTGCCTCGAGTTCGTCGGCACCGGCGGCGAAAGCACCATCGTCGATGCGTTTACCATCGCACGCCGCATGGAGGCCGAGCACCCTGGTCTGTTCGAGGTGCTGTCGTCGGTGGTGGTACCTGGGCAGTACATCGGCGACGGTGCGCACCTGCTGGCCGCGCGCCCGGTGTTCCGCCATGACCACACGGGTCGTTTGGTGCAGGTGTCGTTCAACAACTACGACCGAGCACCGTTCCTGTTGGAGGAGGCGGACATGATTGCCTTCTACGACGCGTTGCGTGTGTTCGAAGAACTGGCCAACGACCCTGCGATGCAGTGGCGACATGTGTTGCAGCCGGGTGAGGCACTGTTGTTCGACAACTGGCGGGTGCTGCACGGTCGTGCCGCATACTCCGGACTGCGTCGCATGTGCGGCGGCTACCTCAATCGTGAGGACATCGAGAGCCGTCTCCGCCAACTCATCTAGCGGTTGATGACGCCCAGTCGTGCGAGAGTTCGGATCGCCGAGGCGGGTCGGCACCTGCCCGCTGGCAGGTGATGCCGGCCACCTCTTGCGCTGCAGTGGTTGCCCGCGCGGCAAGCGCCGGATCGGACAGCTGGGTGCGCCCCAGACCAGCGTCGAGCCACCACGCGAGAAAGCCACCGCCGAACGAGTCGCCCGCGCCGATCGTGTCGGCGACGACGACCGGCAGCGTGGGAACCAGCTCCTCGTGATCGGCGGTCACGACCCAGGTGCCGTCCGCACCCCAGGTGACAAGGATCAGTGAGACCCCCCGCTGAACCAACGAGCGCGCGTAGTCGAGCGGGTCGACGCCGGGAGCAAGGTACTCGGCGTCGTCATTGCTCACCTTGACAACGTCGGTCCGCTCGTAGGCCTGGCTGACGCGGCGCAGGTACGCATCGCGGTCGGCGATCACGCCGGCGCGGCAGTTCGGGTCGACCATCACTAGCGTGTCTGGCAGCAGCGTTTGCAGGTAGCCGATCAGGGTCGACGCCATCGGTTCGAGCACAAGACCCAGCGTGCCCACATGGACCGCTGCCGGCGCAGCCACTGCAGCCGGGACGACGTCGAGCGACGGGGCGGAGGTGCCATCGAGGTAGAATTGGTACGTAGCCGCGCCGTGGTCGTTCAGTTCCGCAGCTGCCAATGTCGTTGGCCGATCGGTGCGGGCAATCGCCTGCGCACTCACGCCGTCGGCCACGAGCTGTGTGAACAGCTGGCGACCGAACCGGTCGTTGGAGATGGCGCCGAGAAATGTCACGGACCCACCGAGCCGGCCGATGGTGCGAGCAACGTTGTACGGGCCTCCACCCAACTTGGCGACCACCGCTCCGCCGGTATAGATGACGAGATCGACCAACGCCTCACCTGCCACAACGATCATGGGCGAAGAACCTACTGGTTCGACAGCGGTTGCTCTGGCAGGTTCTTGGCGAAACGGGCTGTCGTCGTACGCTGCGAGGATGCGTCTCGAGGAACTGATCGCCCGCTTCGACGTCGGTGATCCGGCTTTCATCGCCGATCCGTACCCGGTGCTGAACGAACTCCGTGAGGCGGCGCCCATCTACTGGAGTGAGTCGGCAGGGCACTGGGTGATCACCCGTTTCAGTGATGTGCAAGAAACCTTGCGCGACCGCCGACTGGGCCGCAACTACACACATCTGTATTCCCATGCGGCGTTGGGCCGCGCCGAGCCGGACTCGCGCTGGGCGGCGTTTCAGCAGCACGAGCAATGGTCGTTGCTCTGTCTGGAACCACCGGACCACACTCGCATCCGTCGTCTGGTGGCGAAGGTCTTCACACCCAAATCGGTCACCGCGATCCGCCCCGCAGTCCAACGCTTCGCGGACGAACTGCTGGACGCGTGCCGTGAACGCGGCGAGTTCGAGCTGTTGCGTGATTACGCCCAGCCGTACTCCGTGGCGGTCATCTGTTCGATGCTGGGCGTGCCGCGATCAGACACGCAGTTGCTCCTCGATTGGAGCCATGCCATCGTCAAGATGTACGAGCTGAGCACCACCGACGAGGTGCGTGCGGCCGCCAACACTGCGGCTGCGGAGTACATCGACTACACGCGGGCGCTCATTGCCGAGAAGCGGCGCAACCCCGATGGCCTGCTGGTTTCGGAGTTGGTGCGCGTGGAGGATGAAGGCGACACGCTGACCGAGGACGAGATCATCTCCACCACGATGGTGTTGGTCGAGGCCGGACACGAGGCAACGGTCAACACGCTCGGCAACGGTCTGCGGGCGATCCTGCACCACCTGGGGGAGTGGGATCGGGTCGTCACGGGTGACGTCGCCGCACGCACGGCCGTCGAGGAGATGCTGCGCTGGGACCCGCCGTTGCACCTGTTCGAGCGGTGGGTGTTGGAGAAAGGCGTCGAGATCGCTGGCCAATCGATCGAGGTGGGCCAGGAGGTCGCCATGCTTTTCGGTGCGGCACAACGTGACCCTCGCCGTTTCGACGATCCGGATCACTTCGACATCGGTCGCGGCGACATGGCGCACATCGGCTTCGGTGGCGGTATCCATTTCTGTGTCGGCGCCCCGCTGGCGCGCCAAGAGATCGAGGTCTCGGTCGCCGGTCTGGCCGCGAGATTCCCATCGCTGCAGCTTGCTTGCGAACCGACCTACGAGCCCAACTTCGTCATCCGTGGCCTCACCGCGCTACATCTCACTGCCTGACCAGACCAAGTGTTGCTTCAGCGTCTGACGCTCATCACGCGTTCAACCCGGCTCAGGACTTCGGTGATGTCGTCCAGGGTTGTTTGGAAACTGGTGACGAATCGGATCACGCCGTTGCCCATTTGATAGAAGAGCAGGCCTGCGTCGGCAAGGGCCTCCGCCGCCGGCTGGCCGACCCGCGCGAACACCATGTTGGCGGTCGGCGGTGACAGCACTTCCACTTCCAGTTCGTCGAGGCCGCCACTCAAAACGGCCATCGCGTCGTTCGCCTGCGTGGCCAGGCGCAGCCACAGGTCGTCGGTCAGATAGGCCACCAGCTGTGCTGACTGATAGCGCATCTTGCTCGCGACGTGGCCTGACCGTTTCAGTCGGTAGGCGAGTTGGTCTGCCACTGCAGGGTCGAAACAGACGATGGCGTCGGTGCTGAGCGCACCGTTCTTGGTGGCGCCCAACGAGAACGCATCAACCCCGGCGTCCGTGATCAGCTCCGCAGGCGTTGAGCTGACCGCCACCAATGCGTTGGCCAACCGAGCGCCATCGAGGTGCATGCGCAGACCGCGACTGTGGGCGAGCGTAGCGAGCGCCTTCACCTCTGCTGGCGCGTAGACGGTGCCGAAGTCCGTGGGGCAGGTGACGGAAACGACGGATGGCTGCGAGTGGTGAGCATCGCCCCACAACGTGGTGTCGAACGCGTGTTGCACGGTGGCGGGCTGCAGCTTGTAGTCGGAACCGGGCAGGCCGCGCATGACAGCACCACCGCTGAAAAGTGAGGTCGCACCGCCCTCGTTGGTGAAGATGTGAGCGGTTTCGTGACACAGCACGCTGCCCCACGGTGGGCACAGCGCCGACAGCGCCAGCGAGTTGGCGGCGGTGCCGCTGACCACTGGAAAGACCTCTGCCGTTGGCTGTGCGAAGACGTGCCGCACCTGTTCGCGTAGCCGGGCGGTGATTCCGTCGGCGCCGTACGCGAGCGCGGAGCCCTCGTTGGCCTGTGTGATTGCCGCAAGAATCTCCGGTGCAACGCCCGCTGCGTTGTCGCTTCGTAGCTCGATGGGTGTGTTCGTCGACGTGCTCATGACGGCGACTCTACGAGTGCCGACCCCATGGAGCGTCGGTCGTTGCGAAGCGTTCGGTGTTGACAACGGCAGTGTCACACGGGGCAGACTGCATCCGATGCCCAGCCGCCGCCGCCCAAAATCGCCAACGAACCCAGCTTCATCGTCGCGTCCAGCGGCAACGAGAACTGCACCTGCCGGGCCCGCAACGGGTGCGCCGACGGACATCGAGCGCTTCGCTGCCGCGCTCAAGGACTCGGAGAAGGCTGACCGCGCTGCAAAGGCGCGTCAGCAGCAGGAACGCACAGATGCAGCGCTGCGTGCCGAGCACGCTGCTGCCAAGGCGACTGCGCTCGCAACTGCCCGCCGTGACCTGGAGCGAGCTGTGGAAGCCGTTCGCAATGCCAAGCAGGTCGGCCGTGGTCGGGCTGAAGCAGACCAGGCATGGAAGGTCGCGAAAGCACTGGTCATCGAATTGGAAACCGGTGCCCCGCCCGCATGGGCACCCAAGCTGCCTGATCCCCCCGAATCAGGTGAGGCAGACGGGTCAGTCGAACCCACCGGAGAGAGCGATGAGCTGCTCGTCGAGGTGGCGGCGGACTCCGAGTGACGCCACCACTCGTTCGCTCGCTGTCGCCCGTTCATCTGCTGTTGCACGCAGGGCACGCAACACTGAATCCGCGAACGAGTCGAGTGCCGCGATGGTCGCTTCGTCGCTGATTGCGCCATCGGCGTCGGATTTGGTGCGTGGCGCTGAAACGCCGAGCTGCGCCACGATCGTCGCTCCCTGCCACACCAATGTGCGTGCCAGCACCTGGCGAGCAAACGGGCCACCGGTGGTACCCGCGCTAAGAATGCCAATGGGTTTGCCGTACAGCTCGCCAGTTCCCACCACCCAATCGAGCGCGTTCTTCACCGTGCCGGCGAGGGAACCCGCGTACTCTGGTGCGGCAATGATCACACCGTCGGCTTCGGCAATCTGCCGACGGAAGGAAGTGACGGCATCGCCCGCAGCGTCGACCAGTTCTGACCGCATCGGCGGCAACGTGCCGAGCAGCGTGTCGTCGGTGATGTGAACGTCGTGCTGCGCCAGAACTCGGCTGACGACATCCAGCAGCGAGCGATTGGCAGAGGCTTCGCCCAAACTGCCGCACACCGTCAGTATTCGGACAGTCCCCATGGGCAGAACCTACTGGCTGTCAACACGCCATAGACTTCGTACTAATAAGTACCTGGAGGCAACGATGGCTCGCTACGTCACGACTGTTCGCACCAAGCAGACCCCCGCCGAGGTGTTCGCCTACATGGCCGATCTGCGCAACTTCGCGGAGTGGGACCCCGGCGTCAAGAAGGTGGTCCAGGTGAAGGGCGCGGCGGGCGGAGCAGATGCCGAGTTCGACGTCAGTGTCTCGGGCACCACGCTGCGCTACGTCACCGAGGTCTACGAACCGAACACCATCCTGCTGGTGGTTGCGAAGAGCCGCACCCTGAGGTCGACCGACCGGGTCACCGTGGTTGCCGACGGGGCGACCACATTGGTCACCTACGACGCTGTGCTGGAACTGAACGGCGTGCTGCGCCTGGCTGATCCTGTGCTGGGTCTCGCCTTCGGGCGCATTGGCGACCGTGCAGCTGGTGGTCTGCGGCGGGTGCTGTCTGGCGAGGACGTGCCGGCGTGACCGGTTCGGAAAGTACTGTGCAGCGCGTCGTCGACTCGGTGCTCGAGGCCCCGGTGTTCACCAGCTTCACCCGGCTCGGCTACGACGCCCGATCGCGCCTGGCCGACTGGAAGCCCATCGGTGAGTACGACGCCACCGGTCGCGTGGTCCTCGTGACGGGCGCGACATCGGGTTTGGGTTTGGTCACCGCCGAGCAGCTCGTGGCGGCCGGCGCGACCGTGGTGCTCCTCGGCCGCGACGAGGTGAAGACCACTCGTGTGCGCGACGACATTGCAACGCGCACAGGGAGCGACCTGGTCTCGACGGTCGTTGCGGACATGGGCGATCTGGTCGCCGTTCGGCGCGTCGCGGCGGAGCTGAACAGCACGCTCGATCGGTTGGACGTGTTGATTCACAACGCGGGCGCGCTGAGCGCAACCCGCCAGCTGTCGCCCCAGGGCACGGAGCTCACTGTCGCCAGTCAAGTCGTCGGCCCCTTCCTGCTGACCACCCTGCTGCTGCCCCTTTTGGAGCGCTCGGCTCCGGCTCGCGTGCTCACGATGTCGTCCGGCGGGATGTACGCCAGCCCCCTGCGTGTCGATGACATGCAGATGGGCGACGACTACAAAGGAAGCGAGCAGTACGCCCGCGCGAAGCGCGCGCAGGTCACGCTCAACGAGATGTGGGCCCAGAAGTTTCCTCAGCGCGAGGTGGTGTTCCAGGCAATGCACCCAGGGTGGGCCGATACGCCCGGCGTCCGCGACTCGTTGCCGACGTTCCGCAAGATCGTCGGCCCGCTCCTGCGATCACCCCAGCAGGGCGCCGACACGATGGTGTGGCTGGCGCTCGACGACGGCGAGCCGTTGACGACAACCGGCAAGTTCTGGCTCGATCGACATCAGCGATCGATTCACAAGCTGCCGAACACTCGATCGAGCGATACGCCCGAACGGCGCCAGCTGCTGTGGGATTGGGTTGCGGCCGCCACTGAGTAGAGGCGCAAGGTGTCGGTCGCCACCGTTGCGTTGTAGTGGTCGATTGTTGAAACTTTCTCCGAGTTGCGGTTGCGTGTGTGAACCCGATGAGCGCGATATGCTCTCCTCTTCAAGGGTTCCCGCTTTGGCGGATCCACGTCGAAGGTGAGGGCCCAAATGGCCACAGGTACTGTTAAGTTTTTCAACGCTGAAAAGGGTTACGGTTTCATTTCCCGCGAGCAGGGCGAAGACGTGTTCGTGCACTTCTCCCAGATCCAGGGCGAGGGCTACAAGTCCCTCGTCGAGGGTCAGAGCGTCGAGTTCGACGTTGCCCCCGGTCGCAAGGGTGAAGAAGCACAGAACGTCCGCCCGCTCTGAGCAGCAACGGTCGTGCCAAGCGCGACCGCGAGCGCGCCAAGCAGGAAAAGGCGGCGATCAAGAAAGATCGCAAGCAGGCCGAAGCGTCTGCTGGGCCATCAGCTGAGGAAGCAGAGGCGGCTCTGGCCCCGAAGCGTCCCCAGGACGATGTGCTCTCCGATCTCGCTGCGTTGCACCAGAGTTTCGACGACGAATCGATTTCCTTCGAGGATTTCGAAGCGGCGAAGGGCCTGTTGCTCGCACAACTCGCTGTCGAGTAACTGAATACGCATTCTGTCGCCAGCCGGCGCACCGAGTTCTCGGGGCGTCGGCTGGTGCCGTTTTCGGGTGCTGGTGTTACGGGAGTGTGGTGAGGATGCCGCCGCGGGCGGGCTGATATTGCAGTCGGCCCAGGCCGTACTTGACCATCGGGCCCATGGTCAGCGCGAACACCAGCGTGCCCGGGCCCAGCGCGCCACCGATCAGTGCGCCGATGATCAATGGAAGGCCATCACTGATCCAGCGGGCCGGCACGATGCCCATACCGCGCACGACGAGGCCGAGCATGAACACCTCTGAGGGGCCGGCGCCGAGCTCGGTGGTGATCACCAGGCAGATCGCGACGGCGATGACGACTAGGCCGGTGATGAAGAAACCCAGGCGTGGCACCATGGCGTGCTGCACGGGAATGACACCGAGAAACACGTTGACCAGCGGGCCGATGATCACCGTGCCGCCGATGCATGCCCACCCGAGCTTTGCGCCCAGCAGCCACCCGGCGAGATAGAAGATGCAGGCGTCGATCACGAACACCACGCCGAGCGACCAGCCGGTCGCGTTGGCCACGCCGGTGTTCAACACGTCGAAAGGAGCAACACCGAGCTCGGCGCGGATGAGCAGCGGCACCCCGACGCTGACCCCGACCCACGACCCGACGAGACGAAGGGTTCGAGTGAGCGGGAACATGGCGCCGTGCAACCTATCTGAGCACCTACCGCGTGCGTGAGAGGAAGGTCGCTCGCACTCGTAGCATCTCTCCCCGGAGGTCTTCGATGAGCAGTGATCAATGGATGGTGTCGCCCCTCACCGGAACGTTCGGAGCGGAGCTGACCGGAGGTCGGTTGACGGACGGCATCGATGGTGGATGGTTGCACGATCTGCTCACCACCCACCTGGTACTTGTCCTGCGCGGACAACATCCGACCCACGCCCAGCAGATTGCGCTGGCGAGTGCCCTGGGCGAGCTGACGCCGGCCCATCCGGTGGTGCCCGGCCATCCGGATCATCCGGAGATCCTGGTGGTCGACGGAGCGTTGGGCGGTCGCAACGCCCGTTGGCACACGGATGTGACGTTCATGCCGACGCCTCCGGCCGCGTCAGTCCTGGTCAGCGATGCAGTGCCGCCCTACGGCGGCGACACGATGTGGGCCGACACGCGCAGCGCCTACGAGCGGCTCGCTCCCGCACTGCAGACCGCGGTGGACCAATTGGAGGCGGTGCATCGCATCTCGCCGTTGGCCTACTGGGGCGAGCCGTTCGACACTGCGCTCACACGAGCCGATGTGCAGCAGTTGTTCGATGACGCCGGCAAGGTGCCACCGGTCATCCATCCGGTTGTACGTGTGCATCCGGTGACTGGCCGCAAGAACCTATTCGTCAACCCCGGCTTCACCTCGCACATCGTGGGCATGTCGCGCATCGAGAGCGACGGCTTGTTGCAGTTGCTCTACGCGCACTGCACGCAGCCTGAGTTCGTGATGCGCCATCACTGGCAGGTGGGCGATTCGGTGATCTGGGACAACCGTGCCACGATGCACTACGCGGTCGATGACTATGGCGTTGTCGAGCGGCGCATGCGCCGCGTGACGATCCGTGGTGGCAAGCCGGTTGGACCGACCGAAATCGAGAGCCGTGTCGCCGATGATCCGCTGGTCGCAGTTCGTTAATTCGAAGGTGTCGCGTCAGGCAACGTGCGCCCTCGATGTGGCGCGACTTCGAGCGGATGCCATCGTGCGGCAGTTGTATGCTGATATGCATGCAAAGCACCAGCGTCAGGATCGACATAGCGACCCACGAAGACCTGAAGCGCCTCGCGACAGAGCTGAACACCACGGTCGGTAACACCGTCTCGCTGGCCGTGCGAGCCCTCCGCCAAGACCGAATCGGTGGCGACCTTCGCAGCGCATTGCGCGCCGACGAGGCGACGTGGCTCGGTGCCGACCTCGGGTGATGTCGTCGACCTCGACTTTGGCCGTCCAGAAGGTCGAGAAGCTGGCTTTCTTCATCCGGGGATCGTCGTCACCGCCCAACGGGTCCTCAACGCTCAACCGTCGGTCCTGCACGTCGTGCCGTTGACGACCACCATCCGCTCATTTCACTCCGAGATAGTGATCGAGCCCGACGCCGTGAACGGGCTCGAGACAGTGTCCGCAGCGCAGTGCCAGCATCTCCGTGCGATATCACCTCGCCGAATCCTCACCGTTCGAGGCAACATTGGCGCGGTCATGCTTGGACAAGTCCGCGAGGCACTCGCCGTCATCCTCGACCTGCCCTGATGCGCGTCAGAGCAAATATGCAGAGCCACGTCTTTCGGATGGGCGGACTCGAACCCCAGTCGGCGCAATCGCTCAGCTCGCTCGCACGAGCTTCAGCATCGACGCCGCTTCGTCGAGCAGTCGATCTACTGCCGTAGGTTCCAGGCCGGCTGTCACGGTGTCGTACTGGACGGAGGCGTCGGGCATCTCGAAGTGACGGAGCAGCGGGAGATACCGATGGTGTGCGTTCGCCAGCCCGACGACGAACGCCCGGTCGGACCCGGTGCGCTCCGTCCACTCCTGACCGACCTCGACCAGTGGTTCCCCCGGCAACGCAAGCAACTCGACATCGGCAATTCGCAACACCTGGATCGGCACGGTCACGGGATCGAGCGCGGAGCCACGAGCAACTCGAGCTGAGAGCCCGAGGTACTCACAGCAGGCGATCATGATGCGACGCATGTCTGCTTCGGAGCAATCGGTCTCGACCACGTGGTTCGACGCAAGTGCCCACAGGTACCCGCCGGCGCGGTCGGCAAAGTCTTCCCCCAGATTCGACGCGAGCACCGACCTTGCAGCATCGAGGCGGCGCTGTGCGGTGTCGAGATCGAAGGCGGCGTTGTTCGCCTGCACGACGATGTTGCGGCGCTCGGCGCCGACGTCGACATCGGGATGTGTCTTCACTGTCGCGGCGACGCAGCAGACCTCGTCGGCGATTGCCTGACCGATCGTGTTGGCGTCACCCACGTTGCCGCCGCAGTAACCGCGCGGGTCGAGCGCATCGCGATCGGGACTCGTGATCGGGATCACGTTGGCCTCGGTCGAGTTGAAGAACAAGGCGGTCGTTCCCGCGATTTCGGCTTCGATCGCTCGTTGAGCGACACCGGGGAAATCGCTGCTGATCGACAGGTTGTCCCACCCCAGCGTCACTGGGTGGCAGCCCACGCCGAACAGCACCGCCAACGGATCGGTACTGCCGAGCGGCGTCACGACGACGACACCGACACGGGAGTCGACCAGGTTCGGGTTTCCCCGTGTCCGCCGGTTGAAGAACACATCGACCGTGCCGACGCCGGACCCAATCGCGGACTCGACGGGCTTCTCCACCGCTTCGCATCCGACGCGAACGAGCGCATCGATGAGCAACGCGGAGTAGGCGGCCACGCCTGGTGCACCTCCAGGTCCGAACGGAAGCGGACCGGAATGAGTGTGGGACGCGCAGATGCAAATCTGTCGTTCCTCGAGACCCACTGCCGCGCTGACCGCCGCTACCACAGGCTCAGCGATCTGTTTCGGGATGGCGATCAGGTCGGCCGTGATCAGCAGGATGGCGTCGCGGTCGCTGCGCACGTAGAGCGCCTTCGCCATGACCGGATCGAGAACGTCGACACTGGCAACCGTTCGCTGACCGAAGCCGCCCTGTAGAACAGGCCACGACGGCGTGATGTCGATACTCGCAACCCCTGCCCAGGTACCCATCCCCTTACGGTACCGCGATCGGTCGAACTGGTTCCCACGATTCCCGGGAGAAGCCCTGAAAGCAACCCGGTCAACGATCAGGAGACCGACCACGACCCGCGGGCTCGGCGAGCCCTCACTCGCTCCCCGAATCAGCGTCAAAGCTGAACATGGTGACGGGTGAGCCTGCCGCCCCGATCGAACGATAGAGGTCCGGTGCGTGGGTGTCGTCGTTGTCAGCCGCCACAAAGACCGTGTCGATCCCGACCTCTTTGCTCTTCTCGCGCAACACCTCGACGAGCTGCCGACCGACGCCCTCGCGCTGGCTGCGCGGGTCGACCGCGATGTCGAAGATGAAGACCTCCGGTGAGTTTGTCATCATCAACGTGTGCGCGGTGAGCCCACCGATCACGGTGCCGTTGCGCACGGCTGCGATCGCCCAGAATTCCGGCCTGAGCAAGAGCGCCGCGATCTGCGTCTCGGGCAGCACCTCGTTCGTTTCCTCGAACACGGTGGCCATCAGAGCGAACGTTTCCCGGGCTCGAGCGACATCACCTGGACCAAGGCGTTCGATTCGCAGGAGTTGTGCATCGACCACAACTCGATCGTATCGATGACGAGAGCGGCACGAGATCGCAATCGCTGCGTTGAACGTCGACGAGACGGACGCGGTCGAACTGCTCGCGGGCGCCGAACTGATCGACGGCGCAGTGAGGTTTGCCGGCGACTCGGCCCCGGATGGTTGGCTCGATACCGGCAATTCGACCACCTTGCTGCAGTTCGTGGCCGGGTCGTCGGATCAGCAACCCCGATCAGTGGGACGAGAACCCTGTACGGAGATCCGACCGGCGCGGTGAGGCCATCATGGGACGAAATCAATGATGGGGTCGGGATGATTCTCGCGTCGTGGCCGGTCACCGGAACCGACCCTGTGGTCGAAGCCCGCTACAGCCTCGACGGTGAGGTCGACGTGCAGGGTGCGGCTGACCGATGGATCGAGCACGATCGGCTTCGCAAGTCCACCGGGCAGCGAGTACTTGGTGTGGCAGGACGGACCCTCGTGGCTTGCGTTGTCACGACCCGCCACCGGTGGGACCGCTCCGCTCGCTGACCTCGCCGCAACGGTTCATGAAGCCACGGCAAACGAGGCCCGGCCGACTCGATTCGCTCCATAGGGACTGAGCCAGCTAGTTCGCCAACCATGCAATTGCACCACGGGCCGCGGCGACTGCCGTACTGAACGACGCCTGCAGCAGGTAGCCGCCGGTGGGTGCTTCCCAATCCAGCATCTCGCCGGCGACGAACGTGCCGGGCAGGCTGCGAATCATGAACTGGCTGTCGAGTTCGTCGAACGACAAACCACCCGCCGTCGAGATTGCTCGCTTGATCGGGGCAACGGACTGGACGGTCAGCGGTACCGCCTTGATCAGTCGAGCAAGCGGGCTCGGTTCGCTGGGAAGTGCGTTGTCGGTGGCCTCCCGAAGGAGCGCGACGGCGACGGGCGCCAGACCCAGCGCTCGGCGCAGGAAGGTGGTCGCCGAATCTTTCGGCCGTCTGCTGGAAAGGCGGTCCGCCACAGCGTCGACAGTCAGATCTGGGTGAAGGTCGACGACCAGCGTGCAGGTTCCGTCACGGTTGATTGCGTCGCGAACCGCGGACGACACCATGTAGATCGGGCCGGACTCAAGACCCCGACCGGTCACCATGACGTCGCCGCGCGCTGTCGTCGTCGCGACCGAGAACCGAGTGTTCTTCAGCGGCACGCCCGCGTACCGATCTGCGAACACTTTGGACCAGGTGATGTGCAACGCGCAGTTGGCTGGTCGCAAAGTGCGGACGTCGAGGCCCTCTGCGACGAAGTGCGGGACCCAGCTGCCGTCGGACCCAACTCGTGGCCAGCTGGCGCCGCCCAGCGCGAAGACAGTGACATCGCTGCGAGTCGTGACCGACACACCATCCGATGTCTGAAAGCGATGCGCACGTGGGTCGACTTCGCCGTTGGAGCCGCTGCCCCAACCCAGCCAGCGATGTCGCACATGCACGCTGACGTCCAACTCGGTGAGCCGCGACAGCCAAGCGCGCAGCAACGGGGTCGCCCGGAAGGACGTGGGAAAGACGCGGCCACTGGAACCGACGTAGGTGGTCTGACCCAGGCCTGCGGCCCACTCGCGCAACGCTGATGGTGGGTACTGTCGAACTGAGTCACAGACAAGCGATGCGGTTCCAAAGCGCGTGACCATCTCGTCGAGCGGCTCGCTGTTGGTGAGGTTCAGTCCACTGCGGCCGGCGAGCAGCAGCTTGCGACCCACCGACGGCATGTGCTCGTACAGGTCCACCTGAAAGCCGTCGGTGGCCAACACTTCTGCCGCCATCAGCCCGGAGGGGCCGCCACCGATGACGGTCGCGGCGCGCCGGGCGGACGGAGCGGGCGCCAGTGACACCGCCACAGACTACGGGTGGCCGGCGCTAGGCCAGCACAGCCGCAAGGTCGTGGTAGCCGAAACTTTGAGCGTGCTGCAGGGCGGTGACACCTTCGCGATCGGCGAGGTGACGCGCAGCGCCCGAGGCAAGCAGAATGCGAACGATCTCCTGATACCGGGTGGAGCCATCACCGAGGATGACCGCTTCCAGCAGCGCGGTCCAGCCGAGATCGTTGATGTGATCGACGTCGATACCCGTGCTGGCAACACGACGCACGTACTCGACGTGGCCCCGCTCGCTGGCCGGGATGATGGCGACACCGCCGTAGTGGTTCATGATCGTCATGTCGGGGCCGGCGGGCAGCAGGATCTCCAGCATCTCGACACTGCCTGTCACGCCTGTGGTCAACCACGGAGTCTCCATCCGGTCGTCCACCGCATTCGGGTTGGCGCCTCGCCCAACCAGCAGCCGGGCCACATCCAGATGGTCGCCGATCACCGCCAGCAGGAGTGGGGATCGGCCGTACGCGTCGCGAGCTTCAACTCGGGCACCGGCGGCGAGAGCGCTGGTGACACGATCAAGATCTCCCGACGCGGCGGCTGAGAGCAACGCCGCGTCGGGTATTTCGAGGGGGTCGACCTGTGTAGCCATACCCCATCCTCTCATCGGGCCGTGGCCGAAGGAGAGGTCGATGAATGAAGGGTCAGGTGAAGAGGCTGACGCCGCCGGGCCCGATCAGTAGGCCGACGATGATCAGCAAGATGCCCTGGGTCATCTGCTTTCGGGTGAGAGCGATGATGCCGGAAACAACCAGCACGACCGCAATGATCCACAAGATGAATGCCATGAGTTACACCTCCTCCGAGAGACTCGAAGATTCGGTGAGTGTTGACGGCACGATGACCGTCGGCTCGACGAATGTCGTCATATCCGCCGGGAGTGAGCTGGTGGTGCTCCCGGCTGTGGAGTCGTGCACGGTGGTGCTGCGGTGACGACGAAGCGGCTTGGTCCAGGTGGCGATAGTCGTGCGCACCGTGACGGACTCGCCGTCGGCCGGCGCGGCCGCAGGCTTCTGGCCGAGGGCCTGCTGCACCTTGGCACGGTTGGACCATACTGCGGCACCAAGGCCAGCGATCCAAAGAGGGCGAATTGCTCGCCGAAGTGAACGTCCAATGTTAGGCATGGCTGGATGTACCCGAGCCCAGGCCCCCGTAAACCTGACTGCGCAGAAAGTCGCTAGTAGAGGGTCTGGCGGATGCGCTCGGGATAGGCGTCATCGTACGCCTGTCCATCGAATGCGTCGCAGGTGATGGCCTGCATGATCTGGCCGACAGAGGGCAGTTCACCTCGGGTGCGATGGAACGACACAGCTGTGCCATAGAGCGCTTCCAGCTCCTCGATGCTGCGCACGATGTTCATGTGCCGCACAGTATTCCCGGGGCGTTGTCGGACTCCCGAGAAATTTCATCGGGCGCGCCTACCTACCGGTCAGTAGGGAGAGTAGGGTGATGGTCGTGACGAGCTCCGACTCCGTGGTTCTTACCCCCCGTACCCATTCGCTGAACGACGTGCGCGACATCATTCCCGAGGAGTGCTACCAGCGCTCGACGGGGCGCGCCGCGCTTGCCCTCGTGCAGGCGCTGGTGCTGTACGCGATCCCCATGGTCGGCCTCGCGCTCACCAACACCTGGTGGGCGCTGCTCATCCTGTGGGCGCTGGCCGGCCTGGCCGTCTCGGGCCTCTTCGTGTTGGGCCACGACGCCTCGCACATGGCCCTGCTGGATTCGCGCACGGCAAACCGTCTGGTGGCACAGGTGTGCATGATCCCCAGTTTCCACGTGGAAGCCGCGTGGGACCTCGGCCACAACCGTATTCATCACGGTTACACCACCCGTCAAGGCTTTGACTTCGTGTGGCATCCGGCCACCGTCGAGGAGTACGCCGCAATGGGTCGGTTCGCTCGTTTGCGCCATCGCTTCGAATGGTCCCGTCTTGGCTCGGGCGCTTACTTCCTGCGCACTGTGTGGTGGCAGAAGATGTGGCGCTTCAATGCGCCAGGCAAGCGCCACGACGCCATCGTTCGCGACAAGCTCGTGCTCAGCGTCGTGTTGGCGCTGGCATTCGGCGGCGCTGCCACCTACGGCGCGCTGACCGCGGGTGCCGTCGGTGCCTTCTGGGTGCCGTTCAAGATGCTGGTGGTGCCGTTCCTGCTGTTCGTGCAGATCATTGGCTGGACGGTGTACGTGCACCACGTGGCGCCCGACATTCGCTGGTGGCCGCGCAAGGAGTGGTCGCAGTTCAAGGGTCAGATGGAGAGCACCACCATCTTGCGGTTGCCTTCTGTGGTCAACCGGTTGTGGTTTCACAACATCTTCGTCCACATACCACACCACGTCGATGCTCGTATTCCCTTCCACCAGTTGCCTGCCGCCGCGGCGGCGATCGCTGCCAACTACCCTGACACCGTGCGTTCGGGCAAGCTCTCCATGCGTGAGTACGTACGCGATGCCAAGGCGTGCAAGCTGTATGACTTCGAGGCCGGTACGTGGTTGCCGTACTCGGCTGCGTCCACGAACTGAACCGCGGCGGCACCCGGCGGCGGAATGAACGTCGCTACTTGACGGCATTGCCCTCCGCGTCGAGGACATACCAGACCCCGCCGATGCCCTGGCCGTTCACATCTCCCGGCGCAGCATCACCGGCAAAGCTGTAGAGCGGGTGACCATAGAAGGTCACCTGCGTGGAGCCATCGGCTGCGGTCAGGGTGCCGACGTCTTCGAGGCTCAAGCCATCGCCGACCGTGGCAGCGCCGTCGCTGACGAGCGCCGGCCAGCTGCCCAGGCATCCGGTGTCGCATGCCGGCGCATTCGGTGCGTCGTTGCCGAAGAGGTACAGCGTGTTGCCATCGCCGTCGACCAGGATCTTGCCCAGGGTGCTGTCCGCCAACTGAAGTGTCACCGCCCCCGCCGCTGCAGCCATGTCGGCCGGTGTGGTGTCAGCGGGTGTGGTGTCAGCTGCCGCCGTGTTGGCCGCCGCCGTGTTGGCTGCCGGTGAGCCGCCGTAGCCAGAGCCTGCGGAATCGTCACCGCAGGCAGCCAGCGCCAATGCCGCCAGTGGCATCAGGAGCAAGAAAGAACGAGTGCGTACGGTTGACATGACGGAACCTCCACGTTGATAAATGTTGCCCAGTTGTACGTGTGGCACTCCGTATTGGATTGCGGCAATCCTTCTGCCGCCGCGATCCGTACTATTCACATGGTGCGAGTGACCAACCGGCACGATCGGCTCCCCGACGAAGCGCTGCTCGCCGCCGTCGCGCTGGCGGAGCGCGATGCGATGGCCGTCTTCATTCGGCGTTTCCAGAGTCGCGTCTACGGCCTCGCAGTCACGATGGTGAACGACCGGTCGCTCGCAGAGGACGTGGCGCAGCAGGCCTTCGAGCGCGCATGGCGTCACGCATCCTCGTACGACGGGCGGCGCGGTGCCGTCTCCACCTGGCTCTTGACGATTACGCGAAATCTGGCAATCGATGCGCTTCGGGTTCGGCGACCGGAGCCGATGGACCCCTGGATGGCAGCGGATCTGCTGCCGCCCGATTCCAGCGATCCAGCGCGCAGCGCCGCTGAGGCCGACGACGTTCGGCGCCTCCGTAGCGCACTCGCTGCGCTCCCGGAACAACAGCGTCGCACCGTGGTGCTCGCGACCATCGGTGGGCGAACCACGGCCGAGATCGGCCTCCTGGAGGGCATCCCGACTGCAACGGCCAAGACCAGGCTGCGCACGGGATTGCGGCGCTTGCGCGAAGTGACAACGAGCGAGGTGGGGCAGTGAGCAGTTCGGAATGCAAGGAACTCGACGATCAGTTGGAGGCGCTCGCACTCGGTCAAGTCTCCGAACCTGACCGGTCGCGCCTGCACGCTCACGTTGCCGTATGTAGCTCGTGCCGTCGCCGCTTCGATGAGCTGCTCGGTCTGACCGACACGCTGCTGGCATTGGCTCCAATCCACGAACCACCACCCGGCTTCGAATCTCGTGTGCTGGATAGTTTGAGCATTCCGCAGGCGCGGAGGTCGCCACGGTCGACCGTGCTGCTGGGTATGGCCGCCGCGCTGCTGATCGTGGTTGCTGCGGTCGGTGCCGTAGCAGTCGACCGTCGCATCGGAGGTGAGGGAATCTCAGTTGCCCGCTCCGGCGTCATCGTTGGCGCCAGCGGGTTTCGAGTCGGTGGTGTTCAGCTGGTTCGCGGCGACCAACCGTATGTGCTGGTCGCAATTGACGATCCCAGGCCGGGGTCAGGGCCGGTGACCTGTCACCTGCAACTGGCCGACGGGCGCAGTGTGATCGTGGGTTCATGGTCGTACGCAGATGTTCGCGGTGGCGTGTGGGCAGCTGGACTCGATGACTCGTCGCTGGCCGCTGTGGCCATGCAGATCGTCGACAGCGGCGGCACCGTTGTGGCAAGCGCTTCTTTACACGCGTAGCAGCGGTGAACCCTCGGACGTTCAGTGCTCGAATCGGATGCGGCTCCACCTGTCTGGCTGATGCGTGTCGTAGACACCGTGACTGGTGAGCGCGGTCGCCGGATGGGGCAGCACCTCCTTGCCGCCCAACTCGAGGCGCTGGAACCTGCCGAGGAACATCCTCCACTCGTCGCCGGGCTGGGGCGGCAATGACCGGCCGTCAGCCAGTAAGTCGAGCCCGCTCCACGGGATGGCAATCTCCAGTGACCAGCCACCATCGACGTCCGAGTCGTCGTTGAGGGTGCCGTCGACCTGTACCGCCGTCCGCATGCCGGGCATGTCGAAGTCGGTGAACGCCCACCGGACGCCACGTGGATGGGTGCCCGTCCAGAAGCTGGTGGCGGTGCGGTCGTAGTCGCCGCCGAAGGTGTAGGCAGCCGGGCTGTGCACATCGAACTGAGGCTGATCGAAACGGCCGCCGCGTGTGTACGCGTCGCGCCAGATGAAGAACACCTCGTATACGGTGTTGGCGGCGTTGACTTCCAATTCGTAGTAGCAGTCCCGGCCGTCGATGAAGACCTCGAGGTCGTTCTCCTGGAAGACGATGCTGTCGCGTTCGGTCAGCTCGGCGCACACGAATGGCTCCTCGGCGACGAACGCGATGTAGAGGTTGGTGTTGTCCCACACGATGGCGGCGCGGGTGTCGTACATGCCCCGTCGACCGGACGCCATGTCGACGAATCTGCGGCTCCAGACCGCTTCCGTCCACTGGGTCTTGGTGACGTCACCGTTGATGTTGATCGGGGCGACGGTTCGATGAGCGACGTAGTCGGGTTGGTTCGCGGATTCGCGGTGACTGTCCACGTCGGCAGACAGTAGCCATCGACTGCAGCGGTCGGGTGTTGGGGTCCAGTAGGTTCACCCAATGGCTGGTTCGATTCTTGGTACTCGGGTTCTGCGCACTGAGGATCCAGAGCTACTGCTGGGCGCTGCTCGGTTTGTCGACGACCTCGAGCTCGACCGTCCGCTGCACCTGGTGTTCGTGCGTTCCGAGATGGCTCACGCCCGCTTGCTGAGTGTGGACACCAGTGATGCAGTCACCATGCCCGGTGTCGTTGCGGTGCTGACCGCAGCCGAATTGGACATTCGTCCACACCATGGCATGGCGAAGGTGCACGAATGCCCTGAGCCATCTGGGTGTCCGTCACATCGATCTGCCGTGCACCAGCGAGCGGGTGTGGCGCGCCATCCGGGACGCCGAGGCAGGCACGTTGCCCGACCCATGGCGCGAGCCGCCCGCAGTGTTTGCCCGACTGGCAGCAGGTCAGGAAGTCGACGAGGCGGGCCTCAACGCAGCTGAGGGCATCTAGTGCTCTGGCCGCATGGGTTGGTAGGTCGCGTCCTGCCGACTGCTGCTGCCGGCCTTTCTGGGCGTGCTGCGTCCCGGACTCCGGAACTGACAACACCCAGAACGAGCCATGGGACCATCGCTGCCCAGAAAGTCCTTGCGCACACAAATGGGTGCATTTCGTCTCGGTTGGCGGACTTGGTGTCCGACGGTCCAGAAATGGCGCGCCATAGCGCGCGAACGTTCGTGGTCAGAGCACTAGCGCGCAGCAGTTGCGGCCTTGCGCAACGTGACGGCCAGTACCGCGAAGGCGGCGGTCGCGACAAAGGCGAACGCGAATCGCAGGTCCTGCCATTGCGCCAGCGCACCCGTGCAGACGGCGGTGAGCATGGCGCCCGAGCGTTGGCCGAGCAGCATGGAACCGAGCCCGGCGCCGGCGGATGTTCCAGGCAGCCGCGCTGCCGTTGCGTAGAGCTGCGGGAAGACAACTGACAGGCCCAGCCCCCAGACCACGAGGCCGACGATGGCAATGGCTCCGATCGGAGCGGTGACGGTGATGAGGGTGCCCGCAGCGACGACCCACAGCGCACCGAAGAGTAGCTGCCGTTCGCCCACCCGCTCGAGGACGTGATCGCCTGCCAAGCGACCGACGAGCATCGCCCCCGCGCATGCGACGGTGCCCACACCACTGAACCGACCGGCATCGAACACATCGCGCATCAGAACCGCGGCCCAGTCGTTGGGCAGCACCTCGAGGGCAACGGCCGCCATCGCCGCGAACGCCATCGCGGTGGTCGCGCTGACCCGTGATCGTCGGGCTCTTGGCGTTGCGTGGGTGGTGATGGGCGCGGGCGTTGGTTCGGGCGCTGGAGGGTCGACCGGGACGAGCCAGCGGCGCACGACGAGCACTGTGGAGAGCAGCACCAGTCCGACGACGGCCAGGTGCACTCGAATATCGATCCGGGCGGCCGAGGCGAGTGATCCGACGAGTGCTCCACCGGTGAAGCCCAGGCTCCACATGGCATGCAGCCGATTCATGATCGGCCGGCCGAGCTGTTGCTGAACGGTGACGCCTTGCGCGTTCATTGCCACGTCGTTCCACACGTCCAATGTGCCCAGAGCGGTCAGGAGCAACAACAGCAGGGGCGCAACCGGCACGAACGCGATCAGCGGCATCAGGATGGACAGCATGCTCGCCGCATACGTCAACAGCCGTTTGCTCCCCAGGCGGTCCATGACGCGCGCCACGAGCAGTGACCCGATGATTCCGCCCAGTCCGCCGCCGAGCAGCGTCGCCCCGAGCCCGGCGTTGCCGACACCGAGATGATCGCGAATTTCGGGTAGCCGAGGCAGCCAGTTGGAGAAGGTGGCGCCGTTGACCAGGAAGAGCGCTGCGACGGCGGCCGCAGAGTGTCGAGTGCGCGGCGCCCGTGGATGAGCGATGTTCACCCGGCGCTGTCGATCGGTAACCAGTCGACTGCTGGGGACTGCTGATACAGATCGCTGAGCGCCGCGTACAGGGTGGGCTTGGCGGCAGCGAGCTGTGTTGGCACGCAGAAAAACCCCTCCGTGGCAACGGCGAAGAACTCGGCCGGGCTGGCCCACGCATAGGGCCGCAGCACAGCGTCGGAGTCGCGGCCTTCGCTGCGGTGGAACTCGTCGTCGAGCACGTGTTGCCAATGGGCGAGCGCGGCGCCCCGCAGTGGTGGAACGCCATCGGCGTAGCCGTCGTTCATGTCGATCTTGTGGGCGAACTCATGGATCACCACGTTGCTGCCGTACGCGGGGCGTCTGCTGTCGGCCAACGCCGCGTCCCAGGAGAGCGAGACCGGCCCGCTGTGCGGACTCGCTTCGCCGATGATGCCAATTGGCTGGTCCGTATAGGTGCCCGCCACGGGGCCGGCGCGCAAGCCCCCAGACATGGAGGCCGTAGGGCGAACGATGATGGACTTCACCTGCCGATACGGCCACAGGTCGAACGACAGGAGAGGAATGGCGGCGTTCGCCGCCAGCGTCACCAGAATCTCGTCGGTCAGTTCGCTGCCCGCGACAGCTTCCCAACGCTTCGTGCGCAACAGTTCCTCGACATGTGCGAACAGTCGTTGGCGTAGCTCTGCTCCGAAACGAGTGGCGATGCCTACGTTCGCGGTGATGATCGCCTCGATGGTGGACTCGTCGGGTGTCGAGTCGGTGGAGGATCGGCGCCACTGCATGATGGAACGCACGGTACCGGCGCGCGATCATTATTCGATGAACACCTACGCCGAGGCCGAGCTGCCAGAGATGTTCCCCGGGAACGCGACAGACGCCGCCGGTGCACGAGCCGTGTTTGCCGAAGCGCGTCGCACGGCAACCCTGGCAAAGGGGGTATTCGGTCCGATAGCGATTCATCACAGCGACGTCTCAGACCTGCTGCGCGACAAGCGCCTCCGTGGGCCGGGCATGGATCTCGCTCGGCTGTCGGGCATCCCTGAGGGCAGCAAACTGTGGGATCGACAGGCCCAGATCCTGCTGTTCATGGAGGGTGAGGATCATCACCGTCTTCGCCGCTTGGTATCCAAGGCGTTCACGCCCCGAGCAGTGGAAGCGTTGCGTCCTTTCACGCGAGAGACGATCGCAACGCTGGTGAGTGCAGTGCATTCCGAGGGTGAGTGCGACGCAGTGCCGGCGTTGTGCGATCCGTTCCCGATCCCGGTGATCTGTGCGCTGGTGGGAATCGAGGCTGACCGTCTCGCCGATATGAGCCGGTGGGCGTCGTCCATCTTGCTGTCATTGCGGCTGGATGCAGGTCAGTTCATCGACGAGATCGAACAGGCCCAAGGGGAGATGGACGAGTATCTCACCGGGCTCATTGCCCAGCGCCGTGTCGCGCCGCGAGACGACTTGCTGTCGAACCTCATCCTGGCGGAGGAGGGCGGCGACCGGCTGTCGCCATCCGAGTTGCTCTCGGTGGTAGCGATGATGTTGGTCGCGGGCACGGACACTACCCGAAATCAGCTCAGCAACATGATCCACACGTTCGCAGAGCACCCCGACCAGTGGGCGTTGCTCCGTGAGCGCCCCGAGCTGATGGCCGCCGCTGTAGAGGAAGCAATTCGCTGGGAGCCGGCCACGGAAGCGTTGCCGCGGTTCGCAGTGGAGGACATCGAGATCGGTGGACACCTTGTGCCCGCAGGAACGGTGGTGGTTCTGATGTCGATGTCCGCAAATCACGACGACACCGTGCTGCCCGATGCCGACAAGTTCGACATCGCCCGCGAGACGCCCTCCGGCTGGCACCTGCTGACGTTCGGTGGTGGCATTCACTATTGCCTCGGCGCCAACTTGGCTCGCCTGGAGCTCACCGAGTCACTGGCTGAGTTGTCGTCGCGGTTCGCGACTCTCCGCCTCGACGGCGAGGCGGTACTCAACCCGCCCGGCTCGATCATCCAGGGCTATTCCTCGCTGCCCATCAGCTGGGCGTGACGGGCGTCTACACGGGTCGTTCGGTTACATGGTGAACGACAGGTTGTGCGCAGCGTGGCGGCCCAGCTCGTGGTCACCAGTGATGGACACTCGGCCATCGGACAAGGGGCCATCGGGGTCGATGCGACCGCAGGCCAGCAGCATGAACGTCAATGAATCCATAGCGAGCATGACATCGGGGGAGGCGAGTTCGTCGACCGTTGCTGCGCGTCCGTCCACCTTTGCCAGTAGACGACGGCTGACTGGACCGGTGAGTTCGATGGCGATTCCCAGTCCATCGGCCAGCCCGATCTTCTTCCCCACGATGTAGGCGAGTGAGGCATGCACTTCGTCGAGCGTGAGCTCGGCAGCCGGTCCATCGTCATCGCCGCCGAGACCCAACGGAACGCGAATGTCGCGCTCGTGCACCCAGACGTCGAAGCAGCGGATGGCCATGAAACGCCTGTACGTGCCAGGGCCGACCGGAGTGAGTGACGGCTGGGCGAACTCCTCGTCGGCCATTGCCGTCAGCTCGGCGATTCGGGCCGTGGTGACCTCGTGGTATCGCCATGTGAGGTCGGCCGGCGAGAGGGTCTGCAGCTCGGGCTGAATTGTGGCCATCCGCGTGAACGGGTTGTCGTCACCGGGCCGCCAACCCAGTAGCGCCAGTTCGATTGCGGTGACGTGCTCGACAACATCGCGCGTCAGCCATGCCGGGCACAGCGATTGGGTACCCCACTCCTCGTCGGACAGTCCATCGACGACAGCGCCGAATGACTGGAACACGCTGCGCAGATTGTCGATCAGCTGAAGTCGGGTCGGAGCAGTCACGAAGTGAACGTACCTATTGCCAGTCCAGCTGTCAATTGATCCCCGTCACACCATCGAACCTGTCGCGGCCGTGACCACCATGTGAGTCGCTGGCAAACGCGACAGGTTGGGGGATGGTCGGCGTTGCGAGGCGGCGGTACCCTCGGACGGGTGCACACTGAGCTTGCTCCCGGCCCGTGGTCGCCGCTTCGTGTGCGGGTGTACCGGTGGCTGTGGATTGCGGGGTTGGTCAGCAACGTCGGAACGTTCATGCATCTGGTCGCCGCCAACTGGACCATGGCGACACTCTCCAACTCGCCGACGTTGGTCAGTATGGTCCAGGCCTCGTGGGCCGTTCCCGGCTTTCTGCTCGCGCTGTACGCAGGTGCGTTCGCGGACCTGCTCGATCGCCGCAAGTTCATCATCGCCACACAGCTGGCCGCGCTGACGGTCGCAGCAGCGCTGGCGGTTGCACAGGGGGTCGGCGCAATGTCGCCGACGGTTCTGCTGACCGGCACGTTCCTCGAGTCGATGGCGCTGACGTTTGCTGCGCCGGCGTTCATGGCGCTCACGCCGGAGTTGGTGGATTCGCAGACGCTGCCGCAAGCGATCGGCCTCGATGGAATTTCGCGCAACGCGGCACAGACGCTCGGTCCAGCGATTGCGGGTGGCGTGATCGCGATCGCGGGGCCGGGCGGCGTCTTCGCCCTGAACGCTGTGTCGTTCGTCGGCGTGATCGCTGTGGTCAACGGCTACCGGGGCGGCATCGCCCGCCCGACGCGCCCCGAGGCGATCAACGCCGCAATCAGCGAGGGTGTACGCCACGTACGAAGTCGGGCCGCGCTCCGAAACCCGATCATTCGACTTGCAACGATGACCACGGCGGGCGCCGGTCTCATTGCAGTCATGCCATTGGTTGCCCGCCAGCGCCTGCACGTCTCCGCAAGTGGGTTTGGTCTGCTGTCCGCTGCGTTGGGACTCGGTTCGGTTGGTGCGGTGTGGTTGCTGCCGCGGCTGCGTGCTGCTCGGTATCCGGAGCGGGCAGTGTTGATCGCTGCGTTGGTGTGGTCGGGCGGCACGGCGTTGTTCGCGGCCGCCGGACAGCTGTGGGTCGGAATGGTGGCGTTGCTGTTCGCAGGGGCAGGCACGATGGGAATGCTCAACGTCTTGTTCTCCAACTACACGCTCAAGCTCGAAGGTTGGGTGCGCGGTCGCGGGAGTGCGTTGGCGATGCTGATGGTCTGGCTCGGTACTTCCGTCGGTGCAGTGGCGTGGGGCGGTATCGCGACGGGAGTCGGCGTGCGCAACGCGCTGCTCATTGCTGCCGGCTTCAACGTTGTGGTGGCGCTGGTAGTGCCGTTGATCGTGCCCGTGACGCCCTACTCGGTGGACTCGGACTCGGAATCGTCGCCGTCATCACCTGCGGCGTCGTAGGGGCCAAGTTGTTGGAGCACCAGTACCGGTGCGCCCTCATCGAGAGCAGCAGCGATGTCCATCGTGGCGATGAATCGCCAGTCGCCGTCACCGTCGGGGTCGGCGAGCTGCTGCGTGATGACCCATCGATCTGGCTCCTCCTCGAGCGAGAAGTGCGCCGCCGAGCGAGAGTCGCCGTCGATACCGAGCGAATCGTACGTCTGCCAGTACGGGGTCATCGCTGTTGCGAGCCGCTCGTAGCTCCAGCCGGTTCGCTCGGCCAAAGGGGGATAGGAGCGGCGGGCCAAGAGTTCGACCCAACCGAACGCCGCGGTGCGCACCGCAGTACGCCAGGCCGGGGGAGGGCCGACCGGCCCCACACTCGGGGCAACCGGTGCCAGGTGTTCGTGCACCGGCTTGCCGGCCAGCACCGCCCACTCGTCCAGCAGCGTTGCGTCGGTGGCGCGGATCAACTGGCCCAACCACTCGACGATGTCTTCCAGGCCGTCGGTGTACACGTCGTCGGGAAGTGACCGGTCGAGTGTGCGCCACGTGTCGGTGAGGTAGCGCAACACCAGACCCTCGCTGCGCTCAAGCCGATAGCGGCGTACGAACGTGGCGAAGGTGTCGCCGCCCTCCAGCATTTCGCGCGTGATCGACTTCGGTGAGGGGAACTCGTGGATCCACGGGTGGTGCTGGTGGTACTCGTGGAAGCAGTCGTCCAACAGTTCGGCCAGCGGCTTGGGCCATGTGATGGTGTCCAGCACCTCCATCCGCTGCTCGTACTCCATGCCCTCTGACTTCATGCGATTGACGGCGACGCCTTTCGCCGCGTTCTGCTGCGCGTACAGAATCTGGCGCGGGTCGTCGAGCACCGCCTCGACCACACTGACGACGTCGAGCAGGTACGCAGGGTCGTCACGATCAAAGGTAGCGATCACCTCGATCGCGAATGGGGTGAGCGGCGCCGAGAACCGCAGCGCAGCGCGTTCGTCGCGGCCCTCCACGAGTGAACCGACACGCACGCCAAGGCAGCGGCCGTCGGCATCACGCATCCGTTCTGCGACTCCGGCGCCCTCCAGGCTGCGATAGACGGCGATGGCGCGCTTCTTGTGTTGGCGCCGCTTCGCCGGCGCGTCGTGGTTGGTGGCCAGCAAACGCTTCAGCGCAGCTGGACCGTCGGGTCTGCCCAGTACGCCGGCGACCAGGTCGGCTGTGACGCGAAAGCGTGAGGTGAGCGGCTCTGGCCGAGCAGCAGTGATGCGATGCATTGCTGCCTCGTCGTAGTTGACGAAGCCTTCGGGCACCTTTGCCTTGCCAGCCTTGCGTCGTGCCTTCGGATCGTCGCCAGCCTTGGCCAGCGCACGACTGTTCTCGATCACATGGTCGGGCGCCTGCACCCACACGTGACCGTCCGGGTCGAAACCCGGTCGTCCCGCCCGTCCGGCCAACTGGTGAAACTCGCGCACGCTGAACTGGCGAACGCGATTGCCGTCGAACTTGGTGAGCGCCGTCATCAGGACTGTCCGGATGGGGATGTTGACGCCGACGCCGAGGGTGTCGGTGCCGCAGATGACCGGCAAGAGTCCGTCGGCCGCGAGCCGCTCGACCAGGCGGCGATATCGGGGAAGCATGCCGGCGTGGTGGACACCGACGCCATTGCGGATCAACCGGTCGAGTGTCTCGCCGAAGCCCCGTCCCATCTTGATGCCAGTCATCGCGGCGGCGATCGCTTCCCGCTGAGCGCGAGTGGTGACGTTGGTACTGACCAGACCCTGTGCGCGTTCGATCGCGGCGGCCTGGTTGGCGTGCACCACGTAGACCGGGCTGAGCCCGTCGCGTACGGCCTCGAGCACGCTGTCGGCAACAGACATCATTCGCCACTGGTGATACAGCGGTGTCGGTCTGTCCACCGAGGTGACCTCGGCGACAGCGCGACCAGAGCGCTCGAAGAGGTCCGTCGCGATCGCTGTCATGTCGCCGAGCGTGGCCGAGGCCAACAGCATCTGGCAGTTGGTCAGTTCGAGCAGCGGTATTTGCCATGCCCACCCGCGGTCAGGGTCGGCGTAGTAGTGGAACTCGTCGAGGCAGGCAAAACCGAAGTCGCTCGCCGAGCCGTGCGCAAGCGCGTTGTTCGCCAACACCTCCGCAGTGCACACGAGCACCGGCGCGTCGGAGTTGATGGATGCATCGCCGGTCGCGAGGCCGACCTGCTGCGCGCCCAAAAGATCCACGAGGTCGAAGAACTTCTCCGCCACCAACGCCTTGATGGGTGCTGTCCATACGGCGCGCCGGCCGTCGTTGAGCGCGAGCAGAATGCCAGCGATCGCGACCAGGCTCTTGCCGGAACCGGTCGGTGTGGCCAGCACCACGTGCTCGTCGGCGGCCAGCGCCAGAGCTGCCTCTTCCTGGTGCGCGTACAGCGGACGCCCCCCAGCCGTGGCCCACGCCGCAAACGCGTCGAGTACCAACGACGGATCGCTGCCGACGGGAGGAAGTAGGTCGGTCAAGGTCGACATGCCACGGTCAGTGTGCCGCAGGCAGCGTTGGAAAAGTCGAATGTCGTTGTATCCGCACCCATGCTGCGGCATCTGTGAACCATGACGGCAACCGATGTTGTGTGGACGGATTGGGTGGTGGTCAACGGCTACTCGGGATTTCGCGTCGCTGCGCCCGATGGGCACGTGGTGATGTCGCAGGTTGGCCTCAAGGATTTCTGTGTGGGAACGAAGTTCGTGTTCGCCGACGGCGTCACCCTCGACAAGCTGCACCGCTCGCTCATTGCCAGGAACGTTGCGCCCGATGTTGCTGCGCAGATGGTTGACAGGGCTCGGACGTTCGAGGTTGACCGTGAAGTCACCGACCTGGCGTCCGTACCGAAGTTCATGTCGTGGTTCGAGATGCCATACGGCCGGCACACGCTGGCCGCGATGATCCATGACCGTCTCATCACCGACGGTGATCCGAACACGGGTGCACTGAAAAGCGACGCGCTCTCCGACGCGTTCTTCCGTGAGATGTTGAAGGTTGCAGGGGTGCCCGTCTTCAAGCGGTGGTTGATGTGGGCGGCCGTGGCGCTGCGCACCCGCTGGGCCTCAGGCGGCTGGAGGCGAGCGACACTTGCTGTTTGGATCGTTTTGGCGCTGCTCGGCAATGTGATGGTCTTTGCTGCGATCGGTCAAGGAATCGCCGGCTGGGGTGAACTCTTCGGCTGGTCGCCCTGGCAGCTGATGGCGGGTGTGGCGGTGCTGCCCTTCGCGGCCGGTGGGCTGTGGGGCAGACAATTCGGGGCAAGCGTCGTCACCGCTGCTGGCGGGGCATGGCTGCTGCCCGCTGCGCTGATCGTGCTGTTGGGCCTGTCGTGCTATCTCATCTTCGAGCGGGTGTTGTCCGCCGCGTGCCGCGAATTGTCCGACCGCGCCAGCGCGCTATGGGAGCCGCCAGTTGCGGTAGGGGACTGAGCTCGGCGCCGCCACGAATGGTGGCCGTTACGCACAGTCGACGCAGACGCCAACGATGTCCAATCGATGGCCAGATGGTTGAAAGCCGGTGTCGGTGATTGCCTGCTCGAGGACCGACTCGATGCGGTGCTCGGCGGCGGGTGACACCACGAAGTCGTCGACGCGGCCACAGTCCACACAGATGAGGTGGTGGTGGTGGCCCATGAGGTCCTCTGCAAGTTCGAAGCGAGCGCGGTCGTCGGTGCTGACGACTTTCTGCACAACCCCCGCCGACTCCAGCATCGCGAGATTGCGGTACACCGAACTCTGCGTCAGCTTGGGCCGCTCGCCCAGAAGGTCGGGGATCGTGACTGGCCTGCCCATGGAAGCAAGCAGCTCGACCAGCTCGCGTCGGCCCGTGGTGTACAGCTGATCAACGCCGCGCAACCGCGTCGAAGCTGCGTCGTGGACATGCGCGAGATCGAGAGCAACGGTCACGGCGGAGAGCCTACCGAGAAACGAGAATCGATAGGAATTGATCGTGAGAGAGGTTGTGGATCGGTTTCTGAGACCTAGAGTTTTAGGAATGCTTCCTATTCTGAATCGCGTGGTGCGCTCTGCCATCGTTGCGCTGGCGGTGGTGCCGGTAGTGGCCAGTTGTGGAGGGACGACGGCTGACAATGCCGATGGCAAGAAGACCGTTGTCGTCACGTATTCGATCCTTGGCTCGCTCGTTCGTGAGGCGGTGGGCGATGCCGCCAACGTGGTCGTCCTGATTCCGAATGGCTCGGACCCGCACGAGTGGGAGCCGTCGGCGAAGGACATCGAGCGACTGAACAACGCGGACCTGATCGTGCGCAACGGCCTCGACCTCGAGGGCGGCGTGCTGGATGTCCTGAACAATGCGCAGGACGACGGGGTAGCGACGTTCGTGGCCTCCGACCACGTCACCATTCGTCTCGTCGGCGAGGGCGAAGGTTTGCCGACCGGCGACCCAGACCAGGAAGTCGGTGCTCAAGACCCACACCTGTGGATGGATCCGCTGACGCTCAAAGATGCGATGGTCGCGCTCGGTCCCACCCTGGCCGAGCAGGGCATTGACGTCGCCGATGGCATCACAGCGGTGGTTGCGGGACTCGACTCGCTCGATGCCGAGGTCAAGGACGTTCTCGCTGCAGTGCCGGAATCGAATCGCAAGTTGGTCACCGGCCACGAGTCGATGGGCTACTTCGCCAAGCGTTACGGCTTTCAACTGATCGGTGCGCTGATCCCCAGTCTCACCACGCAGGCGGGTGTGTCGGCCCAGGATCTCTCAACGCTGTCCGCCGAGATCGCGGCGCAGAACGTGAAGGCCATCTTCACCGAGATCGGCACGCCGACCCAGGTGGCGGACGCAATTGGTCAGGAGACCGGCGTCAAGGTCGTCGACCTCGCGTCGCACACCCTGCCCGACGACGGCACGTACGCGACGTTCCTCCTGGAGAACGCCACCAAGGTAGCCACGGCCCTTGCCTAGGCTGCATACGCCCATATGTACAACTGGTTGATCGCGCCCTTCTCCAACAACGAGTTCATGCGCAACGCGCTCGTCGCCGGCATTCTCGTCTCAGTGCTGTGCGCTGTGGCCGGTACGTTCGTGGTGCTGCGTGGTCTCGCGTTCATCGGCGATGCACTGGCGCACGGCGTGTTGCCGGGTGTGGCGGGGGCACTGCTGCTGGGCGCTCCGGGCATGCTCGGTGCGGCCGTCGGCTCGGCGGTGATGATCGTCGGCGTCAGCTTCGTGACCAACCGATCTGGCCTCTCGTCCGACACTGCAATCGGTCTGCTGTTCGTCGGGATGTTGGCTCTTGGCGTGATCATGGTGTCGCGGACCGACTCGTTCAACGGCGACATCGTGCGCATTCTCTTCGGTGAGATTCTGGGAATTCGAGCGGCCAACATTCTGGTGCTGGCCATAGCGGTGGTTGTCATCTCTGCGTGCGTCGCGCTGCTCTATCGGCCGTTCCTGCTGCTGTGCTTCGATCCCGAGCAGGCTGATGTCTCCGGCTTCTCGTCTCGCCGATATCACGCCATCATGCTGGTGATGGTGGCTGCCACCGTGGTGGTCAGCTTCCAGGCTGTCGGAACCCTGCTGGTTTTCGGAATGCTGATCGCGCCTGCCAGCGCGGGGGCGCTACTGGCGCGGCGGATCTGGGCGATGATCGCGTGGGCAATCGGCATCGGCGCCACGTCGGTATACGTGGGGCTGTTGCTCAGCTACCACTACGACACCTCGGCGGGAGCCACCGTCGTGTTCGTCACCGTCTGCGCGTTCTTCGTCGTACTCGTCGCGCAAGTCGCCGGTCGCAGCGTTGCGCGTGGGTTGCGCGGGCCAGTCTCGGCAAGTCCGGTCGGTGCCACGTGAGCGCCGCCCCGTTGAGCGCGACCACGCTGACCGTTGGCTATGGCACCGACCCCGTGGTGGAGGGAATCTCGCTCACGCTGCAGCCAGGTGAGTCGCTGGCACTGGTCGGGACCAACGGCTCGGGCAAGTCGACGCTGTTGAAGACCATCCTCGGACTCATCCCACCGCTTGCCGGTTCGCTGGAGGTGCTGGGTGGAAAGCCTGGAACACGCCCGAAGCGGATTGCGTATCTCGGGCAGGCCCACACAGCGCGCTTCGTGGTGCCGATCCGTGCGATCGAAGTGGTGCGCATGGGCCGGTTCGCTGCCTTGGGTCTGTTCGGGCGCACGGCCGATCGCGACCGGCAGCTCGTGCACGACGCGATGGCGCACATGGAAGTCACGCACCTCGCCGACGAGCCTTTGCGATCACTCTCTGGAGGGCAACAGCAACGCGTCTATCTCGCCCAGGTGATGGCTCGCGAGGCCGATCTGTTGGTGCTCGACGAGCCCACCGGTGGCCTGGATGTTGCCGGCCGCGAGCGCTATCGAGAGCTGGTGGAGATGGCGCTGGCTCGTGGTGCATCAGTGGTCACCGCCACGCACGACATCGGCGAAGCGTCCGGGTGCAACCAGGTGATGTTGCTGAACCGTCGCATCATCGCCCAGGGCGCGCCGGAGGATGTGTTGAACACTTCGATGCTGCTGCAGACGTTTGGCATCACGCTGCAGGGAATCCAGCACGACGACCATCACGACTTCGTCATCGGTGAGATGCCACACGGTCACGACCACGGGCACGATCACAGCCACTGACCGAAATCGCGGCGCCTCATCTTTTCTTGCGCTTTGGCCCAGGTGTCCGTACGGTGAACAGATGGTTACCTCGGAAAGTCAGAACGCTGCAATGGGGTTCTACTTCTACCCGCGAGGTGGCAGTGCGCAAGTGGCCCGCTATTTGTCACGCGCACTCGTCGGCACCCAGTGGGAGCCGACGGTGTTCTCTGGATCGCTGGGCTCCGAACGCGAACCATCACATGCAGGAAACTTCTTCGCCGCGCTGCGATGCGAGTCGTTGGACTACAGCCCCGCGGTTCAGTCGTGGGCGGCTGGGGCTGACCCGATGGCGGCACCGGTGCCCATGCATGCGTCCTACGAAGCCAAGCCCGGTGTCCCGGATTGCCACTTCTTCGATCTCGACGAGTGCGCCTTCGACCGGCAGGTGGAGAGTTGGAAGCGTTTCCTGTCGAGAGCGCATCGGATGCCGGCGTTGGTCCACCTGCATCACCTCACCCCAATGCATGAGGCCGTGCAGCAACTGTGGCCGAGCGTTCCGATGATCACCCACCTGCATGGCACCGAACTGAAGATGCTCGAGTCGACCTATGAGACAGGTTTCGCGCACGACTGGGCATGCCGAATGCGTCGATGGGCGCAGCGCTCGGCGAGGGTGGTGACCGTCTCTGCGATGGATCATCAACTCGCTCTCGATCTGCTAGCCGTGCCACCAGGGCGCGTGGTCACAATTGCGAATGGTGTTGATACCGATGTGTTCACCCATCGGTCACTGACCGTCGGTGAGCGGCTGGCATGTTGGCAGCGGTGGCTCGTCGAGGACCCCCGTGGCTGGCGGCCGGGCCACGGTGAAGGCTCGGTTCGCTACGTGTCCGACGATCTCTCTGTGTTCGTCGATGCAGACGGCTCGCCGGTGCCGGTGGTGCTGTATGCCGGTCGTTTCCTTCGCTTCAAGCGCCTGCAAGTCTTGATCGAAGCCCATCACGCCATGCGCCGGACAACGCGAAGTGCGGCGATCTTGGTGATCGTCGGCGGCTACCCGGGCGAGTGGGAAGGCGAGCATCCCTACGACACTGTGCAGCGGCTCGACGCGCAGGGCGTGTTCTTCGTTGGTTGGCGCGACCACGCAGACTTGGCGGAGGCCCTTGCTTGCAGCGATGTGTTCGCAGCTCCCTCGGTCGACGAACCCTTCGGACTTGTCTACCTCGAAGCAATGTCGGCTGGCGTGCCCCCGATCGCGACCAACACCGGCGGGCCGCGTGCATTCATCAATGTCGACCCCAGCCGTCCAACAGGCTGGATGGTTCCTCCCGACGACGTGGCAGCCCTGGCCGAGGCATTGGCGGAGGCGGTGTCGGAGCCGTTGGCGCTGGCGACCAGGGGTCGACGGGCGGCTCGGTTCGTGCGCGAGCGCTACTCGTGGGCTTCGGCCGGAGACGAGTTCGCAGGCTTGTACAGCGCGGTGATGACCGAGCCTGAGTCCAGCCGGCGCGATCAGCTCGGTCTGCCGACGAGCGGTGTCGCGTAGGACAGAATCGCCCCGTGCCCGTCGTTGGGTAACAGGTGAACGATGAGCCGGCCATCTCGCACCTCGGACCAGATTGGGTTGTGCGTGCCAACCCGCCCTGTCCCGACCTGATACTTCGGGAACGGCACCTCGCGGGTCATCACCAGATCCTCGGCTCGCAACAGTCCGATGCCGCCGAGCCATCCGGGCCCGTCGACAAGGCTGACTTCAGCGACGCCGCCACACAGCAGATGGCCCGTCTTCAGCCACTGGCAGTCCTGATGATCGACGAAGAACGCCGGGTTCACTGCGGCGGCCAACAGTTCGCCGTCCACTGACCACCGGTAGAAGCGGCGCGACCCCCATGACCAGCCGACGAGGTCGCCGCTGCGGCCACATCGTGCAATTGCGCCCACATGGTCATCGACCTCGAAGACGTGCTCGGGCTGCCCGCCTGGGGTCATCCGGTAGATGGTGGCCGACGAGTTCGGTCGATACTCCGCGCTCGCGATCCACAACGCATCGCCATCGAAGTCCATCCCGCCGGGGTGGTATCGCAGGCCATCGCCGACGGGGATCTGCTCGACAAGCTGCCCATCGCCGTCGATCGCGAGCACGAGGCCGCGACGTTTGTCGATGTCGACTGTGGACACCCACCAGGTTGAGCCGACCCGTGCCATCCCTTGCGGGTGGTACGCATCGAACTTCAGTGGCAATTCGTCAACGAGCTCCCATGGGGTCGACCGAGTGAACGATGCGACCGTATCGGCAATGGTGAAGCCGGTGCGTGTGTCGTGGTGCAACATGCAGTGCGGAGTATCGCGAATCGATATCGGCGCGCGGCTGATCCCCACCTACCCTGTCCGGCGATGTCGAACCCGGGCTTTCGTTCCTTCAGCCCGGCGCTGCAACGGTTCTTTGTCGCAACGGTCATCAACATGGTCGGCTCCGCCGCGCTGTTCGGTTTCGTGTTGATCTACTTCCACGAAGTCCGCGGTACCTCGCTGAGCCAGGCGGGCTTCGCCGTTGGTGCCATGAGCTTCACGATGGTTCTTGGTACACCGTTCGCTGGCTCGCTGTCGGACCGTTTCGGAGCTCGCCGAATCCTGACGGCCGGGTGCCTCGTGTCAATTGTGGTCGGCTCGCTCTACGCCACCGTGACAACGTTTCAGCAGGCACTCGGCGTGTCTGTGCTGCTTGGTGTCGGCAATGCAATGTGGTTCCCGTTGCAGGCGGCGCTGCTGGCGCTGATGGTGCAACCCCACGAGCGGCCGGCGGTATCTGGCTTTCAGCGAGCAGCGCTCAACCTTGGCGCCGCGCTCGGTGGCGCGCTCGGTGGTTTTCTGGTGAGCGGCAACACTGTCGCCGCCTTTCGCTGGCTCTTCGGCGTGAACGTCGCCACCTACGTGGTCTTCCTGGCCGTGCTGCCCGGTATGCCGTCGGGGCATGTGCCGCTCGATCAGCGATGTCCGACTCGGGTTGGGTTTGCAGACGTGCTGGGCGACCGGTTCTTCGTGCACCTCCTGGTGACGGATGTGGCGATTGCGCTCGGGTTCGGCTTCCTCTTCGCCTTCATGCCGGCGCACGCATCGTTGCTCGGCATCAGCAAACCCACGATCGGCATTCTCTTCATGTTCGGCGCAGTAAGGGGCTCAGCGGATAGGTGACAATGTTGGGCTCCATCGGTCTCGGTAGTCGATGAGTCGTGCGGTCATGAGCACGGTGGTGGCGAGGCTGACGGCGGCGTAGCGGTGGACCATGTTGCGGTCGGTTGATCGTCGCAACTGGCCGTAGTTCGACCACCACGAGTT
>JBBQMG010000017.1:0-40376 GCA_038328705.1 Acidimicrobiales bacterium | reverse complement strand
GCACCAGATGATTCGCGACGCGGTGAAGCGCTTCGTCGACGAAGAAGTGCGCCCGCATGTGGAAGAACTGGAACACGGTGACCTTCCGCCGTACGACATCTTGCGCAAGCTGTTTGCGACGTTCGGGATGGACGCCATGGCGCGAGATCGCTTCGCCAAGCAGATCGGCCGCGAGAAGCTTGTGGCAGAGGCGCTCGCTCGCGGCGACGAACCGCCTACTGCGAAGGAATCGAAGGGTGGCGATGGGGGCAGCCTCAGCCTGATTCCGATCATCGAGCTGTGCCGTGTCTGCCCCGGCATGGTGACGGCGATGGGCGTCAGCATGGGTCTCACGTCGGCAGCCATCATGTCAAAGGGCACCACTGCCCAGAAGGAGCGGTGGGCGCTCGACCTGCTGACAATGGACAAGGTGGGAGCGTGGGCAATCACCGAGCCCGGCTCGGGTAGCGACGCCTTCGGCTCGATGAAGAGCACGGCCCGTCGCGACGGCGACGACTACATCCTGAATGGCAGCAAGACGTTCATCACCAACGGCCCATATGCCGACACGACCGTGTTCATCTGCAAGCTCGACGAAGGCAACCCGCCGTCGGAGCGCAAGGTGCTGTCGTTCGTGCTCGAGCGCGGCATGCCGGGCTTCGTGCAGAGCAAGCCACTGCGCAAGATGGGCATGCACAGCTCTCCCACCGGCGAGCTGTTCCTCGACGACGTGCGCGTCGGCCGCGACCGTTTGATCGGTGAGTCCGAAGACCAGTCGAAGGGTGGACGCGATGGCGCCAAAGCCACGTTCATGCAAGAGCGCAGCGGCGTCGCCGCGATGGCGCTGGGCATCATCGAGGAATGCCTGGAGCTGAGCGTGAAGTACGCGAAGGACCGCGTGCAGTTCGGCAAGCCGATCGGCGAGTTCCAGCTGATCCAGGACAAACTGGCGCGCATGGAAGTTGCGCGGATGAACGTGCAGAACCTGGTGTTCCGGGTGATGGAGATGGGTGCGGCTGGCCACGGCATGTCGCTGGCCGAGGCCTCAGCGATGAAGCTGTACAGCGCTCGCGCCGCCAGCGAAGTGGCGATGGAAGCGGTGCAGTTGTTCGGCGGCAACGGCTACATGAGCGAGTTCCGAGTGGAGCAACTGGCGCGTGACGCCAAGGTGCTGCAGATCTACGCCGGCACCGACGAGATCCAGATCATCGCCATCGCCAAAGACCTGCTGCGCGGCTAGCGCTCACCATCATCTCCGAGGCGCAAGCAGTTCGCGTTCCAGGGTGCCGGCGAGCCAGTCCTGATACTCGTCGAGACTCCAGTTGCTGGCACGCACCAGTTGGTGGAACGTTGCGGGACTGTTGAACAGCGCAAGGAGGTCTACGGCACGTTCAGCATCGAGTCCATCACGCAGACTGCCCACCTCGAGCACGGCGTTGATCACCGAGGTCGCTCCGATCCGGCGGCGGGCCTCCGTCGTTGCGGCCAGCTGGACGACTTCCGCGTCGACGGCCGCCGCGCTCGCCACGACCATGAACATGTCACCAGCGCCGGTCATGATTCGGCGTACTCCTGCGGCGTACGCGTCGAGGCGGTCGACGGCGGTGGCGGCATGGAGCACGTCGCGCATCCACTCGCGTGCGTTGACGTCGACGGCAGCATCGTCGCCGGCGATCGTTTGGTCCAGCGCGGCGGCAAGGATGGTCGGCTTGTTACCGAACGTCGCGTACACGGTCTGGACGGCGACGCCGGCGTGCTTCGCCACCGCCGCGATCGAGGTCGTGCCATATCCGTTGGCGACGAACAATTCGATGGCGGCGACCACGATCTTGCGTCTCGTCGATCGCGAACGCTCGTGGCGTCCGTCAGTAGCGGGGAGGCCTCGCACGTCAGCATCGTAGCGATATATATTTAGAGTGACACTACAGAAAGGTTGATGGCGTGATCACATCTGAAGAAGTCTCCGAACGAGACCGGTGGTTCGTGGGGAC
Organism: Acidimicrobiales bacterium; assembly: GCA_038328705.1. Taxonomy (GTDB): domain Bacteria; phylum Actinomycetota; class Acidimicrobiia; order Acidimicrobiales; family Ilumatobacteraceae; genus UBA668. Next base: position 38,406 of record JBBQMG010000017.1, on the reverse strand, counting down.
GTTGCTCACCATTGTCGCCGGCGGCGCAGACACCGACGGCAAGCTCGCAGTGTTGGACCAGCGCGCCAACCTCGGGTTCTCACCACCACGGCACGTCCATCGGCGCGAGGGCACGGCGCTCTTCGTCATCGACGGCGAGCTCACCGTCGACATCGGCGGCGAGCAACGGGTCGTCGGCGCGGGCGACTTTGTCTGGCTGCCTCGCGACATCCCGCACACGTTCCGGGTCGACAGCGACCAGGCTCGATTCCTCGAGTTCGTCACCCCACCCGGCTTCGAGCAGTACCACGTCGATGCCAGCGATCCAGCGCCGACCAGGACGATCCCGCCGCCGGCCGAACCCGACATCGCCCGCCTCGTCGGCGCGATCGGGCCGTACGGAGCGGAAATCCTCGGCCCACCGCTCGCTCCGAAGTAGCCGAGACGGCTCAGTTACCGGCGGCAGCCAGCAGCTTGGCGACCTCACCGGCAGACGGATTGACCAAGGAGACCGAGCCAACCGTCACCGTGGGCACGGTCTCGTTGCCACGCGCCACAGATCGAACGAAGGCAGCAGCCTCTGGGTCTTCCCAGATGTTGACCTCGCGGTAGGGAATGCCCTTGCGTCGCAACCCGGCGCGCAGCATGGAACAAAACGGACACCCCGGCCGCCAATAGACAACGGCCTCGGGAAGATCGGCCTCGGGAAGCGATTGCACGTCATTTGTCACAAATCCATCCAACCGCCTTGACCCCCGCCTGATTCCCACTCGACGCGTGTGGGAAGTACTGAATCTGATCAGGTCTGACTACACTTTTTGATGGCTGTCAGTATCTACGCGGCAAAGACGCACCTCTCACAACTCATTGCGAAGGTCGAGGCGACCGGCGAGGAGGTCGTCATCCGGCGCCACAACGTGCCCGTTGCGAAACTGGTGCCTTTCCGTCCAGTGATCGCCGCCCGGGTATTGGGCGGTTGGGAGGGACAGGTCACCATCCATGACGACTTCGACGATCTGCCCGACGACGTGGCTGCAGCATTTGCAGGCCAGAAGCCATGAGGCAGTTGCTTCTGGACACGCACGTGGCGCTCTGGGTGTTCGCGTCTCCTCAGCTCCTCAAGCCCGAGGTTCGCAGCGCGGTCACCGAACCGCGCAACACAGTCATGGTGTCGGCCATTTCGGTGTGGGAGGTGGAAGTCAAGCGAGCACTCGGGAAGTTGGACGCTCCGGAAGGGTTCGCAGCGCTCTGTGTCGACCGGGGCTTCGACCCCCTCGACGTCACGTTTCGCCACGCGGAAGTGGCGGGCGCACTTCCATTGCACCACACCGACCCGTTTGATCGAATGCTCGTTGCACAGGCAATCTCCGAGAACCTCGAGTTCGTCACCAAGGATCGAGCGATGAGCGCCTACGACGTGCGGGTCGTAGCCGCCATATGACGCAACGACCGACATCAGCAAAATGACCTCTGACGCGCGAAGCTGTTGCAATGACCCCGAGCGTGACATTGAGTACTTCCTATCCGCTGGCACGGGCGGCCTTTCTTGCCGCGGCCGAGTCTGCTGGTGCGGTGGTCGACAGGTTCGAGCATCCGCTCACAGGTCCCGAAGGCGAGTCGTTGGGCATCGACGTCGCCGAGTTGGGCCAGGTCGACGCAGCCACCGTCGTGATGATCGTTTCGGCGACCCACGGCGTGGAGGGCTACTGCGGGTCCGCGCTGCAGACCCATTGGCTCAGCCACTTCGCCCACCAACGACCCGCCGATACTCGCGTGGTGAACGTGCACGCGTTCAACCCGTTCGGCATGGCCTGGGTGCGACGCGTCAACGAGGACAACGTCGACCTGAATCGCAACTTCGTCGACTGGTCGCAGCCTCCACCCCACAACGTCGAATACGACGGCATCGCGGCCGACGTCGTACCAGCCGAATGGACGGCCGACGACCAGCAACGCACGCTGGAAGCACTGCTCGCGCTGGTCGGCGAGTGGGGTTTCCCGAAGATGCAGGCGGTCGTCAGCGGCGGTCAGTACGCGCACCCCAAGGGTGTCTTCTACGGCGGTACCGGGCCTGTCTGGTCACACCGCTGGCTGCGTGAGTGGTGCACCACCAATCTCGGTGCCGCACAGCGCGTCATCATCATCGACCTCCATACCGGCCTCGGCCCATGGGGGCATGGAGAGCTGATCGCGAGCGCGATGCCCGGAAACCCGTTGTTCGATCGGGCGGCGGCACTGTGGCCTGACTCGATCTCGATGATGTCGGGCGACAGCGTCTCGACCATCGTTGCCGGCGACTGGCTGAACGCGGCCGCTCAACTGGCACCCCACGCCGAGGTCACGCCGATCTGCATCGAGTACGGCACAGTCGACGGTGTCAGCGTGCTGCAATCGCTGCGCGCCGACGCCTGGCTGCACGGCTACGGCGACCCAACCGCACCCGAGGCGGCCGCCGTGCGCGCCCAGGTACGAGCCGCCTTCGCCGACGACGACCCCGCCTGGATCGAGACCTGCTGGCCCAGATTCCAAGAAGTGCTCGGCGCCGCCCTCGCCAGCTGACCGCGCGAACAGAAGCCTGCAGGCGGACCGTGAAATCAGGTCGGCTACTTTCGCACCATGACGACTGACCTCACCGGTGCCGCCACCGAGTTGTTGCAAGCATTGATTCGCACGGAGTGTGTCAACGACGGCACTCCCGACTCGGGCGGTGAAGTGCGCAACGTCGGCTTGCTGCGCGCGTACCTCGAGGGGCCCGGCGTCGAGCTGGCCACCTATGAGTCGCGGCCTGGCCGCACGTCGCTGGTCGCGCGCATGGAGGGCACCGACCCGACGGCCCCGTCGGTGTGCCTGATGGGGCACACCGACGTCGTGCCGGTGAACCGTGATGGGTGGAGCCGCGATCCGTTCGGTGGCGAACTGATCGACGGCGAAGTCTGGGGTCGAGGCGCACTGGACATGCTGTACCAAACCGCCACACAAGCCGTCGCGTTTCGCGACCTTGCGCAGCGCGGCTTTCGCCCGAAGGGCACGCTGATCTACTTCGCCGTACCCGACGAGGAGGCCGGCGGCACGTGGGGTGCCAAGTGGATGGTCGACCATCACTGGGATGCGATCGGGTGCGACTACCTGCTCACCGAATTGGCGGGCGTGGCCATGCCCTCGTCGGATGGCACCCGCAAGATCACCATCACGGTTGCGGAGAAGGGAATCGCCTGGCGACGGCTGCACATCAGCGGTAGTCCCGGCCACGGATCGATGCCCTTCGGCGCTGACAACGCAATCATCACCGCAGCAGAGATCGTCCGCCGCATCAGCGCCTACCGGCCGCAGGCGGGGCTCGATGACGTCTGGCGCGCGACAGTCGAGGCGTACGAATTCGAGCCCCACTTGACCCGGCAGCTGCTCGACCCGACGGAGGTGTACGCCGCGCTGCAGGGATTGCCTGACCAGGGCACCGCCACGATGTTGCACGCCTGCAGCCACACCACGTTCTCGCCCAACGTCGTGCACGGTGGAGTCAAGAGCAACGTCATCCCTGACACCGTCGAGCTCGACGTCGACATACGCACGCTGCCCGGCGTCACCGGCGACGAAGTTGATGCCGCTCTTCGCGAGGCCCTCGGCGACCTTGCGGATCGCGTGCAGATCGGCCGCCTGATCGACGACCAATCCACAGCCTCCACCTTCGACAACCCGATGTGGGACGCGCTGGGCCAGCGGGCGCAAGCTGCGTATCCGGGTGCCACGCTCTTGCCGCAACTGGAGATCGGTGCCACCGACGCGCGGTTCTTCCGCGCTCGCGGCACAGTCGCCTACGGCACCGGTTTGTTCAGCGCCAACGTGACCTACGAAGACATGATCTCGCGCTTCCACGGGCACGACGAACGCATCGACGTCGAGTCACTGACGCTCACCACGGACCTGTGGTTGGGCGTCGTCGACGACTTGTTGGGCTAGGGATCGGCGGCGACGTACTCGTCGAAAACTCGGCGGGCGATATCGGGTCGGCGTGTGTACACCGCGTCGACACCCGCCTGCGCCAAGCCGAGCAGCGTTGCAGGGTCGTCGATGGTCCAGGTGAAGATGGCCATGCCGTGGTCGTGCGACCAGGCGACGTTCTCGGGGTCGAGCAGCTCCTCGTTGTAGGGCGGCTGACCAATCGGCGCCGGAGCACACCACGCTTCGTCGGTCTCGCGCACGCGGCGCATCACGGCGACATCGCGGTAGGTCGTCGTGATCACCAACGAGCCAGGGCACTCGGCCTGCGCGGCGTACACATCGTCATCATTGTTGGCGCTGAGATACGCCCGCTCGACGGCATCGAGCCGACGCAGCACATCACACAGGGGCTTGGCCATCGAGGGCACACTCTGCTTGATCTCCAGCGAGATCGTCACGTCAGGAAACGCGGTCAGAATCTGTTCGAGCGAGGCAATGCGGACCGGCTCATCGATTGCCTCACCCGTCCAGCCGGCGCGAAGATCAGCCTTCTCCAGTTGCGCCCATGTGAGGTCGTCAATGTTGCCGGTGCCGTCGGTGTCGATTGCGATGCTTCGATCGTGATGTGCCACCACCACCCCGTCGGAGGTCATCCACAGGTCCGCGTCAAGCAGGTCGGCGCCCGCCGCCATCGAGCGTTGCATCGCCAGCACGCTGTTCGCTGGCGCCAAGGCCTCGCCACCGGCATGTGCGATCACCAACGGTGGCGTGTGGTGAAACGGGCTGGGCGGGCACCCTGCCGTCGCAGGTGCGGCGTCGCCCCCTGAGCAGCCAACCACCGCAACCGCGCACACGAGCACCCACGGCCGCCAGATGTTCACAAGGGCACTTCTGGCGGGGCGTTCTGGGTCACGCTGGCATCAACGGTGAAGTGGTCGATGCGGTCGGGCGTCCAGAGGCCCATCACCTGGCGCAAGATGCCCAGCTCGCCACCGTGGTAGGCGGCGTGGTCGGCCATGACCAACACAGTTCGAAGTGGCGTGTGCGCTGCTTCCCACGCATTTGCGGCAGCCGTGTAGAGGTCGAGGCCCTCGTCGCGCACGAATGTCTCCACGCGGTCAAGGTCGCGACGGTAGGAGGTCAGCGTGTCGTGCCACTGCTGTTCGCTGGCCACTGCGGATGTGGGGGGCCAATAGTCGTCGGGGAAGGTGACGGGCTCGTACACCGGACCCAGCAGGTACTCGAGCATGTCGTGCTGGCAGAAGCGAACGTGCTCGATCAGATGCCAGAAGGTGTAGCCGACGTTGGGTGGGCGAACGTTGATCGCCTCCATCGGAAAGTCGCCGACCGCGTCGTCAAATGTCTGGTGCGCATCACCGAATCGCAACGTGAAAACGAGAGACTCACGCACCACACGATCGGCATTGCTCGCAGACATCGTCATGGTCGAAAGCTACTCGGGCCGCGCCGGGGCACGCTTGGCAGCGTTCGCGTAACATAGCGATATCGCTACTCATCGAGACCTCCTGCACCTGATCGAAGAGATCGAGACAGAATGGATTCCGCTTCGCGACGGCAGGCGATTGGCAGTGCGACTGTTCCTGCCCCGCACCGCACGTACGCAGCCGGCACCGGTGATCTTGGAGTACATCCCGTACCGCCGACGCGACGGAACGCGCCTGGGTGACGAAGCCATGCATCGCTGGTTCGCTGCCGAGGGTTTCGCCTGTGCCCGAGTCGATATTGCGGGCATGGGCGACTCCGACGGGTTGGTGGAGGACGAATACGTACAACGCGAACAGGACGACGGCGTCGAGGTAATCGAGTGGTTGGCAGCCCAGCCGTGGTCCTCGGGTGCGGTGGGCATGATCGGAATTTCGTGGGGCGGTTTCAATGGGCTGCAAATCGCTGCTCGTCGGCCGCCGGCGCTGAAGGCGGTGATCTCGCTGTGCTCGACAGTCGACCGCTACCACGGCGACGTGCACTACACGGGCGGCTGCCTCAACGAGGAGAACATGGAGTGGGGCGGCTACTTCTTCACCATGAACGGCTTCCCGCCCGACCCCGCGATCGTGGGCCGCGATCGTGGGCGCGAAATGTGGCGGAATCGCATCGACAATGCACAGTTGGCGCCGGCCGACTGGCTGGAGCACCAGCGCCGCGATGCCTTCTGGAAGCACGGCTCGGTGATCGAGGACTGGTCGGCCATCGAGGTACCTGTACTGGCGGTGAGCGGCTGGGCCGACGGCTACACGGCGGCGGTGTTCGAGCTGGTCGAGCATCTGCAGGTGCCGTGCAAGGGCATCGTCGGGCCATGGGGCCACAAGTACCCGCAGGACGGTGTGCCCGGCCCAGCAATCGGTTTCCTGCAGGAGGCGACGCGCTGGTGGGACCGATGGCTCCGCGACCGAGACACCGGTGTCGAGAACGATCCAGCAATGCGGATGTGGCTGCAGGAGTCGCACCTGCCGGAGGGTCACATTCCCCAGCGACGCGGCAGCTGGATTCAGTTCGACGACTGGTCCGCCGACTGTGCACGCACCATGCACCTCGGGCCGAGCACGCTGCTCGAGTCACCCGCAACCACGGAAACGACCACCTTCATCTGCTCACCGCAAACTGTCGGCCTGGCAGCCGGCCAATGGTGCGCGTACGGACTGGGCAAGATCGCCCCCGAGCTCGCGCTCGATCAGCGTGCCGACGATTCCGGTTCGCTGACCTACGACAGCGCAGTGTTGACAGAACCGATGCACCTGGCAGGGCGACCTGTCGTCCGCCTACGAATCAGCAGCGACATGGCCCAAGCGCTGGTGGCTGTGCGACTCAACGCCGTGCACACCGATGGCACCTCTGAGCGCCTGAGCTGCGGCGTGCTCAACCTGTGCCACCGCAATAGCCATGAAACGCCAACCGCCCTGGTGCCCGGCGAGCAATACGACGTTGTCGTGGAGATGAAAGCCATCGCCCAAACGGTGGCCGTCGGTCAGCGGCTTCGGCTCTCGGTGTCCACCAGCTACTGGCCGATGATCTGGCCGTCACCACTACGGGCAACCGTGACGGTGTACGAGCACGCATCACGCATCGACTTGCCTGCCCATGCACACATCGTGGCGTCTCGGGCAGACCTGTTCGGTCCGCCGCAAGATGCGGCTCACGGTTCTGTCACTGTCGTGCGCGAGGGTTCCGAGACGCGTCACATCGTGCGCGACCTCGGCGAGCGTCGAACCGACTTCGTCGCCTCGCGTGACGATGGGGTTTACGTGATCGACGACATCGGTACCGAGCAGTCGTTCACCCGTGTGCGGTCGTCGTCGATCGTGGACGACGAACCGCTACAGGCGAGGGCGACGGTTGAGTGTCGGGCCACGTACCGGCGCGATGAGTGGAACGTGCGCGTGGAGTCGGACCTAGCGATGTCGTGCGACGAGACCTCGTTCATCGTGACTGCACGCCTGGCAGCGTTCGACGGCGACGAGCTGTTCGCCGAGCGACACTTCCTTCGGACAATCCCCCGCGACCATGTCTGACGATTTCGTTTCGCCAGTCATCGTCGAAGCCGTCAACCTCGAGGCCTTTCCACTGTCGGAGCCGGCATCTCCTGCCTATCGAGCGCTGGCGGCACGCTCTCGCCACGAACTTCACCGCCGTGGCATGTTCGACCTTGTCGGCTTTCTCCGACCTCGCGGAGTCGCGGAGTCGCTGGCGACTGTCCGGCCGCTGATCGAGCAGCACAGCTTCGAACATCGCCGCACACACAACATCTACTTTCTTCCAAGCGTCGAGGGCCTGGCGCCAGACCACCCAGCACTGCGCACGGTGGAGACTGCGAACCGCACCGTGTGCGCTGATCAATTGACGGGCTCAGCTCTTCTGGCGATCTACCAATGGGCACCGCTACGGCGGTTCATTGCCGAGGTGATCGAGGTCGATGCGCTGCACACGATGGATGACGCCCTTGCTCGCGTGAACGTGATGTCCTATCGGGCAGGCGAGACTCTGAATTGGCACTTCGATCGCTCGGAGTTCACCACCACCCTGCTGTTGCAACGCCCCACAGCCGGCGGCAACTTCGAGTTCCGCTCCGGGCTTCGCACCGCCGATTATCCGAACTACGACGGCGTTGCACAGCTGATCGAAGGCGGCGACCCAATGGTCCAACGCCATGACATCGAGCCAGGCACCCTCACCGTCTTCGCCGGCCGCCACACCGCGCACAGGGTCACCGAAATCGCCGGCGAGCGCGACCGGGTGGTGGCGGTGTTCTCGTACTTCGAGCAACCTGACGTCTTGTTCAGCGATGCCGAACGCCAGGGCTTCTACGGCCGGACTTCACCCCGGTAACGACGTGCAGCCTCGCTCATGCGGCTCTCGCCTCGCCGCTGGCGATCGCTCGATGGATGAGCATGGCGGCCGCGAAGGTGGCGACTCCGACGGCGATGATAAGAGCCCCGACGGCGTGAATCGACGGGGTGACGCGTCGTTGCACGGCGGAGTAGATGTAGATCGGCACCGTGGTGTCGTTCGGGCCGCGCAGTGCAAGCGACAGCGCGACGTCATCGAACGAAAATGCGAAGGCCAACAGCGCAGACGAGATGATCGCCGGGCGCAGGTCGGGCAGCACGATGTCGCGCAGCACCTGCCACTTCGATGCGCCAAGGTCGAGCGCGGCCTCCTCCAGGTTCTTGTCGGAGCCAGCCGCTCGTGCACCGACGATGAGCAGCACGTAGGCGGACAGATACGCCACGTGCGCCACCAACATCGGTCGGAACCCGAACGCGAAACCCACGACCGGCACCATTGCGGCCAGCCCGGTGGCAATGATGATCTCAGGCGTCGCGACGCGCAGCGTGGCGAACAGCGCATTGACCTTGCCCAGCAAGCGCGATCGGCGAGCCGCAATGGCGGCGACAGTACCAACGACGACTGCGCCCAGAGATGCGAGCACGGCAAGACGAACGCTGACACCGACGGAACGACGCAAGCTCGCATCGTCGAACGCCTTGCGGTACCACTGGGTGGTGAAGCCCTGCCAGTCAGTGGAGACGGGGTTCTTGTTGACGCTGGCCACCACCAGGAATACGAGCGGCGCGTAGAGCACCAGCACCACGCCGGCCAGCACCGCCTTGGCGACCCGACCACGTTCACGCATGACGCGCCGCCCGCCGCCGGAAGATAGCGACGACCACGCCGCCGGCGGCGAAGGTCAACAGCATGAAGACCGTGATCGCGCCCCCCAAAGGCTGATCGCGGCCGGCACCGCGCTCGGCCAAGATGTTTCCCAGTAGCAGCACCTTGCCACCACCGAGCACCGTCGGCACGATGAACTCACCCAGCGACAGCACTCCCACTATCACCGCGCCGGTGACAAGACCTGGTAGCGCCAGTGGCAGCACGATGGTGCCCAGTTGGCGCCAGTGCCGGGCGCCGAGGTCGGCGCTTGCTTCGATCATCGAGCGAGGTACTCGCGCAAGCGCCACGTACGCAGGCAGGATGAACAGCGGAACGTAGGCAGTGATCATGCCCAAGAGCACTGCCGGTGGGCGGTACAGCAACTGTGCACCGGTCAAGGATTCGATCGGGCCACCCGTTGCCAGCACACCCTGCCACGCGAAGATTCGCACGGTGAAGCTGACGAACGACGGCAGCATCACCGCCACGAGTGCCCGGGTACGCGACCGCCCCCTGAGACGGCTGAGGGCGAGCGCCGCCGGTGTGCCGATCAACAGGCACATCGTCACTGTGACCGCTGCCAGCCCTAGGGAGCGCACGAGGACAGGCCGGTAGATACCGGACAACAACGTTCGATACGGATCGAGAGTGCCGATCAACTCGATGTCGAGCGTGATGGGGTTGGCGCGTCCGAACGAGCGCGTCACCATGTACCCGACCGGGATCAGGCAGACGATCACCACCAACAGCCAGTCGGGAACCACCAACGGCCCCAACTTCACACGCGTGGCATCGTGCGGACGATTGCCGCGGTTGGTCACGCCGCCTTGAACGCGTCCCACACGGCGTCGAACTTCGGCTGGTCCTCGCCGAGGAACACGTGATACTGCAGCTTGGCAACGACCCCGGCGGAAGGGTTGATCACTGGCGATGCATTCAGCGCCGCGTCGATGCCGGGGTTGTCCGGCTGCACATACGGCGAGGCAACGTTGTTGATGAAGGCCGCGTAGTTGGCCTGCTCGAGGAAGAAGTTGACGAAGGCGCCGGCCAACGCGTTGCGCGGCCCGTCAAGAATGGCGAGGCCCTCGAGATAACCGACCTGACCCTCGCTCGGGTCAACGAACACGACGTCGGGGTTGGTGGTGAGCGCCAACTGTGCGTCGTAGGCATCGCACATCGCCATCACTGAGTCGCCGGCGGCGACTGCCTTGCCAACCTCGGTGGAGATGGCCAGCAGGTGTGGCTTGACCGTGGTCAATACGTCGAGGACCGCAGCAAGGTCTGCTTCATCGGTGGAACCCACCGGCTTGCCGAGCATGACCAACACGTTGTCCATCACGCTGCCCTGGTAGTCGAGCATGGCGACCTTGCCCGAGTACTCCGGCGCCATCTCGAAGAACTCCGCCCACGAGGTCGGGGGCGTGGTCACCAGATCCTTGCGGTAGATGATGCCCGTGCGGCCGTGGTCGGTGGGGGCGAAGCTGGCGTTCGTCGGGTCCCAGCTGTTGCCCTTGTATTGGTCGGCGACCAACGACATGTTGGGCACGTCACCCAGTTCCGCCAACACGCCAAGGGCTGTCAGTCGCGGGAACGTGGTGCCGTCCACCAGCACCACGTCGATGTCGCCGGCGCGATCCTTTGCCTTGCTGATCGTGTCGTCGTTCGAGGCGAACGCAATCTCGTTCACGGTCGCACCTGGGAATGCGGCGGCGAAATCGGCATAGGTGGTGGGCCCCGCCCAGCCGGTGAAGTTGAGGAAGTTGACCGTGCCCGTCAGCGCACCTGCGGCGGGCGCAGAGCCGCCTGTAGTCGTATCACCAGGTGTCGTATCGCCCGGCGTCGAGCCGCTGGCGCCGTCCTTCTTGTCATCACCGCAGGCGGCGAGGAAGGCAAGCGGTGTCGCGACCGCGGCCATGGCGAACAGGGACCGGCGTGAGATTGGCTGCATGGGGGATGCTCCTCTTCAGTTGGTTCACCGAGAATACGCCAGTGGTCGGAAAGGACCGACGAGGGTCGGCGAAACATTCGAGAAACTCTTGCGCGGCCGTTAGCGGCGGCGCAGCAGCGCATGGGTGAACGCCTGTGGAGAACCCCACGGCGTCGTGTGCTCGCGCTCGAATGAGTCGAGCAACTCGAACGATTCGCCGAACAGGTCGCACAGCGCGCCCACAGAGTGACGAACAACGGGCAAACCGCTGCACTGCTCAGGGCCAGCCTCGCCGAAGGTGGCAAGAACGACGTGGCCGCCGGCTGGCACGGCCTCCCGAACCCGCTGCACGTACATCGCCTGGTCGTCGGGGGCGGTCAGGAAATGGAACGTCGCCCGGTCATGCCAGACGTCGATGGGACCATCAAAACGGACCTCGCGCACGTCGGCGCAGACATAGCGAACCTTCTCAGCATCCTTACGGAGTAGCACTGCCAGTTGATCGAGAGCAGACGACGACAGGTCGACGGCATCGAGGGACTGGTAGCCGCGCTGCACCAGATCGAGCACCAGCGCAGATGCACCCGCGCCCATGACGGCAACTCTGCTCGTGGGCACCGACACTCGGCGCACCAGTTCGCTTCAAACGCTGGCGTCGGTTTGGTGCCAGCTCACCTCGTCGAACGACTTCTCCGTCCACACCGATTCCCAATGGTCGCGTTCGCTCACGTGAAGGAGAGTACCCAGCACGACGCCTCCGTCAGAGAAACAATCACGAAATTCCCGCCACGACGGCACTCCGACCAACAGATTCGGGCGATGATGTGCGCATGTCACGTGTGGAACTTCTCGACGCCGCAACGGCGCCGCTGACGGCACAGCAGTACTTCGCGGGCGGCGACCCTGGCCCGATCGTCGCAGCACTGGCCACAGTGCCCGAACTTCTCGGGCCTGCGCTGGGTTTCATCGGGCCAGCCCTCAGCGCTGGCGCAATCGGGGTACGTGCCAAGGAGTTTGCGATCTTGCGGACCTCGGCACTGCAGGGTTGCACCTACTGCATCCATGCACACACCACTGTGTCGCTGGACGTCGGTCTCTCCCCCGATGAGGTGCGAGCGCTGCGTGGCGAACTGCCGTTGGAGGAGGGTTTTCCCTCTGTGAAGGAGCGGGCACTCATCGGTTGGATCGATGCGCTCGCTGGCGCGACCGGGCCGATTCCCGATGACGTGTGGACTGAAGCCCGGGCGCACTGGGGCGAACACGACCTCGTTGAAATCTCAGTCACGGTGGGCGCCACCATGTTTCTCAACCGCTTCGTAACAGGCTTCCAGCTTCCCACTTCATCAGATGTTCTGGAACGGCTGACCGCGGAAGGAATGTCATGACCGATACCGACACCCAAGTTGCGCAAGGACGGATTGCAGATGCTGTTCGCGATGGTGTTTTGCCCGGCCGCGTCTGGCTCTACTCGAACTACCACTGCAACCTCGCCTGCTCGTACTGCCTCACCGAGTCGTCACCGCGCAGCGACCGCCGCGAACTCACCGCAGAACAAATGATCGCTGTTGCCGAGCAGTCCAAGGACCTTGGCTTCACCGCCCTGGGTATCACCGGCGGCGAGCCGTTCCTACTGCCGTGGCTGCCCGAGGCTGTGTTGGAGATGGTGAAGTTCCTGCCGCTGGTGCTGCTCAACAACGGCACGCTCTTCGTCGGCGACCGGCTGGAGCGCGCCGCAAAGCTGGCTCACCCCGACATTGCGCTGCAGATCTCGTTGGACTCGCACCTGTCCGACATCAATGACATGGCTCGCGGGCCGGAGAACTTCGCCAAGGTCGTGGCCTCGGTACCGCGGCTGATCGAGAGCGGTGTGCGAGTGCGCATCGCCACCACCACCGGCGGCCCACTCGACAGCGCGCACCTCGACCCATTGAAGGCGTTGGTGGCGTCATGGGGTGTGCCCGCCGAGGACCACCTGGTCCGGCCCATTGTGCGCCGCGGTCGCGCCGACGAACTCGGTCTCGGCGTGCAGGCGATTGCCCGCGACATTCCCAGCGAACTGTGCATCACGGCCGACGGCGCCTTCTGGGGTAGCTTCGGCCCGACGGTGAGCAACGGCCGGCTCGACACCGATCTGTTGCTCACCCGCACGATTCTGCCGCTGTCGGTACCGGCGAATGCGCTGTTAGCAGCGGTCAGCGGAATGCCCGAAGGAGCGGACGCCGCGCTCGGCATACGTTGAGCATGATGTCGTTCGGAGCCGGTCGGCTCCACTCAGACAATGCCAGCGAGCACATGTGCCGCGACGACTGCCAAGGTCCCCGTGCGACCAGATTCGGCAACCGACTTGAGATCATCGATGGTGTCGAGATCGCGAGCCACCGGCAGCAGGCGAACCTGCCTTTCATACGCATGCATGCGTCGCAGTTGCGCGAGGCCCGTATGAGTGCGGCTCATCGGCACCCCGTCGAACAACTCATGAGCCATGGTCACGCTGTCGGCACACAACCCGATCATCCAGTAGCCGCCGTCAGTGGCCAGCCCGATGGTGTCGACACCCCGGCGCGCAGCGGCGACAGCGTCGGCGAGCGCGGCAGCGACGTGTGGGGTCTCCATGCCGATGATCACGCCCGGCCCCAGGTCGAGGAAGCCGTTACGAAGTCGCTCCTCCAGCCCGGCCCCGCGCTGCGCGACCACCTCGAACGCCGTCGACATCCACTCCTGCCGATCACCCTCCAGCAACAGCACGGGTCGCGCGCCGGACGAGCGGGCGACTTCCTCGACACCGGCCAGCGTGTCAGCCAGCGCGGCGGCGGCCACCTGTGCGGCCTGCTCAGGTGTACATGGGGGAGACAGTCGAGTTTTGACTTGTCCGGGTCTCGGTGCCTTGGCGATGACCGTGACGTGCATCGATCAGCTGCTTCCGGTGGCCCGCAGCAGCGAGCCCATATCGCGAACCGCACCGATGGTTCCCTTCACCGTGCCGGTGACCTTCGAGCGGCCCTCGCGCTCGGTGTATTCGACGGGAACGTTGCGTACTCGCCAGCCGGCTCCCTGTGCGCGCAGCACCATCTCCAGTGGCCAGCCCGACCGGCGGTCGCGAAGATCCAACGCGAGCAAGCCCTCACGGCGCGCAGCGCGCATCGGCCCGATGTCGCTGAGACGCAGCCCAGTACGGCGGCGCAGCTCCATCGCCAGCACGCGGTTGGCGAACTTGGCGTGCATCGGCCAGGCGCCCCGAGCCGCAATGCGGGCGCCGATGACCAGGTCGGCCTCATCGCGCTGCACGAACCCGGCGACGAACGGCAACGCAACGGGGTCCAGCGAGGCATCGCAATCCATGAAACAGACGATGTCGTCGGTCGCCGCTTGCAGGCCGGCCCAGCATGCCGAGCCGAACCCTCGGATCGGCTGGTGCACCACGGTCGCCCCCAACTCAGCGGCTATCTCAGCAGTACTGTCGGTGGAGCCGTTGTCCACGACGATGGCGCGGTAGCCGACCGGCATGCGTCGCAGCACCCACGCCACCGCGGCCGCTTCGTTGAGCGCTGGTAGAACAACATCAGGCATTGGAGACCACCACGTGAAAGTCTTGATCACCGGCGGCGCCGGCTTCATCGGTTCGCACATCGTCGACGAGTTGGTCGCCGCTGGGCACGAGACGCTCGTCGTCGACGACCTCGACCCCGCTGCACACCATGGCATGCCGGCGGGGTTGAACCCGGCTGCAACCTACGAATGGCGCGACGTTCGCGACTCTGCCGAATGGCCGCGCCTGTTGCAGGGGGTTGACGCCGTCTGTCATCAGGCCGCGAAAGTAGGCCTGGGTGTCGACTTCGCCGACGTTGCCGAGTACGTCGGCCGCAACGACTTCGCGACGGCAGTCCTGCTGCGCGCGCTGCACGATGCGGCGTTCACCGGTCGCCTGGTGATGGCCAGCAGCATGGTCGTGTACGGCGAGGGGCGCTACCGCTGCCCAACGCACGGTGTGGTGCGCCCTGGCCCGCGACGCGTTGCAGATCTGGAGGCCGGCAACTACGAGCCGCCGTGCCCCCAGTGCGACGGTGACCTGACACCGGAGGCGGTGCCGGAGGACCACTGGCTGGACCCGCGCAACGTCTACGCGACCACCAAGTTGGCGCAGGAGGGGTTGTGCAACGCGTACGAGCGCGAACACCCAGGGTGTGTCGGGACGTCGCTGCGGTACCACAACGTCTATGGGCCACGGATGCCTCGCGACACTCCGTATGCCGGCGTCGCCAGTCTCTTTCGCAGCGCCTACGAGCGGGGCGAAGCGCCACGCGTCTTCGAGGACGGTGGCCAACGGCGCGACTTCGTGCACGTGGCCGACGTGGCGCACGCCAACGTGCTGGCGTTGACCAACGAGCAGTCCGCGAGCGGTGCCTTCAATGTCTGTACCGGCACGCCGCGCACCATCCTCGACATGGCGCAGGCGCTGCGAACAGAGGGTGCTCCTGCTCCGCAGGTGGTGGGCGGCTACCGACTGGGCGACATTCGCCACGTGTTCGCCAGTGCCGATAAGGCCGCGACGCAACTCGGTTTTCGCGCCGCCATCTCCTTCGAGGACGGTATGCACGAGTTCACCACCAGCCCACTGCGCAGCCTCGCTGACTAACTCCAACTGCATCACCACTTCGACAGCAGCGCTGCCTGCAACACGATGGCGCAGGTGGCCTGTGCGCCAACCGCGGTAGCACCCGACCATCGCTGCGATCGTGCGATGAGGGCAGCACCGGCGACCGCAATCCAGGGATAGAAGATCAGCCATATCCGCTCCACCTCACCCTTGGTGTACCGAGAGAGATGTGAGACGAGCAGCGCGGCCATTGCGCTGCCGACCAGTAACCACATCCGCCGACTGCGCAACACGCCGAGGCCGACCACCGTCACAGGGCCGAGCGCGATCACTGCAGCGGCGAGGTTGCCGACGGCGAAGTAACCCCACATGCGGAACTGCGCCGACCCAAGGTGGTACTGCTCGTTCGTCGCCCGCACACCGTCCAGCCACCAGAAACCCGCAAGCCAAAAGGCACCGATCACCGCGAGCCCGGCAGCAACACCACCGACGATCACCGCCCAGGTCCCGTCGTCGCGTCGCCGCAATCCAGCCACCAGCAACACCGCCGGCACAAGGAGCAACGTGGCGCCGAGGTAAGTGAGGAACAGCAGACCGCCGAACAGCAAACCGGCGGCAACACCAAACCAGACGGCTCGCCCTCGACGACGAGAGACTCCCTCCGCAACCGCGGCGACACCCAACGCACCAACCGCGGCGAACACGGCGTCACCCGAGGTCATCATCCAGATTCCGTAGGGCGCAACAATCAGAAGCGGGGCAGCGCGGCGCATCCACTCCTCTCCGGCCACCGCTCGAACAGTGATCAACACCGCTGCAGCGGTGACGCCGGTACCGAGAATCGAGAGCGCGACAACCGGCCACACGCCGCTCAGCCCGATTGCGTCGAGAAACTTGAGCAGCAGCACGAAACCGGGCGGGTGCCCGCGCACGTGCACCGAGTAGCGGTCGATCTCGTCGACGAATGTTCGCACGAACTCGCCCGCGGGCGGCGCCTTGGCAAGATTGGCCAGGTACTCGGTCTTGTCTTCTGCGCCGAAGCGCAAGCCATCAGCGCCGTCGCCCAACGCCAGCAGTGCGGCGAACAACATCGCTCCGAGCGACGTCGGCAGCAACACCCAACGTTGACGAACACGCCACCACCAGCCGCTGCGGCAGGAGGCCACAACAAGCAATGCCAACAGACCGGCGCCGACCAAGCTCCATCCGAAGCGCCACACCCAACCGTCCATCTCGTCTCGACCAACCAGTGGTGCCGCACCGAGATTGAGCCGAGTGTTGACGCGTTGCTCGGCGCGACCCTCGACGACACTCCACCACACCGCTGACACCGCGCTGCCCGACAGCGCTACCGGAAGGAGACGGCGACGCCAAATTGTCATTCAGCCAACGGTGCGACGACGGCGCTCGCTCTGCGAGCGAACAGCGCCGACGCAAGAGCAAGGCCACCCCAGAACGCGACGTTGGTACCCGTGGCGATCTTCTGCACCACACCGTCGTCGCGCATGTAGTTGAAGGTCTGCTGAATGAACACGACGAGCGCGAGCACCGCCAAGCCACCGGCGCCAGCGTAGGCCAGCACGACCTTACGGCTGCCGATGATCAGCAACACGCCGAACGCAATCGTGAGCACTGCCCAGAGCGGGTTGAAGAAGAGGAACTTCAGCTCCCATCGCCGGGTGACCCCACCATCCGCATTCGTGAAGCCGGCATCGCTGCCCAGCAGCGCAACCGCGCGGCCACTGAAGTCGATGGAGCGAGCAACCATCAGACCCAACGAACCAACGACGGCGGTGACGATGCCCATCGAGCGCAAGGCTCGATTCGAACGTTCGGGCGGGCCCGCCAGCACACCATCGACACCGAGATGGTCGCCGGACGGGACTGCCCACAAGAGAAGATGCAGGCCGATCATCAGGAGGTAGGCCCACGCCCACTCGTCCGCCTTCGGGTAGTACAACACGGAGAGACCGATCGGGACAGCCAGGGCCGCACCGGCAAGCGCCACCCAGCGCGACCGATACCCGATCAGCAGCAGCGCGGCGACGATCGTCTCGCTGACGAGCGTGAACCAACCGAACGCTTGAAAGTTGGGGAGCACCAACTCGCGCAGCGCCCAGCGATAGGGAGCCAGCGGCGCATTTTCTGAACCGGCAGCAACGTACTTGTAGAGACCGCCACCGTTGCTCTCACCGAAATCGGAGGGCACCTTCCAGTGAAGGTTCGCCAGCCACATCAGCCCGGCGAGGATGCGAACGCTACCGACGGTGTAGCCCTGAGCCCGCTCCTGCATCTCTGCTCGGTTCGTCATACCGCTCAGCATTACAGACGAACAGGAGCACCCCGTCCAGTTTCTGGAAAGTTTCGCGCGTTGCAATCGCCGCCGTTGCGCTCGCCGCCTACCATCCACGCCATGGAGGGACCTGGCGCAGAACGGCGAACTGTATTGCATGAGGTAGTGCATGCGATAACCGACCAGCTTCCCCAGTTCGCGCGCTCCTCGGTACTCCACCTTGGCGACGACGATCTCGCGGTGATCGAGGTGCTCACTGTCAACGCAGACCACGTCGCCAACGTCGGCGCCAACGACGCCATCATGCTGCAGCTCGAGCGTCGGTTCGACCTCGTGATCGTCGGCACCCAACTCCTTGCGCGCAGCGACGATGGGCATCGCCGTGCACTGATGCACGCGGCGATGCAACACGTCGAGCGCGCAGGACACCTCGCCGTGCTGCACGACGCACAACAGCCCGTGCTCGGAGACGGATTCTGGGCGAACGATCTCCATCTTCTCGGGTCGTATCCACTCACCACGGCGACGCTGTCGCTCTACCGGCGCGGCGACCGCACGACGGTGCACGACCTACTTTTCGAGGCCCGCGCCACCATTGCCAGAGTGTCACCCCACTCGCTCGCAACGCGGATGCAGGCGGCCGACGGAACACTGGTTCTCGACACTCGTACGCACACCGACCGCGAGCGCTTCGGTGTCATCCCCGGCGCTGTCCACGTGCCACGCACTGTTGTCGAGTGGCACTTCGATCCTGCAAACGGGTATCTGCATCCTGCGATGCGGTCGTTCGACCAACCACTGGTACTTGTCTGCAACGGCGGCTACAGCTCCTCCTTGGCCGCGGCCAACCTGGTTCGCCTGAGCTTCACCAACGTCGCCGACCTCATCGGTGGTCACACTGCGTGGGCCGCCGCTGGGTTGCCGGTAGCTCGACCAGACCATTCTCATCTGGACTCACCAAGCTTTGACGAGCGGGGTATCACCGAGGTGCAGTGAGTACCCCGTAGGAGTGCTCGACAGCATCGACGATCAGCTCGCGAACCCGCGACACATTGGAACGCATCATCGCAAACACGGCATCCATCGTCACCGGCTCATGGCCATCGACGCCCGCGTCGTAGTCAGTCACCAGCGCAACTGCGGCGTAACGAATTCCCAGCTCGGCAGCGAGTACAGCCTCGGGATAGCCCGTCATGTTCACCACGTGCCAGCCCATCGAACGAAACCAGGTGCTCTCTGCGCGAGTGGAAAAACGGGGGCCATTGATGACGACCATCGTGCCGCCGTCCACCATCTCCGCGCCGGTGCGGCCACCAGCGGAAACGAGCTGCGCGCGCAGCACCGAGTCGTACGGGTCGGCGAACGTCTGGTGGTGCACTGGACCGTCTGTGCCCGGCTGGCCACTTGGCCCGCCGACATCATGAAATGTGTCGGGCCGACCCCACGTCCGGTCGACCACCTGGTCGATGACGACGAGTTGGCCCGGATGGATGTCGGGTTGTAGCGAACCGACCGAGCAGGGCGTGACGATCGAGTGGACCCCCACCGAATGCATCGCCCACATGTTGGCTCGATATGGCACTCGGTGTGCAGCGAACTCGTGATTGCGGCCGTGACGCGCCATGAACGCCACGGGATTGCCGGCAACCGACCCAACCACCACCGGACCAGCCGGCGGACCGAACGGTGTCTCCACCACGATCTCCCGCGCCCCGTCCAAGAACTCGTAGAAACCGGAGCCACCGAAGATGCCCAGGGGCGCCTGCTGATCTGTCGTCATTGTGTGTTCCTAGCATGGGCATAAGGTGCATGCTGGATGGGTAGCTCGACATCGGACGCGATCGTTGTGGACACTGCTCACGGCGCCCTGCACCGATTGCTCCCGCTGCCCTTGGTCGTCGAGCCCCACGAAGGCTCGCTGACTCTCACGGCTCGGTCGCGCATCGTCATCGGTGCGGGCATCGGAGGTTTCGATCACACCGTCAATCACCTCATCGGCGATGTGCAGAAGGCCGCCGGCCTTCACTTGGCGCGCGCGGCAGAGGCTGCCGACGGCGACATCACGCTTCGACTGGACGGAGATCTGACCAAACACGGTGAGGAGGGCTACGAACTGCTCATCGGCGCCGACAATGCATCGCTGAGCGCAGGGCATCCGCATGGACTGTGGAATGGCACCCGCACGCTCGTGCAGCTGTTCACTCATCTGCCCGGTGATGCGACATTGCCGGCAGTGCGGATCGTCGACCGCCCGCGCTACGTGTGGCGCGGTGCGATGTTGGACGTTGCCCGCCACTTCTTCAGTGTCGACCAGGTGCTGCGGTTCATCGAGCTGATCGCGCGCTTCAAGATCAACCGGTTGCATCTGCATCTCACCGATGATCAAGGCTGGCGGATCGCAATCGACGGCTGGCCGACACTCACCAACATCGGTGGGAGCACGGCAACCGGGCATGGCTCAGGCGGTTGGTTCAGCCGCACCGACTACCTCGAGATCGTCACCCACGCGGCACGCCACTTCATCACGATCGTCCCCGAAGTCGACATGCCGGGTCACACGAATGCTGCGCTGGCGTCGGTGCCGGGGTTGAACCTCACCGGCACGTCACCTCCGCTGTACACCGACACGCCCCGCGACTTGGCCAGCGTCGGCTTCAGCTCGCTGCATCTTGCGGCCCCTGCAACTCGCGACTTCGTCGCTGATGTGATCGCGCAGCTGTCGGCGGACACCCCCGGCAAGTACCTACACGTCGGTGGCGATGAGGCCAACGCGACTGATGCCTGGGAGTACCGAGAGTTCATTGAACTGTTACAGCGCGAGGTGCATTCGCACGGCAAGCAGTTGGTCGGCTGGGAGGAGATCGCGAACGCTGCGCTGCTACCGGGCGCGATCGTGCAGCACTGGCTCCACGGCGATGTCGTGCGCCGCGCTCCGGCCAGCGCACGCTTCGTCATGTCTCCGTCGGGGCACACCTACCTCGACATGAAGCACACACCGAGCTGTCGAGTTGGTAGAAGGTGGGCCGGCTTCATCGACGTCGACACGGCATACGACTGGGACCCGGCGACGTTGATCGAGGGCATTACCGACGACCGCATCGAGGGTGTGGAGGCCCCGCTGTGGACCGAGAAAGTTGCCACCTTCGAAGATGTACAACACCTGTGCTTTCCGCGACTGGCGTGCCTTGGCGAAGTGGGATGGACCGCCCAGCATCTGCGCAGCTGGGACACCTTCGGACCGCGACTTGCTCTGCACGCGGACCGGCTGCAACGAATTGGAGTGCCCATCTATCGATCGGCGCTCCTTGATTGAGCGCAGCAGGTACGCCGAACTTCGCACGATGAGTAGCCACTACTCATTCGCCCGGCCTTCGAAAGTTGGATCATGGGGATGTCGGCAGCCGTCGCCGACAGGAACAGCAACAGGAGCAAGCAATGAACACACCCCAAGGATTCCCGAACCCGTCTTTCCCCACCGGTCCGCCAGCGGGCCTGCCTCCGAGCAGCCCGTATGGAGCACCGGCCGTCGGTCCGCCGACCAGCGCCTTCGGGACGCCGTCGCCCACGCCCAGCTGGATGCCGCAGGATGCGCCCACGCCGCCGAGCAATCGCGGCCGCAACGTTGCACTGGGCATGATGGCGCTGGTTGCCCTCGGTGGCGCGGCCGCCGTCGCCTTTCTCATCACGCGCGATGGCGACGACGCCAAGTCGGTCGAGCCGGCAACCTCGGTGACGCTTGCAACTGTGCCCGCCACGTTGGAGACGGCACCCACCGTGATCGTTCCGGTCATCACAGAGCCGACTGTCGCACCCGTCACCGTTCCTCCTGCGCCCCCGACCACCGTTGCCGTCGTTGCGGCAACGAACCTGTTCACCGGCACACAGGCCGCCGACGTGATCGCCCAGATTGGGGTCGCGCGTGGTGCTGCACCGCTGCGGATCCTGCAGGCAATCATCTACCCGGGCTACGCATTCGCGCAGGTTCAGGACCCGTCGATACCCGTCAACGTCGACGAGTACCAGTGGCGCGACACACTCGGTAGCCCGGCACCCGTGACGCTCACCGGCGACGGTGATCTGGAAGCCAACCTGTTCTCCGACACCGAGGTCAACTGGGCAGCAATCCCCGCACTCGTCGACGCCGCGCTCGCACAGATCCCGATCGAGGGCGCCGAGGTCACGCACGTCTCCATCCAAAGGAATCTGCCCTTCACCGACACGATTCAGATTCGGGTCTTCGTCAGCGGAACCCGGGGTAGCGGCTACCTCGACGCCGATGCACAGGGCAATGTGCTCGCCGTCAACCAAGGCTGAGTTCATCACCTCGAACTTGATACGAGTCGTAGCAACTTTCCTATGTCGGGGTAAGCTGCCCCATGGCGTTCGATCCAAAGAAGTGGACTGTCAAGACCAATGAGGCCTTTGCCGCGGCCATTGACCAGGCAAAGGCGTTCAGCAACCCCGAGCTGACGCCCGACCACCTGATGGCTGCGCTCGCACGGCAGGACGACACCATCGTCCCTGCCGTGCTGGCCAAGCTTGGCCTGGCACCGCTGATGGTGCAGAACAAGGCCGACGAAGCGGTCAACAAGCTTCCCAAGGCATTCGGCACCAACGACCCGCGCATGAATCGCGAGCTCGACAATGTGGTGCAGAACGCGGTTGCGTACCAGAAGGACTTGAAGGACGACTTTCTGTCGGTCGAGCACTTGCTGCTGGCCATGAACTCACGGCTGGGCATTGGCAGCGAGGAACTGTTGCTCGCGCTGAAGGAAGTGCGCGGTAGCCATCGCGTCACGTCGCAAAATCCGGAGGAGAGCTTCGCCGCGCTCGAGAAGTACGGGCAAGACCTCACGCAGCGCGCACGCGACGGCAAGATCGACCCGGTCATCGGTCGCGACGACGAGATTCGCCGTGTCATTCAGGTGCTGTCGCGGCGTACGAAGAACAACCCTGTCCTCATTGGCGAGCCGGGAGTTGGCAAGACCGCCATCGTCGAAGGGCTTGCACGCCGTATTGCCGACGGCGATGTGCCCGAGGGGCTGAAGAACAAGCGGCTGATCAGCCTCGACATCGGCTCCATGCTCGCCGGCGCCAAGTATCGCGGCGAGTTCGAGGAACGGTTGAAGGCTGTGCTCAAGGAGATCACCGACGCGGCCGGCGAGGTCATCACCTTCGTCGACGAGATCCACACCATCGTCGGTGCCGGCGGCGCCGAGGGTGCCATGGATGCGGGCAACATGATCAAGCCGATGCTGGCACGTGGCGAACTGCGCATGGTCGGCGCCACAACGCTCGACGAGTACCGCAAGTACGTCGAGAAGGATCCAGCTCTCGAGCGCCGCTTCCAGCAGGTCTACGTCGGCGAACCAAGCGTGGAAGACACCATCGGAATTCTGCGTGGCCTCAAGGAACGCTACGAAGTGCACCACGGCGTGCGCATACAAGACAGCGCTCTCGTCTCGGCAGCCGTCTTGTCCAACCGCTACCTCACCAACCGCTTCCTTCCCGACAAGGCCATCGACCTGATGGACGAGGCCGCGGCGAAGCTGCGCATCGAGATCGACTCGCTGCCCACCGAGATCGATGTGGTGCAGCGCCGCATCCTGCAGCTCGAGATCGAGCAAGTTGCGCTCGCCAAGGAGACCGACAACGCTTCCAAGGAGCGTTTGGAAACCATCGTCGACGAGCTGGCCACTCTCAACGTGCAGGTGCACGGAATGAAGGCGCACTGGGAGAACGAGAAGCAGGCCATCGACGCGATTCGTTCGCTGAAGGAAGAGCTCGAGCAGCTGCGTACCCAGGTCGAGCGCGAGACCGACCTGTCCGTCGCGGCCGAGATTCGTTACGGGCGCATTCCCGAGCTCGAACGGCGCATCTCCGAGGCCACCGAACACCTCGACGAGCTGCAGGTCGGAAACCGCATGCTGAAGGAGGAGGTCGACGCGGAAGACATTGCCGAAGTCGTCAGCAAATGGACGGGCGTGCAGGTCAGCCGATTGTTGGAAGGCGAGATGACCAAGCTCATCCACCTCGAAGACCAACTGCATCAGCGTGTCATCGGCCAGGACGACGCCGTCACCGCGGTCGCGAATGCAATCCGTCGCTCGCGTGCCGGCCTCTCCGACCCCAACCGTCCGATTGGTTCGTTCATGTTCCTCGGGCCCACCGGCGTGGGCAAGACTGAGTTGGCGCGGGCAGTCGCCGAGTACCTCTTCGACGACGAGAAGTCGATGGTGCGCATCGACATGGGCGAGTACATGGAGAAGTTCTCCGTCACTCGCCTCATCGGTGCGCCCCCTGGGTACGTTGGCTACGACGAGGGCGGTCAGCTCACCGAGGCAGTGCGCCGTCGCCCCTATTGCGTGATCCTGCTCGATGAGATCGAGAAGGCCCACCCCGACGTGTTCAACGTGCTGCTGCAGGTGCTCGACGATGGGCGGCTGACAGACGGCCAGGGCCGCACGGTCGACTTCACCAACGTCGTGTTGATCATGACCTCGAACCTGCCTGGCGACCCGTCCAGCTTCTTCAAGCCCGAATTCATCAACCGCGTCGACGACATCATCCGCTTCCGGACGCTCACGCAAGACGACCTGCTGCGCATCGTCACCATTCAGGTCGAGCGTTTGCGCACCCGCATGGCGGATCGGCGCATCACGCTGGTCACCACAGACGCTGCGTTGGCCTGGATTGCCCATGAGGGCTACGACCCGTCCTTCGGCGCCCGCCCGCTGAAGCGTGTGATCCAACGCGAAATTGCCGACCCGGCCTCGCTGATGATCCTCAGTGGCACCGCCGTCGAAGGCAGCACCGTCACCGTCGACGTCGCTACCACCGACGACCACACCCACCTCACCCTCACCACGAGGTGAGTTCGGCAGCAAGGTGAGATGAATGGGGGGAAATCAGCCACTACATCTTGTGGTTGGCCGGCCCAGGTGCGGGCCGCAGAACCCTCCCGACTGCGGGGGCCTCAGGCCCAATGATTGCGTCTCTGATAGCCGCTGGCGCGGATGCCCTGAACGTATGACGCTGCCGGATTGATCGCCGTGACTGTTGAAGCGGAAGATGGATTCATCCGGTTGTGCCTGCGGTGTCCTGTTCTACGACTGGAAGGACGGCCGCCTCCACCGGCTCAACTGATCCGGCGCGATCATCCAACCTGGATCACTGCGTGGGAGCGGCGGCTACTGCCGAAGGAACCGGCTCGGTCGGGTGCGTCGAGGGGCGTCTGGGTGGTGTCGGCGGACCGGGATGGGGTTGCCGTCTTCGTCGAGCTTGCCTGAGGGCCGGAACGTGAGTCGTTGTTGGCGACCGCCCAGTTGGTTCTGGCGGGCTGCGAGTCTGATCCAGCCTTCGTGGGTGGAACCGGCGCGGGCCGCGAGCGCTTGGTCGCAGACGAGTATGGCCGCGGTGAGATCGGGCAGGCGACCGGGGGCGGCGAGTTGGCCGGCGTAGGCGTCAGCGATGTCGGGGTGCCGGCATCCGGCGTTCCATGCGAGCTGGATGATCTGTTCGCCGCGCACCGCCTGGCCGACGGTGCGCCAATGCTCGACGCAGAGCCACACGGCGGCGTCAGCGATGCGGGGGCCGGTCCCGGTGCGGATCCAGTTCGTGTAGGCGCCGGTGCCCGCCTCGCGGCCGGTCGGCTCGAAGAACCCGCGTGCGTACTGTCCAATGTCGCCGAGGGCGAGGTGGGCGACGGTGTCGAACCAGATGTCGAGGGCGCACGGTTCGCTGCGGTGGCAGCACTGGCAGCGGTCGTCGTCGCGGCAACGGCCGAGCGGTGTGAGCAGTGCTGACCAGAGTTTCGCCCAGGAGAGTGGTGCGGACCGGAACCCGAGGCGACCACGTCCCGGCGGGAGATGACCCAGCAGCGGCAGCATGGCGTTGAGCACGGTTGCCGCACCGGCGGTGTCGCCGAGGGCTGCACGTTCGGCGAGGACCCTCTCGGCTTGGGCGAGCACGACCAGAGGGGGCGCCTCGGCCTGTGCTACCCGGTCATCGAGGTGGCGGCAACGCAGCACGGCGCACTCGGCGACTTGGTCGTGCCAGGCGTCGAGCATCTTGCGTCCCGCTCGGCGGGATAGCACCGTGGCGTGGCCTTCGAGGTGTGCGGCCGGGAGCGCCGGCGTGCCGCCCTTGGTGCTTGCCCGCGACTTGCCGTTCGCGGTACCGTCCAGTCGAACATCCTCGTCGCACTCACCACCGGCTTGTTGGCGTTGCGTCTCAACCGCACCGAGACATGGTTCCGCGTGCTGCGCCTCTCTGCCGTCATCGGCATCACCATCACCGGCATCGTCTTCCACCTTGCGCTCAAAGGGCTGACCGAGCTGACCGGGCCAGCTGTCACCGCGGACTGGATCCTGCACACCGCATCGCCGATTCTGGGCCTGTCGGGCTGGATCATCTTCGGACCGCGTGGTTGGGTGACCAGCCGCATCGTGAAGCTCAGCGTGCTCTCCCCCGTGCTATGGCTGGCGTACACGCTGGTTCGCGGCGCGCTGGTGCAGGACCGCACCGGTCGCAACTTCTACCCGTACCCGTTCCTCGACGTGGTCGAGCACGGCTACGCGCGGGTGGCAGTCAACATCGTGTTGGTCGCGGTGTTGTTCTTCGTGCTCGCGCTCGGCGCGCTCGCTGCCGACAAGCGCCTGCGCGGCATGCACGTCGGCTGACCCCAAAAAGAAATCGAGGAAAAAGGAACGAATCCGCGCCGTGCTGCGTCTATGAGTGCATGGGGTTACGACGCGGCACAGTCGCCACGACAATCATTGTCACTGGGCGACCGCTGCGGCGTCGCAGCGGCCGGCTTCGTCTTGCCCGTAGCCGACGTGGTCATTCGCACCTGACAGATCGGCACGCGTTACGGCTGTCACCATCCGTGCGCAAGGCGCTGGGCGATCACTGGCGTGCACAGGGCGAAATGGAGCATGCCTCAGTGGTTGCATTCCACGATCTCGCCCGTCGGCTCACGGCAGTGGGCGCTCCGGCGGCGCTTGCCGACAGTGCCATCCGCGCCGCCAACCAGGAGGCCGATCACGCTCAGCGTTGCTTCGATCTCGCTGGCCGCTACCTGGGGCAGAACCTGCTGCCCGGGCGCCTGCTCCGACCGATTCGGCTGCCGCGGTCGCGCGAGACAGAGCTGGCGCGATTGGCCGTAGAGGCCCTTCGCGACGGGGTGTTCAACGAGGGCTACGCGGCGTGGCTGGCCGCAGGTCGAGCTGAGCGCGCCACGGACGCTCGGGCGCGCGACACCCTGCTCGTCATTGCCCGCGACGAGGCCGAGCACGCCGAGGTCTCGGCGGCCGTGCTGGCATGGTGTCTCGCCCAGGGCGACGCTGACGTCGTGACCGCGATAGTTGCAGCCGCAGCCTGCCTACCCACAATGGTCACCTCATGTGAGATTCCGGCTGGTGTCGATGCGACGGCACTTGCCGGCCACGGTCTGTTCGACCCCGATGGTGCTCGCTACGGGAACGGCAGCGGGTATGCGTCGGTGCTTGCAGCAACGCGTGCAGCCATCCCGCAAACCGCTACTTCAAGTTGCTGACAACTCCGCTGCTGCGCGCAACGCACGCCTCCAGTTGCGAGCGCAAGCTCACCGGAATCGTCGGGTCGGCCAGGGTGCTCACCCCTGGGTACACCAGCCGACTGCCCACGACGTTGCACAGCAGCACGGTCCAGGGTTCGGTGGTCCACGAGCCATCCGCCTGCTCCGTGAAGCGCACGGTGGCCATCAGGCCATCCAAGGTGCGCGGTTCGGAATACTTGTTGCGGCCCGGCACACCCATGCCGGAGATGAAGTTGCCGAGGCTCCAGTAGACGAGCGTGCCGTTCACCCGCTCGACGGGCTGCACGACATGCGGGCCATGGATGACGATCAAGTCGGGATGGGCTTGGCCCGTGATCTGCTCGATCAGCGAACGGTCGTCAGCTGTTGGGCCCGACTGCATTTCGACATACACGTGCACGCTGACGATCACGATTTCGGCACCGGCGGCTCGGGCCGCGGCGACGTCATCGACGACACTCGCTGCGGTCACCGCTTGGCGCAATCGCCACCAGTCGGACGGGAAGCCAGTGTTGGAGTTGCGGGCGAAGGCCACGTGGGCGACTCTCACCCCGTTCACGTCCAATACCTTCGGCACCGCCTCAGACGGGCTCCGCGCCGTACCGGTGTGGCTGATGCCCACTGCGTCGAACGCATCCAACGTCGTGCGAATGCCGTCGACACCGAGGTCGTAGGAGTGGTTCGACGCCGTACTGCATCGGTCGAAGCCCACTCGTACGAGGTCGCCGGGCAGCTCGGCGGCGGCCGCGATCAGATTCGGGCCATAGCTGCTCTTGCCCGCAAGGCCGACGACCGCACCCGGGGCACCGATCGGCGTCTCCATGTGACAGATCGCTAGGTCTGCCGATTGGACGATCGACTCGATGGGACGCAGCAACGGCTCGTAGTCAAAACGGGCACCGGGCGAGGCGAAGCCGGCGGCAGCGACGTTGACCGACGATTCCGACAGGAAGTCACCAACAGCGACGACGGTGAACGATCGCATGGGCGGGTCGAGGCGAACCGCCACGACCGATGGAGATGCAGGAGCGACGAACGAATCCGTGGGCGCGGCAGCGGTTGCCGCAGACGCCACCACGCTGCACGCAACCACCGCGGCTGCCACCACCCGAGTCGCCAACATCGCCGCAGCGTAGGCGCGTCAGCTGTTGCGAAAGCGACGAACTGCCAGCGGAGCAAGAATGGCGGTGAGCACCAGCGACCAGGCAATGGAACCCCAGACATAGTCCATTGGCTCGGTTCCCAACATCAGCGCTCGCACACCCCGCACGGTGATGCTCAGCGGCTGCCGCTCTGCCCACCACCGCAACCAGTCCGGCATCGTGGACGTCGGCACGAATGCATTCGAGGCAAAGGTCAACGGAGCGAGGATCGGGAAGGCGGCGGCCTGGGCCGCTTCGCCGTTGGCAACCGACAGACCGATCAGCGCGAAGAGCCAGCAGATGGCGAACCCGAACAGCACCATCAGCGCAACACCTGCAGCGACTTTGAACGGGTTGGTGTGCGTGTTGAAGCCGACCAGGAACCCCACGAACAACATCATCGTGACGATGAAGACATTGCGGGTGGTGTCGGCCAGCACTCGCCCCCCGAGAACCGCTGAGCGGTTCATCGGTAGCGATTTCAGTCGTTCCAACAGCCCAGAGTTCTTGTCCTCGGCCAAGCCGACTGCGGTGTTGATCGCCCCGAACGTGACCGTCTGCACGAAGATGCCCGGCATCAGGTAGTCGACGTACGGCAGGCCAGTCGCGCCGCTGGGAATGGCGCCACCGAACACATAGCGGAACATGAACACGAAGATCAGCGGCTGCACCAACGCAAAGACGAGCAGTGAAGGAACCCGCCGCAAGACGGTGAGGTTGCGCCACACCATCGCTCTCGTGTCGCGGGCGGCCCAGAGCAGACCGCCGCCGGCATTGGCGGCAATGTTCGATCTTGTCGGCTGCGCGGCCGAAGGCGTGGTGCTCATGAGTTGACTCCGCTGTTGCCGGTGAGCGTCAGAAAGACGTCGTCGAGGGTGGGTTCGCGCAGCGCAACGTTCTCTGGCGTGATGTCGGCCGCCGCCAGCTGGTTCAGCGCATCTCGAAGTGTGACGGCGCCGTGCGACATCACCAGGCGCACCACCGTTCCGGCCGCAATGGTGCCGCCCAGCAGGCCGGCCGCGGTGTTGGCGATCGCCGCATCGGCGAGCTCGAATTCGATCACCGTGTCACCAAGGCGAGCTTTCAATTGGGCCGCGGTGCCCTCCGCGGCGATCAGACCCTTGTCGATCACGACGATGTTGTCGGCGAGCCGGTCGGCTTCCTCCAAGTATTGGGTGGTCAACAACACCGTCGTGCCATCAGAGACCAGCGTCTCGATCACCGCCCAGAGGTCGAGCCGGCTTGCTGGGTCCAGCCCGGTGGTGGGTTCGTCGAGAAACAGCACCGGTGGATGAGTCACCAGCGCGGCACCCAGGTCGAGCCGGCGGCGCATCCCGCCCGAGTACGTTCGTACCGGCCTGTCCGCGGCCTCCGTGAGGCGGAACTGGTCGAGCAACTCGACTGCCCGCTGACGGGCGGCGGTCTTGTCGATGTGTGTGAGGCGGCCGACTAGGACCAGGTTCTCGCGGCCGGTCAGGTTCTCGTCGACGGCGGCGTACTGCCCTGCCAGACCAATGTTGCGCCGAACCGCCTGCTGTTCCTCGATCACATCGAACCCATTCACCACACCCCAGCCGCTGGTGGGTTTCAACACCGTCGTGAGCATGCGGACCATGGTTGTCTTGCCGGCGCCATTCGCGCCCAGCAACCCGAGCACCGTGCCACGGGGTACGGCCAGCGAGATCTGATCAACGGCGACCACGTCATCGAACGTCTTGCGGAGCTGGTCCGCCAGGATTGCTGTCTCGGTCATGAAGGTTGACTCTACACAATGATTGAGTACTGCCAACCATCTAGTAAGATCACGTTGTTGGTAGAGTTGTGCCGTGGCGGACACCAACGACCAAATGGCCGAGACATGGCTGCGGATGATGTCGCTGTTCTTTGCGCGACGCGATCAGTTCTTCGCCACGTTGCAACAACTGTCGCTGACTCCGCCGCACGGGCACGCGCTCATCTCACTGCGCCATGGTCCGGTGCGCATGCGCGACATGGCCCAGCTGATGGCGTGTGACGCCTCCTATGTCACAGCCGTCGCCGATCGGCTCGACGAACTGGGCCTTGCCGAGCGGCGCAACGCGGCCGACGATCGTCGGGTGCGCGAACTGGCGCTCACCGCCAAAGGTGCGCTGGTGGCGCAACAACTCGACGATGTGTTCACTGCACCACCCGACACACTGCTCGCCCTGTCGGCCCCCGACAGAGCCACTCTGCTGCGCATCATGCGCAAACTCGGCGAGCCCGCTCAGGGCGACTGGATGCCTAGCCGGTCTTTGCGCTGACCGGCAGCAACTGCGGCGGGGTCCGGCGAGAGCGCTTCGGTCAGCAAGTCGGCGAACGCCCCGCGGTTAACGGCCGCAGTCGTGCTGGTAGTGCGGGGCGAGGGATTGCGCCACTTCACTACGCCGGAACCGTCGCAATGTGATCGTTTGCATCACGCCCAGCATCACCGCCACGGCCGCGACCACGGCGAGACCGGGAATGCGTCCGCCGAACGCACAGATGGCAACGGCCAGCGCAATAGTGGCGAGCCGCTCGGGAGCCAGGCGACGGACAACACGAAACTGAAAGCTCAGTAGACCGCCAACGAAAAACACGACCGATAGTGCGAGGAGCCAACGGTCGTCGACCGACAGGTGGCCCTCCGGCTGCGGCACAAGATGCTTGACCACCACCGCGTACAGGACAATTCCGAACACCAGCGGGACATGCCCAAACGTGTACAGGTCGCGAGCAAGGACCGCGCGGGCTGGGCCCCGAGCCGTGCGCAACGTGTGTTCACCCACGTCGGGAATGAATGCGAAGTACGTCCACCACATCATGCACGCGACGCCGACCGACACAACAATGGCGAACGCTGTCAAGCGATCGAGTGTGATCTCGGTGGCAGTCGCGCCAGCCGCAACCAACACCTCGCCGAGCGAGATGATGATGAAGAGCGAATGCCGCTCGGCGAAGTGCACCGAGTTGATGGCCCATTCACCACTGGCCGCTCGTAGGCCGCCAACGAGGTTGAGCAGTGCTGCGCCAACCCACACGCACACCCGCACATTGTCATGGGTGAACGCGCCGAGCAACACGACGACTGGCGCAATGGTGGCAAGGCTCGCATAGCGGATGAATGCCGGGCGCAATACCGGATCGAACAGCGACACGCTGCCCTGCATGCCCAGCACCAGGAGCTGAACCCCGAGATACGCCCCAGCGAACCACAAGCCGCTGCCGTGAAATGAATCCGGAATGCTGATGGTCATGATCAGCGTCACCGGGATGCAGCCGAGCACGAGCGCCCGCGTGCGGGCTGTCCGCTGCAAATCGATGGCGCTGCCTGCCCATGTGAACTGCGACCACTGCCACCACACCATCACGGCCATCAGAAAGCCCTTGGCGGTACCGGTACCGGTCGGGTCGTGGCTGATCAACGATGCGATCTGCGTGATCGCGAACACGAACACGAGGTCGAGGAACAGTTCCAGGTTCGTTGCGTGGCGCTCCGCTTGCTCGGCAGTTTCAACCTGGACTTCGCTCATGCGATACCTCGTTGGTGTGCCGCATTCGCGTGAGCAGGGAACCCTTCGTGTGCGCTCATCGCAAGGATGGTGGGAGTCATCCGAGCAAGGGCGGTGGCATCGGCGCGGGCGACGGCGGTGCGCTTCAGAAACGTTTCGGCCGTGATGCCGCTGCTGACGTGCGCAAACCCGCCGGTGGGTAGGCTCGCCGGGCAGCCGATGACGAAGTTGCCGGCGCTGAACAGCGTGTGCTGACCGATGAGGATCTCGCCTGCGTTGCAGAGTTGGTCGACTATCTCGGCTTCGGCTTCGGCTGCGACGGCGACCTGCAGGTGCTCGGGCGCCCACCGGTTGGCTACTTCTGCGGCCTCCTCCAGGTCATCCACGAACACGCATCCTCCGTGAATGCCCAACGCGGCGCGAGCAGCTTCGGCCCGCGCCGCTGGAAGCGTCGACAGCTGATGCTCGAGTTCCGATTCGATGGCAGCAGCCAACGCTGCAGAGGGAGTGATGAGCACCACTGCGCTGTCCGTGCCGTGCTCTGCTTCGTTCAGCAGATCGGCGGCGGCCAGTCGCGGGTCGGCGCTGTCGTCGGCAATCACCATGCTCTCGGTGGGCCCGAGGATCATCATCGTCGCCAGGCCATAGCGCTGCATTTCCACCTGCGCGCACGCGACTGGTGGGCTTCCCGGGCCGACGATCTTGCGCACCTTGGGGATCGTCTCCGTGCCGAAGCCGAGAGCAGCCACGCCGGCGGGGCCATTGACACGGAAGACCTCCGTGATGCCCAGCTTGCGACAGACCACCAACACCGCCGGGTCGATACGGCCAGTGCCGTCGGGCATCGGCGGCACCACCAGCGCGAGCGTGGGCACACCGGCGACGGTGGCAGGCACTGCGAGCTGATAGGCAACGCTGGGATAGCTGGCCTTCCCGCTTGGCACGAAGAGCCCGGCACTCGTAATAGGTGTGATCTTCTCGCCAACGGTGAGACCCGGCTCGCTCTCGAAGCTCCAGTCGTCGGCGCGGGCCATCAGGTGCTCGTTGAATGAACGCAGGTGCTCGATGGCGTCGTCGATGGCGGCATCGACCTCGGCGCCGACGGTCGCCGCGGCCAACTCGTCGGGTGTCGCCTTCAATTGGTGCGGCTCCAGTGTCACCCTGTCGAAGTCGCGCAGGGCGCGGCACACAGCCTCGTCACCGTTGGCGCGAACATCGTCGATGATTCGCCCGATGGCCGCCTTCAGGTCGGCGTCGAAGATCGCGGTCAGCCCGCGGTCGCACAACGCCGTCCGCTCCGCCTCGCTCATTCGCGCCCAGGTCATCTGTCGCATCACTGGCATGGCCGATGACGCTACCGGCCGCACCTCTGCCACCCAGACCCACTTCGCGCAGTCTGGTCGTACCGGATCCACACTGATTGTGGATTCGGTACGACTAGACGCGCTACAGCGGCGGCCGCTTGTGGAACCAGGGGGCGGCGTGTTCCAGTTGTGCAGCCAGCTGGAGCACCATCAGGTCGTCGCCGGCCTTCGCCATGAAGTGCGTGCCAATCGGCAGCCCGGCGGAGTTCCACCACAGCGGCACCGACATCGCTGGTTGGCCGGTGCCATTGGCCAGCGCGGTGAAAGGCGAGTACGGCAGAACATGGTTGAGCCGGTAGTCGAGAAAGTCGCTCCAACCGTCGGCGCGGTCGGAGGCCATGCGGCCGATCGTCGTCGGCGGTTCGGCCAGCGTTGCTGTCAGTAACACGTCGTAGTCGCCGAACCAACGCGCCATCTCGCGGCCAAGGGCGTGGACGACGTCAATCGCCTCGAGGTAGTCGGCACCCGACACTGTCGCTCCCAGCTCGCAGGCTAGGCCAGTGACGCGTTCGAGATCGTCGTCCACGAGCGAACGGCCAAGCGACGCGAGACGCGACCGCACCGTGAGTTGCGTGCCGCACGCCACGATGTTGGCCCACGCGTGAGCGAAGCTGCGGATGTCGATGGTGGGCGCGGCTGACACGATGTGATGGCCGAGCGACTCGCACAGCGCGGCCGCGTCCTGCACCGCGGTAACGCAGTCGGGATGGATCTCTTCGCCGGTGAACGAATGGGTGCTGACCGCGATCCGCAACGGGCGGGGTGGGCGCGTGATCGCTTCCATGAACGTGCCCTCGATTGCGGGCGCGTAGTACGGCGCACCGACATCGGGGCCGACGGTCGCATCCAGCAACGCCGCCGTGTCGCGTACAGAGCGGGTGAGGAAGCCCTCGATCGCCATCCCTGCCCAGCCCTCGCCGGCGGCCGGGCCATCGGGCAGCATTGCCCGCGTCGGCTTCACGCCGAACAGCCCGCAGGACGAAGCAGGGATGCGCACCGACCCGCCACCATCGCTGCCGTGCGCCATTGGCACCACCCCGGCGGCGACCGCCGCAGCAGAACCGCCGCTGGACCCGCCGGCGACATGGTCGCGATTCCACGGATTGCGTGTCGGACGGCCGTACACCGTTGCCTCGGTGGTCGCGCCGATGCCGAACTCGGGGCTGGTCGCGCGGGCAAACGTGCCGAGGCCGGTCGCCCGCAGTCGCACGAACAGCTCACTGTCGTACGAGTAGCGGTAGCCCTCGTAGAGCCGAGACCCCATCGACGTCGGGAAGTCGATGGCCTCACCGCCGAGATCCTTCAGCAGGAACGGTACCCCGGTGAACGGACCATCCGGTAGGCCCGCGGCGATCGCCTTGCGGGCCACGCCTTCCTGTACGTGCACGACCGCAGCGATCACTTCGTCGGTGGCCGTTACTTGGGCGAGTGCCGTGTCCAACAACTCGTCGGCCGTGACCTCGCCGGCACGAACCAGCGCCGCCAACCCCAACCCGTCGTGCTCCACGTACTCGTCGATCCGCATCCTTCGAGCGTACGTGTCGTGCCTCTGAGCGGCTCACACCGTGGTCAGGCACGCGACAGGTACGCAAGAAACGGGGGCGGGCGGGCGCGAGCGGTAGGCTCTCGACACGTTCCCTTCACTCGCAGGAGCGTTTGCCATGCCCGTCACAGTTGTCGTTGGTGCCCAGTGGGGCGACGAAGGCAAGGCCAAGGTCATCGACCTGCTGGCCGCCGAACACACCCACGTCGTTCGCTATCAGGGTGGCCACAACGCCGGGCACACGGTGGTCGTCGGCACCGAGCGTTACGCCCTGCAACTCATCCCCAGTGGCGTGCTGTATCCGCACATCATTCCGGTGATCGGCAATGGCGTGGTAGTCGACCTGCCGACGCTGTTCAAGGAGATCGACACGTTGCAGAGCCGCGACATCGACTGCTCGAAGTTGAAGGTCAACAGTCAGTACCACCTCATCTTCCCGTGGCATCAGTCGCTCGACGCACTCTACGAACAGGGCCGGGGCGACGATCGCATCGGCACCACCCTCAAGGGCATCGGACCGGCGTACGCCGACAAGGCACGCCGCATCGGAATCCGCGCCGGTGAAGTCCTCGACCCGGCGGCCTTCGCGAACTCGGTCAAGGTGCAGACCGTGGTGCACAACAGCGAGATCATTGCGCTGGGCGGCGAGGAGCTGGACGTCGATGCAATCGTGGCGCAGTTCAGCGAGCTGGGTGCACGCTTGGCGCCGTATGTGTGCGACACGGTGGAGATGTTGCACGAGTCGCTGGACCGCGACGACGCTCTGCTGCTGGAAGGCGCTCAGGCCACGTTCCTCGACCTCGATCACGGCACCTACCCGTTCGTCACCTCGTCGAACCCGACCGCAGGCGGCGCCTGTGTCGGCACCGGCATCGGACCGCGCTATCTCGACCGCATCGTCGGTATCACCAAGGCATATTGCACACGGGTGGGCAGCGGGCCGTTCCCTACCGAATTGCTCGACGAGCTGGGCGACAAGCTTGTGGAGATCGGCCGCGAGTTCGGCACCGTCACAGGCCGCCGTCGTCGGTGTGGGTGGCTGGACCTGGTGATGCTGCGCAAGGCCGTTCGAATCAACAGTTTCACCGAGCTGGCGCTGACCAAGCTGGACGTGCTCGACACATTCGACGAAGTGAAGGTGTGTACGGAGTACGACGCCGACGGTCAGCCCATCTACGCCGTACTGCCCGGCTGGCTCACCGACATCAGTGCTGTCACGACGCTGGAGGGTCTGCCCGAGAAGGCAAAGGCCCTGGTGCACCTGGTGGAGAAAGAAGTCGGCGTGCCGATTCGCATCGTCGGCACCGGCGCCGAGCGCCACAGCTACGTGGTCTGGCAATGATCCCCCGCTACACGATGCCGGAGATGGCCAACGTCTTCAGCGACGTCGCCCGCTTCGATCGCTATCTGGAAATCGAACTGTTGGCCACCGATGCACACGTCGCACTTGGCGTGGTACCGGTTGCCGACGCCGCCCTGTGTCGCAAGCACGCCCCGACGGTCGACGACGCGTTCGTGCAAGCTGTCAGCGACCGCGAGGCCATTACCGATCACGACGTCGCCGCATTCGTCGATGTCGTACAGGCCGCAATCGGCGCACCAGCCAGCGCATGGATTCACTACGGCCTCACCAGCAGCGACGTGGTCGACACCGCGTGGTGTTGGATGATGCGCGACGCGTGCGACCAGTTGCTGGCCGCCGCGAACGAACTACTGCGCACGCTGGTGCACATGGCGCGCGAACACCGCGAGACAGTGATGATCGGCCGCACCCACGGCATCCACGCCGAACCCACCACCTTCGGCGCCAAGATCGCGCTGTGGGCACTGCAGGTCGATCGTGATCGCGTGCGATTGCGCGCCGCCCGCGAGTCCGTGGCGGTGTGCAAGCTCAGCGGCGCCGTTGGTACCTACAGCAACATCGACCCCTCGATCGAGCGTCACGTCGCTGACGCGCTTGGGCTGAAGGCCGTTCCCGCAACGCAGATCATAGCCCGCGACCGCCACGCCGAGTTCCTCTACGCCTGCGCCACCGTCGGCGCGACGATGGAACTCATCGCCGTCGAGTTGCGCCACCTCCAGCGCACTGAAGTGCGTGAGGTACAGGAAGGTTTCAAACCGGGCCAGAAGGGCTCCAGCGCGATGCCACACAAGCGAAACCCGATCGCGGCGGAGACCATCACCGGGTTGTCACGCGTGTTGCGCGGCAACCTGCAGGCAGGGCTGCAAGACGTGGCGCTGTGGCACGAGCGCGACATCTCACACAGCTCGGTCGAGCGCATCGTGCTGCCCGACAGCGCGATGCTCGCGTACTACGTGATGCGCCGCATGAACCGGCTGCTGCAGGGCTTGCAAGTGTTCCCCGCCCGTATGCAGACCAACCTCGATGCCAGCTTCGGGCTGGTCTTCAGCCAGCCAGTGTTGCTCGGCCTCGTGCAGGCCGGCCTGACCCGCGACGAGGCATACCGCATTGTCCAAGAGAACGCCGGACGAGCATGGGACGAAAGTCGCTCGTTCCGCGAACTGCTGGAGGCCGACACGCGAGTCACCGTCTCGCCAAGCGTGTTGGACGACGCGTTCGACCTGAGACGTTCTGTACAGCACGCCAGCCGCGGTGTCGATGCGCTTGACGCCATCGCCGTCTGACGGTTCCAGCGACAGTGATCGCTTCGACCGGCGGATACCCGACGCGGCCGTAACTTCCGCTTGGTGAGTGCGCACGTTGCAGGAATCAGGCGCGGTTCCCGTTGCGTCAGACTTCTGGGGCACACCACAGACGTACGTTCAAATGTGGTGTACCACGGAAGAAAGATCGCGGAACTGCCGATAAAGGGTCAGGCGGTGCGGGCGATACCGGCGGCTTTGAGTACGGACGGATTGATGCCGACCGCACGCCACGCCGCGTATGAGACCCCCGTGCGCTCGCCGTAGGCCTTCGCCACCTTGATGAACTCGGCCTCCAGCGCACCCATGTCAACGGTGGTGCCCATGGTGGCGAGCTCGGCCTGCAGGTCGATGCGCTCTTGCACCAACCGCAGTTCCTTCACGGCATCAGCACTGCTGAATTCATTGTCAATTGCTGTCAACCGCTTTGCAATTGAGTCCGGGGTGCGCTTGCGACCGCGAGCAGGCTTGTTGGCACGCAGGGCTTCGAGGTAGTCGCGAACGACCTTTCCTTCGGTACGGCCTGTTGCCAAGGCCGCCTTGTGTGCATCGGACATCGGACTTTTCGGACCACGTTTTGCCATGGATTTCAGCCTAGTAACAACGCAAACTAGTCTCAACCTTTCTGGAAAGACCGGTCGATGGAACTCAGCAAGCTCTTTGAACTCGAACCGCACGGGCCTGACACGTTTGTCGGAATTGGCCC
>JBBQMG010000016.1:0-41070 GCA_038328705.1 Acidimicrobiales bacterium | reverse complement strand
GGTCGCACATCCAAAGGACATGATCGGCTTGCTGCTCGGCGGACAGGTCACGAGGGAGATCGAGATCGAGGCCAGCCCGCTGACCTACGCAACGGCCGACTTCCCGCCGACGATGCTGGTCCACGGCAATGCCGACGAAGTCGTACCCGTTTCAGCAAGCTTTGCGATGTATCACGCGTTGAACAGGGCCGGGGCAGCTGTCGAGCTGCATGTCTACGACGGGATGCCGCATGCATTCGACGTCGAACGCGACTTCGGCCGCCAGGTCGCCGACCTGATCGCGCTCTTCATCGACCGCAAGGTCACAGCGGCCAGGTGACAACTTCCACGGATGGATGGCTTGCCTCACTGCCACCACCGTCAGGTCAGGCGATTTCCAGCTGACGTCGTCGGTACCGCAGGGCAGACTGAAGTGATGACGACGTGGTTCACTTCCGACCTCCACTTCGGCCACGCCAACATCATCGAGTACTCGGGTCGCCCATTCGGCAACGTGGACCAGATGAACCGGGCGCTGATCGAACGCTGGAACGCGCTGGTGCAGCCCGCCGACACCGTGTGGGTGCTGGGCGACGTGGCCATGGGTCGCATTGCCGAGACGCTGCCACTGGTCCGCCAACTGTCTGGCCGCAAGCTGCTGCTGGCCGGCAACCACGACCGCTGCTGGGACGGCCACGGGCAAAAGGCTGCCGAGTGGCTCGAACGCTACGAAGACGCCGGCTTCGATGAGATCTGTCAGGGCAGCATCGAACTGAACGTGGGCGGACACGACGTGCTCGCCTGCCACTTCCCGTACCGCGCTGACAGCCAGGAACTGGACCGCTATCCCGAGGAACGCCCGATCGACGAGGGCCGCTGGCTGGTGCACGGCCACGTCCACGAGCAATGGCGCCAGCACCAGACAATGATCAACGTCGGCTGCGACGCATGGGCATGGCGCCCCATCGACGCGGCCACGATCGTCGCGCTCATCGAGGCAGGTCCGAACGACCTGGAGCCCCTGCGCGACCACGACGACGACCTGACCTGACGGTGCCCGCTCGGCGGCATCGGGTCTACGCTGCCAGCCATGTCGCAGGCACCTCGCTCCCCCATCTTCGAGTTCGCAGAAAGGTTCGTCGACGAGCAGTCGGCGCTCGACCCCAACTCGGCAACGGGCCGCGGCATCGCTGGCTACGACCACCTGCTCACCGACCTGTCGCCCGCCGGCTATGAGGAACGCGCGGCCCACCTACGGGCCGCCCTCGACGAGATACGCGAGCTGCCGGTCACCAACGAGGACGACCGTCGAGCACAGGCCTTCATCACCGAACGGTTCGAAACATCGGTGGCAACGTTCGAGGCCGGCAACTGGCTGCGGGCAATCAGCGCGATCGCCTGGCCCGCCGGCAGCCTGCGCAGCATCTTCGACCTGATGCCACGCGACGGCGAGGGGGCCTGGGCCAACATCGTTGCCCGGACGAAGGCCGTCCCTTCTGCTCTCGCAGGGCTGCAAGCGACGTACGAGTTGGGGCGCTCCCGAGGCCTGGTGGCGGCTCGGCGGCAAGCGTTGGCGGCGGCCGATCAAGTCGGCACGTGGGCCACCAACGAATGGTTCAACACGCTGGTCGACGAAGCCGCCGCACGCAGCGATGTGTCGGCCGCAATGCGGGCAGACCTTGCCGCCGCCGCAACCCTGGCCAACGACGCCTTCGGAGCGTTCGCCGCCTACCTGCGCGACGGCTACGCAC
The DNA here is from genome assembly GCA_038328705.1 of Acidimicrobiales bacterium. Classification (GTDB taxonomy): domain Bacteria; phylum Actinomycetota; class Acidimicrobiia; order Acidimicrobiales; family Ilumatobacteraceae; genus UBA668. The sequence goes on along the minus strand of JBBQMG010000016.1, from coordinate 39,340 downwards.
CCGCCGCCGACCCCAAAGATGCCTGCGGCCCCGTGCGCTACGCACTAGGCGTGCGAGCAATGTTGGGCGCCGATCTGGACCCCGCTGAGATGTACGAATGGGCGTGGGGCGACTTCCACTACCTGCGCGACGAGATCGCCATGACGTGCGAGCAGATCCTGCCGGGCGGCAGCTTCGCCGAAGTGATCGATCTGCTCGACACGGACCCATCGTCGGCTCGAGCGCTGCACTCCGAGGACGAGTACCAAGCGTGGCTGCAGGAAATGACCGACGAAGCTCTCGCACGCAGCAAGGAGCACTTCGAGATCCCCGACGTCATCGACCGCTGCGAAGCCCGCATCCCACCCGCCGGCAGCGCTGCGGCCGCGTACTACACCGGCCCGTCGGAAGACTTCACCCGTCCGGGCCGCACCTGGTACCCGGCGCTCGGCCGAACGCTCTTCCCGAAGTGGGGCGACGTCACCACCTGCTATCACGAGTCAGTTCCGGGCCACCACCTGCAGATCGGTTACGCGCAGGTACAGGCCGGGTCGCTCACCCGCATCCAGCGCAGCGCGTTCATTCCCGGCCACGGCGAAGGGTGGGCGCTGTACGCCGAGCAGTTGTGCGACGAGTTCGGCTGGTTCGCGAATCCCGACCATCGACTGGGCTTCCTCGGCGGCCAGATCCTGCGCACCGTGCGCGTGATCATCGACATCGGTATGCACCTGGGCTACCGCATTCCCGAGGGCACGACGCTCAACGACGGCACGCTCTTCCACGGCGGCGAAGTGTGGAACCCCGACCTTGCGTTCGAGTTCGCCGTCAAGGAGACGGGAAACACCGAGACGTTCATGCGCAGCGAGATCAACCGCTACCTGGGGTGGCCGGCACAGGCCATCAGCTACAAGATCGGCCAGCGCGAGTGGGAGGCCGCTCGCGCCGATGCCCTCAAGCGCGATGGCAAGGCCTTCGATCTGAAGGCCTGGCACACCAAAGCCCTCAAGCTGGGCGCCATCGGTCTCGACCAGCTCCGCGCGGAACTCGCCCGCTGATGCGACCGAACGTTCTTTTCGTCACGCTTGATCAATTCCGCGGCGATTCGTTGTCGTGCGCCGGCCACCCCTTGGTCCGCACACCAAACCTTGACGCGATCGCCGCCCAGGGTGTGCGGCTCAGCCGCCACTACGCGCAGGCCGCCCCGTGCGCGCCCGGCCGCGCTGCGCTCTACACCGGCACCTACCAGATGACGAACCGCGTCGTCGCCAACGGCACTCCGCTCGACTTTGCGTTCGACAACATCGCGCGCGCCGGCCTGCGTGCCGGCTACCACCCGGTCATGTTTGGTTACACCGACCAGGGTGCCGATCCGCGCCAGATCACCGACCCAGACGACCCTCGGCTGTCGAACTGGGAGGGCGTGCTGCCCGGCTTCGAGGAAGTGCTCTGCCTGGACGAACGCCACGCACCCTGGCTGGCGTGGCTGCGCGAGCTGGGTTACGAGGGCGACATCACCACCAACCCCGATCTCGCGCTCGACACCGAGAACGAGCGGCCGGCCGAGCACTCGGTCACTCAGTTCCTCACCGACCAATTCCTACTGTGGCTCGACGGTCGCGGCACCGGCGATCCGTGGTTCGCCCATACCTCGTTCATTCGCCCACATCCGCCGTACACGGCCGCAGGCCACTACGCGACCATGTACGACCCGATTGACTGCCCGCCGGCGCTGCCCATCCCTGACCAGCGTCATCGGCTGCATGACGTGCTGCTCAGCGTCCCCTGGGTCAGCGCACCGACCGACCCTCACGACCTGGCGCACCTTCAGGCGCAGTACTACGGAATGATCAGCGAGGTCGACGCGCACCTTGGCCGCATCTGCGATGCGCTGAAGGCGCGGGGCGAGTGGGACAACACACTCATCATGATCACCGCCGACCACGGCGAGCAGTTGGGCGACCAAGGCCTGCAGCAGAAGTGCGGCTGGTTCGAGAGCAGTTATCACATCATCGGCATCGTGCGCGACCCTGCTCAGCCCGCGGGCCACGGCACCGTCGTCACCGACTTCACCGAGAACGTCGACATCATGCCCACCCTCTGCGAAGCCATCGAGCTGCCGGTACCCGTGCAGTGCGACGGTGTTCCGTTGACCGAGCTCTTGCGCGGCGAGCGACCGAAGCGGTGGCGCACCGCCGCGCACTACGAATGGGACTGGCGCGACTCTGTCATTCCCGGCGGCGTCACCGAGCCGAACTGGGACCGCCGGCTGGAGCGTTACAACCTTGCCGTGCTACGCACCGACACCCACGCCTACGTGCAGTTCGGCAACGGCGATTGGCTGTGTTACAACCTCGCCGCCGACCCTGCGTGGCTGACACTGGAGACCGACGCGGCCGTCGTGTTGCCACTGGCGCAGCAAATGCTGCTGTGGCGCCAACACCATCTCGACCGCACCCTCACCGGCATGCTGCTACGCGACGGAGGTATCGGCAGACTGGTCACCGCTACTGGATGAAGCCAGCGATCACGTTGATCGCGAGACCAACGATGACCGTGCCGAACAGGTAACTGACCAGCGCGTGACGCAATGCTATTCGGCGCACCACCTGGCTGGTGACGTTGGTGTCGCTGACCGCGAACGACATGCCGATGGTGAACGCGAAGTACGCGAAGTCGCGGTAGTCCGGAACGGTTCCGCCGGGGAACTCGATGCCGCCAACCGGTTCGATGTAGTACTGGTGTGCATAGCGCAAGGCGAACATGCTGTGCACCACACTCCACGACAGCACCACCGCAAGCACGGCCACGATGGTGAGTGCGACCTCCATCGGGAAGCCCACGTTGCGAGCTTTCGCCAACCCGAAGCCGACACCCACGAGACTGACCACGCTCGCCGTCACCATCACGACGACGGCGGTCACGCGACTGTCGTCTTCGGCGGTCGATCGAGCCTGCGTAGCGACCGCATCGCAGCCGATGATCTCCGACCAGATCCACCCGAGCAGGCTGCCGGTCAGGCCGATCCAACCAATCAACAGCGACATTTGCCAAGGCGTGAATGGCGCCGAGACAAGGCCTGCAACCAGGCCGATCACCGCGCACACATTGACTCGCAAGCGAGCCGAGTACCGAAGCGTGCGGTCAGAACGCATCAGTGAACCCGCTCGAAGATCATGTCAATGGGCTGGCGACCAGCTGCCAGACCGCGTCGCTCGAAGCGCGTCACTGGGCGCCACTCGGGTCGGGGAACTACACCTCCATGGAGCCGCTGCTCGGCAGCACACACGGTGAGTGTCTGCGCTGCGTAGTCGGCGATGTCGGTGGCGACGTGCAGCGTGCCACCGATACGCAAGCGGTCGACGAGCTGTGTGACCACATCGGGGCGAGCCAGCCGACGGTGGCGCTGCTTCTGCTTCTGCCACGGGTCGGGGAAGTACAGCCGCACACCCGCAAGTGAATCGTTCGGTATCCGTGGGAGCAGTTCCAGCACGTCGCCCTCCATCACGCGCACGTGCTGCCAGCGGTTGTCCTCGATGGCCTCGACAACGAAGGCAACACCGGGCGTATGAACGTCGAGCCCGATGATGGCTTCGTGCGGGCGCGCAGCGGCTAGATCGATCAGCCCTTCGCCGCCGCCGAAGCCGATGTCGAGCACGACTGCATCGAGACCGGGGAACAGCTCGTCGAAGCGCAGCCGTTCGCCATCGACCGTCAGCGACCACTGTGCCATCAGTCGCTCGTAGCGCACCGCTCGCGCCGGTGGTAGCGCTCGGCGACGCGGCTGAAAGCTGCGAGTGGGCGGATATGACGTGGTCACGACATCCATGGCTACCACCGGGCAGTGCAGCAACCGCGCCAGGACAGGCGAAGTTCTGTCCCGTTGCCAGTACATCCGTACCGCTAACGTCCGTCACGTCATGGAGCACCAACGCCTACCCGTCATCGCCTCCTTGATGGCTATCGGTTCAGGTGTCGTGTGGAGCTTCGGCGCAGTCTTGAAAAGGCTGTCGAAGGATGTTGACGCCTTCCAGTATCTGATCTGGCGTTCCATCGGCATCATCATCGTGATCGAGGTCCTGTCCGCGTTCAAAGGCCAACCGTTCCAAACCGTGCGTGCGTGGCGCAGCGGCCGCTGGATGATGCTTGCCAACTTCGGTCTCTTTCTCGCATCCATCGCCTTCGTCTACGCGGTCGACACCACCACCGCCGCAAACGCAGCGTTCCTCGGCTCACTCACTCCGTTGGTCGCAGTGGTGTTCACCCGTTTCCTCGGCGAGAAGTTGTCGAAGTCCACCATCATCGCCATCGCTGTCGGCGCCGTCGGCCTGGTCATCACGGTCTTCGGAGATCTCGACGCAAGCAACATGTTGGGGAACGCGTCGGCGCTTCTCGCCTCTGTCGGGTTCGCGATCTACACCATCAGCGTGCGCTCGAACCCGAGCCGCGACTGGTCGCCGGTGCTCTCCGGTTACGGCCTGTTGATGATCATCGTCTGCGGCATCGTCACCATCCTCCGCGACAAGCCGCTAGTTCCCGCAGGCGCCGACATCGCTCGCGCCTTGCTCCACGGAGCCGTCTTCATCGTCGTCGGGACGTTGCTCTTCAACGCCGCTTCCAAGCAGGTGCTAGCCGTTCCGATGACCGTGTTTGCCCAGGCTGAGATGGTGTTCGTGCCGATCTGGGGGTTTCTGGTCCTCGACGAGACTCCGCCACCGCTGGCCATCCTGGGCGGAGCCATCATCTTCGCTGCCGTCATCGGCAAAGCGACGTACGACACCCGTGGCGGCCGCCAACCCGAGCTGGTGACGGCGCCTGACGTGCCCCTGCTATGACCGGGCCGCGAGTGCGACCACGCCTGGAACGTGACAATCTAAGGAAGTGGTGACCTCCGAGTGTTGGCTGGTCAGCAGTGGCCACGTGCTGGCCAGTGCTGAACGTGCGGACGATCGACGCTCGCGCGCTCGTGGGCTGCTTGGTCGGCCAGGCTTCGAAGGTGCGTTGGTGTTGTCGAAGTGTCGCAGCGTGCACACGATCGGTATGAAGTTCGCCATCGACGTGGCGTACCTCGGCGCCGACGGCGAGGTCCTCAAGGTCGCGCACATGCACCGCAACCGCGTCGGCATGCCCGTGTGGAAGGCCACCACTGTTGTCGAGGCGCAGGCAGGCGCGTTCGAACGATGGGGCCTGAGAGTTGGCGACAAAGTGGAGTTGCGCGAGTGACGGGAAAGCTGATTCTCATCAGCACTCCGATCGGCAATCTTGGCGACTTGCCGCCGCGGGCCGTGGACACGATGCGCGCCTGTGCGCTCATCTGCTGCGAAGACACGCGCCACAGTGGCAAGCTGCTCTCGCATGCGGGTATCAGTGGCGTGCGTCTGGCCGTCGCCAACGAGCACACCGAACTTGCTCGCACCGATGAGGTGCTTGGGCTATTGGCCGCAGGCAGTGACGTTGCGGTCGTCACCGATGCCGGGACGCCCGGTATCAGCGACCCCGGCGCACGCCTGGTGCGCGCCGCCGTCGAGGCCGGATTCGTGGTGTCCGCGGTGCCGGGGCCGGCTGCGTTGGTCATGGCGCTCGTCATCAGCGGGCTCGACGGCACCCGGTTCGTCTTCGAGGGCTTCCTGCCACGCAGCGGACGCGAGCGCACCGAGCGCATTGCCGAGGTGGCCGCCGAGCGCCGCACGATCGTGCTCTACGAGGCACCCCATCGCGTCGAACGAACGGTCGCCGATCTCGGCCTTGCGTGCGGGCTCGAACGTCGAATCGCACTCACACGCGAGCTCACCAAGCTGCACGAAGAAGTCTGGCGCGGCACCCTCGAGGAGGCCGCCGCCCACCTGGCCGAACGGGCACCGCGGGGCGAGTACGTGGTCGTGATGGAGGGTGCTCCTCGCGCCGACGCCGCCGACGATTCGGCGGTGCTCGCAGCGTTACACATGGCACTTGCGGGTGGCGCTGATCGACGGACGGCAATCGCTACGGTGATGGCGAATACAGGGGCGGCGAAGCGTCGGGTCTACGACCTTGCGCTCACCATCCCCCGCTGACGTTGACCCACGACCTGATTTTCTCCTGACCATGACTGACCTGCCCTTCTACTCCGCCGGTCCGAGCGCTGCGTTCTTCGACCTCGACCGCACCCTGATCAGTGGTTCCAGCGCGTTCGTGCTGGGCATCGCCGCCTGGCGCGGCAAGTTGGTTCCCACGCATCAGTTCGTTCGCGATGCAGTTGGTGCCATTGCGTTCAAGTTCGCCGGCGCCAGTGACCAGACATCCGAAGGCGTGCGCGACCGCATTCTCGGTGCGGTCAAGGGTGTGCGCCTCGACGATCTCGTCGCGCTCAACGCCGACATCGTGCCCAAGCTGATGGCAATGGTGCGCCCTGAGGCGATGCGGCTCCTCGAGCAGCACCGTCATGCTGGCCGCGCCACGTACATCGTTTCCGCATCGCCGATCGAGCTCGTCGAGCCGCTCGCGAAGGCGCTGGGCATGACCGCCGGCATCGGCACGCGCAGCGCGATTATCGACGGCGTGTACACCGGCGAACTGGCAGGCCCGTTTTGTTACGGCCCCGGCAAGGTGGAGGCCATCGAGGAACTGGCCCGCTGGGAAGGCCTCGACCTCGACCAGTGTTGGGCCTACAGCGACAGTGCCAGCGACCTACCCATGCTGGAGGCCGTCGGCCACCCGGTGGCGGTCAATGCCGATGCCAAGCTCGAGCGTGTCGCCGGTCAACGCGGCTGGCCGGTCGTGGTGTTCAGCAAGCGGACGAAGGCCGTCATCCGTCGCAGTACACAGGCCGCCGGCGCTGTCGGTCTCGCTGCGGGCGGCTTCGCCAGCGGCATCCGCTGGGCCCGCCACCGCTGACCCCCGAACCACCATCCGAGTGCCACACAGCCAGTGCGAGTGCCAGCGCACCAGCGCGAGTGCCAGCGCACCATTCGAGTGGGTACTCGCTCCCCGGGGTGCGAGTACCCACTCGGAGCACGCTTACGGCAGCGGGGTGAGGCCAAGTTGGCGGGACTGGGCGACCAGGCGGCCAGCGCTGTCCCACACTTCGCCGTCCTCGTTGAAGAAGCCACCCTGCACGAACCGACTGCGGAACACACACGCGACCGGCCCCGGCGCAGGCACGCCACGAACATGCACCGTGAGCTCCACCGTGGGCACCCAGCCCGGCGGCATGTCGAGGTGGAAGACGGCCGGGGGAAACGCGTCGCACACCATCAACAGAGCGAGCGTGTCGACGGGGCGACCGTCGGCGAAACCAAACCAGCCGGCCATCTCGGCGACGCCGTTGCGATTGTTCTCCACCCAGCCGGCGTGGTCGGGATGGATGCGAACGTCGAGCCGATCCATCATCGCGACATCGACCATCCCCTGGCGACGGCTACGCGGCACGCAGTCTTCGAACGGGAGCAGTGATGGCGGACCCGAGGCGAGGTGCTCATACTCCGAGCCGTGTACGGAGAGGTCGCCGAACGCCCCCACCATCTGCAGCATCGGCTTTCCGTCGGCGTGCATCTGCCCGCTGACGGTTGCGAACCGACGCCCCGCCTTGACCACGGCGGCATCCACCTGCACCGGCCCTGGCTTACCGGGCGAGAGGTAGTGCGCAGTCACCGACACAGGGTCGGGGCGGCCGCTCACCGCCACCATGTGCCGCGCCCCCAGCGCCAACAGGTAGCCACCGTTGGCGTTGCCGTTGATGTCCCAGCCGTCGTGAATATGGCCCGAGCCGTTGGAATCAATGTGCGTTGCGTCATCGAACTCACTCACTTTGCCATTCTAGGCGAACCGGGTGCAGGCCAACGAATCCGGTTGACGGTGGCCGTCGGGTCGGGCGTAGGCTGGCGACCATGACGAATCAGTCCTTCACGTGTCGAATGCGCACCGGCTCCTGACTCAGCCGTTGTTCGCCATTCCCTGAAAGGACTTCCCCGTGTCGCCGTACTTCCTCACAACCCCCATCTATTACGTCACCGCCAAGCCTCACCTGGGCCACGCGTACACAACCATCATCGGCGACGCACTCGCCCGCTGGCATCGCCTGCTGGGTGACGACGTCCACTTCCTCACTGGCACTGACGAACACGGCCAGAAGGTGCAGGACTATGCCGAGGCCGCCGGCCAAGAGCCACAGGCCTTCGTCGACGACATCGCGCCGCTGTACGCCGATGCGTGGCGGCGTCTCAACATCACCAACGACGACTTCATTCGCACCACCGAGGCCCGCCACAAACTGGGCGTGGCCGAACTGCTGCAGCGCTGTTACGACGCCGGCGACATCGAGCTTGATGTCTACAAGGGCAAATACTGCGTGGCCTGCGAGGAGTACTACACCGACGACGAGCTCGACCCGGGCGACCTGTGCAAGATCCACAAGCGACCGGTCGAGTACTACGAGGAGGAGAATTACTTCTTCCGCCTCAGCCGCTTCCAGGATCGTTTACTCGCGTGGTACGACGCCCACCCCGGCGCCATTCAGCCCGAGTTTCGTGGCAATGAGGCACTCGGTCTGATCAAGGGTGGCCTGCGCGACTTCAGCGTCAGCCGCACCAGTCTGAAGTGGGGCATTCCGCTGCCGTGGGACTCGAAGCACGTCGCGTACGTGTGGTTCGACGCGCTGGCCAACTACATCACCGCGATCGGCTTCGGCTCCGACGATCCGGCCAAGGCCGCCGAGTTCGAGAAGTGGTGGCCCGGCCGACACCTGATCGGCAAAGACATCATCCGCCACCACTGCGTGTACTGGCCCGCAATGCTGATGAGTGCGGGCATCGAACCGCCCGCTGGCTGGGCGGTTGGCGGCTGGCTGCTGGTGGGTGGCGAGAAGATGAGCAAGACCAGCGGCAACGTGGTCAACCCGCTCGACCTGATCGACGACATCGGCGTCGACGGCTTCCGTTACTACGTGCTCGCCGAGACTGCCTACGGCCAAGATGGCGACTTCACCTACGAGGGCCTGATCTCGCGCTACAACAGCGACCTCGCCAACAACCTGGGCAACTTGCTGTCAAGGGTGGCAACCGTGGTGGGCAAGAAGTGCGACGGAATCGGCCCCACACCGCGTGCCGATTCACCGCTGGCGAGCGCGGCCGCGACGGCACTCGCTGGAACCATCGATGGCTGGGCGGCCACGCAACCGTCGAAGGCCCTGGATGCGACATGGTCGCTGATTCGTGCGACCAACGCGTACCTCGAGGCGAACGAGCCGTGGAAGGTAGAGGCAGGTCCGGCGGTCGATGCGGTCATGGGCGACGCCTTGGAGGCGTTGCGCATCGTCGCCATTCTCGCCAGCCCGGCGGTGCCCGATACCTGCCAAGCCGTGTGGGAACGCCTGGGACTACCCGGCCAGGTCAGCGACCAACGCGTACCCACCAACGCCGGGTGGGGCGGTTACCCCGGTGGCCTGCCGGTCACCAAGGGCGAACCGCTCTTTCCCCGCCGCTAGGTTGCCGGTCGTGAGCGCAGATGCCGACGAGGTCGGATACATCGATACGCATTGTCATCTCTACGACACTCGTGGGGTCGCGCAGGCGGAGGTGATTGCAGGGGCTCGCGCCGCTGGGGTCACCAAGATGATCACCGTTGGTTGCGATGCGGCGACGACGGCGAGCGCCATCGAGACGGCTCGCGAGTACGACGGCATCTTCGCCACAGCCGGCCTGCACCCCCACGAGGCGACGCATGGCGTCGACAGCATTCTCGACTTTCTGGATGACCCACAGGTGATCGCCGTCGGCGAGTGCGGGTTGGACTACTACTACGACCACTCTCCGCGAGATGTGCAACGGACGGCGTTCGCCGCACAGATCCAGTTGGCCCACGAGCGGAAGCTGCCTCTCATCGTCCACACCCGAGATGCGTGGGCCGACACGTTCGACGTGTTCGCGGCTGAGGGCGTGCCCGAGCGCACGATCTTCCACTGTTTCACCGGCGGTCCCGACGAAGCACAAAAGTGTCTCAATCTGGGCGCATACCTGAGTTTCAGCGGCATCGTCACCTTCAAGACCGCAACCGATCTGCACGCCGCTGCGATCATGTGCCCACAGGACAGAATGCTGGCCGAGACCGACAGTCCGTTTCTCACACCCGTCCCTCACCGTGGCCGCACGAACCAGCCGGCGTTCGTCACCCACGTGGTCGAGGCGCTCGCCACCCTCCGCAATGCAACCACGGAGAGCGTCCGACAGGCAACGGCCATGAACGCCCGCCTTGCGTTCCCCGCGTTACGTCCGTAGCATTTTCACGAAGTGATCGGTCGACCGGTGTCGGCACTCACCCAGCACACTCATGATCGATCACGACCGTCGTCGCGTAGTTGTCGCCTCCGTCTTCACGTTGGTGGCTCTCCCTGCTCTGTGGATACTCAACCGCGAGTCCGCTGCCACGAGTGGCGCCCCGAATATCGGCGCTGCCGGCGTCGACATCAGGAGCGGTGCCGATGCCGCACCGGAAACCACCGCGTACGAGCCGGAGCCGCCGCTCTTCGTCGGTGGTGACCAGGTTCCGGTGCCGCCCGCAGCAGTGGTCGTCGCGGTTCCACCGCCCACCGGCGCCAACGAGGTGACGGCCAAGGCCAGCTTCCATCGCTACTCCGCAGGCAGCCGTCAGTGCACCACGTTGCTGGCCCCCGACGGCGCGCTGCTGACGGTGGAGAACATCGACAACGGGCAGAAGACGACATGTACCAACACGTTGGGTATGGCGATGCCGGCCGGCGCCGACATCGTGCTGAACACAGAGGTCTTCGGTGAGATCGGCGACCTCGCCGATGCACCGTTGCCTGTCCACGTGAGCTGGTAGTCACGTGCACAACCGAGCGGCAATCGGCGAGCTTCTCGCGCGTGGTGGGCTGAGCCCGCGGCGCGACCTGGGGCAGAACTTCGTGGCCGACGCGAACACCGTTCGCCGCATCGCCAGACTGGCCGAGATCGGGCCAGGTGATCGTGTGGTCGAGGTCGGCGCCGGCTTGGGATCGTTGACGCTCGCGTTGGCAGAAACGGGCGCACAGATTCTGGCCGTCGAGGTGGACCGCGGCGTGGTGCCGCTCCTGCGTGAGATCGCCGAGCCGTACCCGAACATCACGGTCGTCGAGGCCGATGCCATGGACGCTGATTGGTCAGCGCTGCTGGGCGACGAGCAGGGCTGGGTACTGGTGGCCAACCTGCCGTACAACGTGGCGACACCACTGATCTGCGACCTGCTGGACGGCGTCCCGCAGATAGAGCGGATGCTGGTCATGGTGCAGCGCGAGGCCGCTGAGCGGTTCTGTGCGACACCACGCACTCCGCAGTACGGGTCGGTCACCGTCAAGATTTCCTATTGGGCCACGGCGCGCATCGCTGGCTACGTGCCGGCCAGCGTGTTCGTGCCGCGACCGAACGTCGAGTCTGCACTGGCCGACATTCGCCGCCTGCCGCAGCCGGCGGTCGACGTGCCCGCTGCCGATCTGTTTCACCTTGTACGGACCGGATTCGGCCAGCGCCGCAAGATGCTGCGCCGATCGCTCGCCGATGTCGTCGCTCCCAACGTGTTCGAGGCTGCGGGCATCGACAGCCAGCGTCGCCCCGAGGAGTTGGACGTGTTCGAGTGGGGACGGTTGGCCGCAGCCTGGCGAGCCGCCCAATGACTGCTGCGGTGACGCTACGGGCGCCGGCGAAGTTGACGCTGTCACTGCGTATCACCGGGGTGCGTGAGGACGGGCTGCATCTGATCGACGCCGAAATGGTCACCCTCGAGTGGGCCGACGTGCTCACGATCACGCCCGGCGGCAGCGGCCTGAGTGCGGATGGGCCCTACGCCGCTGGCATGCCGCTGGATGACAGCAATCTTGTGGCGAGGGCACTGCTCCTCGCCGATCGCGCGGCAGCCGTGCATCTGCACAAGTCGATCCCTCACGGTGGAGGCCTTGGCGGTGGCAGCAGCGATGCCGCGGCGGTGCTGCGCTGGGCGGGCTACTCCGACGTGGTAGCGGCGGCGCAGTTGGGCGCCGACGTCAGTTTCTGCCTGGTCGGCGGCCGCGCCCGCGTCAGCGGCATCGGCGAGATCGTCGAGCCCTTGGACTTCCAACCAATCGACATCACCCTGATCGTGCCGCCGCTCGCGGTCAGTACTCCGGCTGCGTATCGGGCGTGGGACGAACTGGGTGGACCACGGGCCGACGGCGCCAACGATCTGGAACCGGCAGCGCTACTCGTGGAACCACGGCTGGCTGAGTGGCGCGACCGGATTCACGAAGCTGCCAGAGTGGCACCCACGCTGGCTGGTAGCGGTGCGACGTGGTTTCTCGTTGGTCGCCACTCCATCGCCGCGGCGTTGCCGGAGGCGATGGTGGTGCAAACGCGCACCGACCGCCAACAGCGTGCTGCCGACGGTCGATGAACAGAATTTGGTTGTGGTTGCAAAGAGAAGCTGAGATCAGCCCTTGCCGCGCTGACGCGCGTGCCGCGTACGGCGGAGCATCTTCTTGTGCTTCTTCTTGCGCATGCGCTTGCGGCGCTTCTTGATAAGTGAACCCATAGCGCGTGGGACGCTATCGGGCACAGACCCCGCGACCAAACCCCGAGCGCGGATTGCATGTCGTCCGCTAGCCTCGGAGCCGATCCATTCCGGGGTCGTTCAATGGTAGGACAGCGGGTTTTGGTCCCGCATATAGGGGTTCGAGCCCTCTCCCCGGAACCGCTACTCCTCTTTGTTCCGACAGAAATGTCACCGTCAGCGTCATAGATGCCACCCGTGCAACTCATTGCCGTGCCGGACCACGCACCGGTGGCTCGCCACGGCGGGTCGACACAGCAATGGGAGACCGACATGAACGGGACACGCAAGCGCACCATCAACGACCCAGGCAGCGGCACGGCACGAGCAAGAGCAGGCACATCCTGGACCGCACCAAGGCGACTGATCGGGGTGTTCGCCGCAGTCGCTGCGTTCGCCTCGACAGTTACGATTGCGCCCACGCAGGTGCAGGCCGCGACTGCGTTGTCGGTCAGCCTGGCCATCACCGGCAACGCCAATCCAGGCGTGCCCGCGAGCACGTTGCGCGCAGGCGGCTGCGTCACCGTACAGGTGTCCTACAGCGTGGGCGGCGAGGACCTTTCGAACGCCAAGATTCGGATGTCACTACCCGCCCAAGACTGGAACAACAGCACTCCGGCGACAAGTTCAGGTCGTGTGATCGACCTGCCCTTCAGTGGGCCGCCGACCAACAACGTCTCCACCGAGACCTGGGCATCGCAGTACACATCACCGGATTCGATCATCGATCTACCAATCGGCAACCCTGACGTGCCCGCAGGAACTGTCGGTGCGGTCACCGTCAACCTGTGCAGCAACAACGGCGTCAACCCGAACGGTGCGCTGTTGCACATCGCGGCCTCGCTCATCGGCACCAATGGCACCATTGCCGCCGCCCCGATCTCGATCACGAACTACGCCTCCAACGGCGTCTTCCCCGGAAACGTGTCGAAGACGGCAACCACCATCGTGCCCGCACTCGGACCGCCGGCGGTGAACAGCACGAACGGGTACGAGCTCTCGTGGAACGTCGAGCTGGCCTCCCCGTGCACGACCACAGGCTGCGGCCCGTTGGTGGGTGCTCTCCTCGATTCGATGCCGGTGGGCTCGTACCTCGCATCGGTGAGCCGTATCGGATTCACGTCGACCACCCCCATCGTTCCTGCACCGCACCCGGCCACCGGTTTGGACATCAGCACATTCCCCGCGGTCGGCACACTCTTCACCTCTGGCAACCAGAACATCACCGTGCCGGTGTTCATCTGGCCGTCCAACTGCACGTCGAACAGTGGCTCGGGTGCCATTTCGCAGGGTAAGTCGGCGCTGCCTGAAATGGCGTCACAGACCTGCGCGACCGAGTACCCGGTCAGCGTCAATCGCCGCGGTTTCCGCGTCACGGTTTGGGTGCCGTTGCCCGCCGCACTGACCACAGTCACCAACACGTTCTCCTTGAACCGCGACCCGGCCTGGGACGCAATCACCTCCCCCGTCGTCAAGACGGCCTCGCACATTCTCGATGGAAGTCCGTCGCTGACGTTCACCAAGTCGTTCAACAACAGTGGCTCGGGCGACTGCACCGCGAACGCCGGCCCCTACCAGCCTGGCCAGGCAGCGGTCGGTGACGCACGTTGCACGATCTTTCCCGAGGGCCTTGCGAACGACTACGTCCTTCGGTTCAACTCGACCGCCCCGGTCGCCAACGCGTACGTCATCGACAGGCTGCCCGCTCCCCTTCAGCTTCGGGCGGCGCTCGCTCCCCCGTCGGGTTGGACCGCCAGCTACACGACTGACTCCGGTTGCGGTTTGGCAACGTTGCCGACCGATCCGATGTGGACGACAGTCGTGCCGCCGGTCGCAAACATCGTGTGCGTGATGTTCACCAACCCGCTGACCGACACCCTGGCCAACACGCTGGTGGTCCCGATACTCGTTCGCCCAGGCCAGATTCCCGCACCGGGCAGCATCACGCTGGTCTCCAACTCTGCATTTGGCACAGGGTCGAACCTGACGCCCGCCACCACCGACCGCACCGCCACCCGCGTGGTCAGCATCCTCAACCGCCACGATCTCACCCAGCGGGTCTTCGCTACCCCGACCTCGGTGGTTGCCGGTAACCAGACGGTGATTCGGATGAACGGCCAGGACCTCCCACTGCTCGGAAACTTCGGCGCTCACAACTGGACGATGAAGACGACGTTGCCACCTGACCTCGACTTCGTTCCGGCTGGAATGGCTGGCAGCGACTTCCAGGTGACCAGCGCGCCAAAGGACACCACCTCACCACTAGTCAACCTCGCGGTCAACTGCTCGTACACCCTGGCCACCCGCGTCGTTCGCTGTGTGGCTGTCGGGGATGCTGTCAATGCCACGACGATCAGCGGCGCCGGAGCCGTCGTGTTCGACGTTGGATTCGCCGCCCGGGTTCGGCTGGGCACGACCAACGACCTGCCGATCACGGCGTACGGGTACAACGACCTGGGTGCCCCCGCCGACTACCCCACCTTCGGACCGGTGGACGGCGCTGGTGACTCGTTGTCGTTCATCGACACCCCTACTCGCCAGAGTTCGGCCAACACGAGTGTCGACGTCGTCAGCTCGCCCGCACTGAACCTTGCGAAAACGGTCGATGGCGGCGTCACAGATGTCACCGCAGGCGACACTGTCTCCTACACCCTCTCTGTCAACCACCTGGCGAACTCGACCGCCGACCTGACCAACGCCTACGTCTACGACTTCATGGGTCGCAACCCGGCAACCGGGACAGTCATCGGCACCGTCGTACCCAGCTTCGTATCGACAACGGTGGGCAGCCAGCCGATCGCCATCGCCTACAGCTGCACAGCTACCCCCAGCATCGCGAACGCCATCTGGGTTGCCGCGCCATGCGGCACGGTGACGGGGCTTCGATTCCGTCCGGCGTACGACGACCAGCTCAACGTCACCACCGACGGGCTGTACCCGATCGGAGCACCAGCGCTGACGATCGGCGTCACTGTGCAGGCACCGATCTCCTCCCTGCACCTCGGCACGATTGCCAACCAGGCAGGCGTGACCTCTGATCAGCAGCCCGGCACGCTGTTGTCATCGCAGCCGACGGTGGCCGTGCATCAGCCCGCCGACCTTTCGATCGTCAAGACGGATAGTGGCAACACAGGTGCGACGGTCGGCAGCACCATCACCTACACCGTGACAGTTGGCAACGGTGCCGCCAACGATGCTCTGCCGTCCAGCTCTATCGTCGTCAGCGACACCCTTCCGGCGTCGCTCGCCCCCGAGACTGCCGGCGGTAGCGGCTGGTCGTGCACGTTGACTGCACAGACATTC
The DNA here is from genome assembly GCA_038328705.1 of Acidimicrobiales bacterium. Lineage (GTDB taxonomy): Bacteria > Actinomycetota > Acidimicrobiia > Acidimicrobiales > Ilumatobacteraceae > UBA668. The sequence goes on along the minus strand of JBBQMG010000016.1, from coordinate 23,512 downwards.
ACCTGCAGTCGAACCTCCGCACTCGCTGCGAACACGGCACTGCCCGTCATCACCATCACCGGCACTGTCCTGCCGGGCGCACCGTCATCGATCTCCAACACGGCGGTCATCATCGTGCCTTCGGACCTGAACCCGAACAACGATCAGTCCACTGCCACCACCTTCGTCGTCGCATCGCCGGTTCCAACCACGACCTTCGCACCGACCACGACCACCACTGTGCCGACCGTGCCGGCCACCACGACGACCGCTCCCGAGCCGACAACAACGGTGCCGACGACGACTGTTCCGGCACCGACTGTTCCGGCGACGACTGTTCCTGCGCCACCGACGACGCTGACGACACCGACGGCGACGACACCGATACGGGCCGCGACGACGGCACCCGGCCCGCTACCCGTCACCGGGAGCGACGCTGTGCGCCTGCTGATGCTCGCTGGCAGCTCCTTGTTGTTCGGCCTGCTGTTTCTGGCGCTCTGCCGACGTCGGCGCTCTGCCAACGCCGGTTGACAAGATGTCCGGACGGCGCGCGTGGCGCCGTCCGGCAACCACCAAGTGCTCCATCAAGTAGCCGGCACCCGGTGCCGATGAACTGGCGCACGTTCATCAAAAGAGGGAACCTGTGGGTGCTGTACTTCTGAACGAACAAATCGAGAGCGACGAGATGCTCATCACGCGGTCCCGCGTCGGCGACAGCATCGCATACGCCACTCTCTACGAACGACACCGTGGGGCGGCCATGGCCGCCGCTCGGTGTCTCACTCGATCCGCCAGCGACGCCGACGACGTGGTCAGTGAAAGTTTCGCTCGGGTACTCAACGTCTTGCGCGGCGGCAAAGGCCCGCTGTCGGCATTCCGACCGTACCTGATGACGGTCGTCCGCAACACTGTCTACGAACGCACCCGACGAGGTCGCGAGACTCCCTCCGACCTGATCAGCGACATCGCCGACATCGCCAGCTCCGACGCTGCGGATCGTGACGCCGAGGCCCGCATAGCCCGCGAAGCCTTGGAGTCGCTGCCCGAACGGTGGCAGCTGATCCTGTGGCACACGGAGGTCGAGGGACGCAGTCCTGCGGAGGTCGCACCGTTGCTCGGGCTCGCGCCGAACAGTGTCGCGGCGCTGGCGTACCGAGCTAGAGAAGGCCTTCGCCAGGCATACCTACAGGCTCATGTCGGCGCCCAACGCGAACGCGAGTGCCGCACATTCGGCGCCACGTTCGGCGCCTACATCCGCGACAGCATGCCCGCACGGGAGCGTTCCGCCGTGGACGCTCATCTCGCCGATTGCGAACCGTGCCGGATCACTCTCGACGAACTTCGCCCCACCAACGAACGCCTGCGCGTTCTGCTGATCTTCGCGTTCCTCGGCGTCCCGATGGCCACCTACCTCGACGAACTCGCCAGAAGCGAGGGCGCAGGAAAACGTACGCACAGGGCACGACCTCGCGGTCGCGTCGCCCGCATGGTGGCTGGCACGACGGTCGCTGCGGCCGTCGTTGTCGGTGGCGTCACGTTCGCCGCACGCAGCGACGACAAGGGCAGTCCGGCTGGACTCTCAGCGGCGACAACCTTGCAAGCCACCACTCCGACCGGAGTCGCTCCGGCCACCACCGTTGCATCGACCACCGTTGCCACCAGCACCAGCACCACCACCTCGACCACAACCACAGCGGTCGCCGTCGAGACCACCTTGGTGCCGACGAGCGCTGCTGTTGTCGTGGCGAGCCCCGTCCACTTACAGCAGCCCGCGCCCACAACACCCACCACGACAGAAGTGGTCAACACCACAACGACGTATCTGATTCAGCACTTGGAGATGACCGGCACTCCCCTTGGTATCGGTGCAGCAGGCGGCGTCGCCACGATTTTGGTCCACATCGTCAATACGGGGCCCAACGACATCGCCAACACGCAAATCGCGTTTGGCCTGCCACCGGGCTTCGAGGTGGTCCCGGTGGACATCACCAGCGGCTTCGCATGTCTGGCCGGCAGCAACGTCTGTGACTTGGGGTTGCTGCGTCCAGGCGATGTGCTCAATCTCGGGATCGACATCTCGATTCCGCTCGGCGCAGTCTCTCCACTCATGAACTGGTCGCTCTCCGTCCTCGAGGGCACCTCGTCGGCGCTCACCGATCCGATTCCGTTCGTCTAGTCGCGTTGCTCAGCTGACGAGGTGGCGCCACATCGTGAGCGCCTGGCGGTGGGCGGCCACGTCGTGTGCACGAACGAGTCGGGCGCCGTTCTGGACGCTCGCGAGGTGAACGGCCAGGGTGCCCGCGACGCGACCCTCTGGCTGCTCCACGCCGGTCAGAACGCCGATGAAACGCTTGCGCGACGCACCGACCAGAACCGGGTGGCCGAGCGCGACCAACTCTTCGAGCCGGCGAACGAGCTGAATGTTCTGTTCGATGGTCTTGCCGAAGCCGAGGCCTGGGTCGACGATCACCGTCGGCACACCCTCGGCAAGCGCAAGCGCGGCGTGATCCCGAAGGAATGCGACGACGTGGACAACGACGTCGTCGTAGTCGGTGTGCTGTTGCATCACCGTCGGGTCGTCGACGGGCATGTGCATTGCGACCGCGGGCACCCCGTGACGAACAGCGACCGCACGCATCTGCGGATCGCGTAGGCCGGAAACATCGTTCACCAGACAAGCCCCTGCAGCCACCGCCGCCTCCGCGACCGCGGCGTGACGGGTGTCGATACTGACCGCAACACCCGTTGCAGCCAGGTCACGCACGACCGGCACCACGCGACGCAGCTCCTCCTCCAGCCCGACTGGCTCGGCCCCCGGACGAGTGCTTTCTCCGCCGACGTCGACGATGTCGGCACCCTCGTGCACGAGTCGCAGAGCGTGCGCGACCGCAGTGTCGAGCTCGTAGTAGAGGCCACCGTCGGAGAAGGAATCCGGCGTGACGTTGACAACACCCATCAACAGCACCTCGTGAGAGCCCGTCAGCGCAGCGAGGAATTGATCGGGATTCATGTCCCCAGTATCACTGCTGCCCGGCGACCGCGCAGCGAGTTGACCACGGCCAACTCATCGCACGCGTCCAACTCGGCCAACAGCAACACCCGCTCGCGAACCGCGCCAGACTCCACCAACACCTCGCGCCCGACACCCGGCAGCCCACCACTCGTGAGCGGCGGTGTGAACCATTCGTCGCCGAGGCGGTAGAGCAGGTTGGCGATGGTGGTCTCCACCACCTCTCCCCGTTCGTTCAACAACAGGACGTCGTCGGCACGCAAGTGTGCCGAGCGAGCCCGTTCGTACAGCGCGCGGCGAGTCGTCTTGTGGCACATGAAGGGATCGTCGCTGCGCACCCTCGCCGTCGACACCGCCAGTCGAACAAGCGGTGGCGCATCGTCCAGATTGATGACTTCCAAGCGATGACGGCCGCGCCGATCGAGCACGATGCGTATTCGGCGAGGCTGCTCGGGCGGCGCCAACGCGCACACTTCTGCGGCGATCGCGGATGGGTCGCACGCGAACCCGAAATAGTCGGCCGACGCCGCCAGCCGACTCAGGTGGCGAGCCAAGTGGTGCACTCCCTCCACATCGAGGCGCAGCGTTTCGAACAGCTCGAAGGCCGGCCGCGCCGAACGCAACACGTCGACCTTCGACTCAAGTTCGTCGTCCTCGTCGGCTGGTACCGAGTCGTACGTGATGCCACCGCCTGACGCGAACTCCACGCGCCCATCTGACGCGTCAATCACCGCGGTGCGGATGGCAACGCTCCAGATGGACGACGGTCGCATGCCATCAACGGAAGGCGAGATCATCCCGATTGCTCCGCAGTAGAGGCCGCGCGGAGATGGTTCGAGGCGCGCGATCGCGTTCATTGCAGCAACCTTCGGAGCACCGGTGATCGAGCCGCATGGGAACGTCGCCCGGAACACGTCCGTCAACCGAACGTCGGCCCGCAGGCTGGCCCGCACCGTCGAGGTCAGCTGCCACACCGTCTCGTAACGCTCCACCCGGAACAATTCGGGCACGGTGACCCCACCGGGCGAGGACAAACGCGACAGGTCGTTGCGCAGTAGATCGACGATCATCACGTTCTCGGCACGGTCCTTCTCCGACGCTCGTAGTTCCTCCGCCATCAGCAGGTCCGCATCGGGTCTGCCGTGACGACGCCGAGTGCCCTTCATCGGCCGCGCCGTCGCCGTCGCGCCCTCGATCTCCAGGAACAATTCGGGTGACGCGCTGGCGACCACTGCTTCACCAAGGTCGAGGAACGCGTTGAACGCGCCACCCTGGGTGAAGACCATCGAGCGGTAGAGGTCGAACGGATCCGCAACCAACCTGGCACGAACACGATCAGTGAGATTGATCTGGTAGACGCCACCGGTCTCGATCAGTTCGCGCACCTGCTGCACGCCGTCTCGATACCAACGGCTGCCATGCGTGCGCACCACTCCGTCGACGAACGGGCCAGAGGTGGGCGCCTCGACCAGCAGCCCTTCGCCACGCGAGCCGAACGCGCAGAACCAGGCAAGCGGCAAGGTCCCACTCGCCGGAGCAGCCGGGAACGCAACGTCGAAGGCGCGAGCCGCCTCGTAGGTGACGAACCCCACCACCCACTCGCCGCGACCGGCGGCAGCTTCACCAGCCGCAATCACGCCGACGACATCGTCGATGTCGGTTGCCGCCCAGACCTGGGACGGTGACGAGAATTCGTAGCCAACGCCGCGGGTGACGTCGTCGAGCCGCACACGGCGCGGCATCCACCGTGTCGTGGTTGCGGGAGCCGTGTCAGCGAACGGCGTCGACACGGCCGTAGGTGGTGGTGCGCTGCTGAAGGCGACGGCCCAGTGGCGCCACCATGTCGGTGAACGTCGCCTCGGTCATCCCCTGGCCGTGCGCCGCGCCGGCGGCCCGCGAGATGTTCTCGTCCATCAGAGTTCCGCCCAGGTCGTTGCAACCGGCCCGCAGCAACTGCACCGCACCGGCCGCGCCCATCTTGACCCATGACAGCTGAATGTTGTCGATGAGCCCGCGATACGCAATGCGCGCGACCGCGTGCATCAGCAGGTTCTCGCGGAAGGTCGGACCGCGGCGGGCTGCGTGCTGCAGATAGATCGGCGAAGCCATGTGTACGAAGGGTAGACCGACGAACTCGGTGAAGCCGCCGGTGACCTTCTGTAGTTCCCGCGTGCGAACCATGTGCTTCGCCCACGACTCGGGATGCTCGATGGAGCCGAACATGATCGTGATGTTGGAGGCCAACCCGATCTCATGCGCGGCCGCATGGCAATCCAACCACTCGTCGGTGGTGATCTTGTCGGGGCACAGAACGGCGCGAACGTCGTCGTCCAGAATCTCCGCCGCAGTACCGGGAAGCGAGGCAAGGCCCGCATCCTTCAGCCGACCCAGGTAGGTGTGCAGGTCTTCGCCCAGCCGCTTGGCACCTTCGGTGACCTCGAGCGCAGTGAAACCGTGCACATGCATGTCGGGGACCGCGCTCTTCACCGCGTGGGTGACATCGATGTAGTAGTTGCCGTCGAAGCTGGGGTGGATGCCACCCTGCAGCGTCACTTCCGTGGCGCCCATCTCCCACGCCTCGACGGCACGCTGCGCAATGTCGTCCAGCGTCAGGAGGTACGGCGTGCCACGCAGGTTCAGGCTGAGCGGGCCCTTCGAGAAGCCGCAGAACTTGCATTTGAAGGTGCACACGTTTGTGTAGTTGATGTTGCGGTTGTGCACCCAGGTGATGGCGTCGCCGACGGCCTCGTGCCGCAGTTGGTCGGCCACTTCTGCAATGGCGACCACCTCAGGGCCACGTGCGCGAAACAGCGCCACGATCTGGTCGTGACCGATCGCCTGGCCTGCCTCCACTCCGGCCAAGACCTCAGCAATCACGCCGCTTGCCCGTCCGGCGCGCGGAGACGGCAACAGGACAGGCGGTGGGTTGGTTGCACCCGAGTACCACTGCGTACTGCGATGCCCGACGAGCACGACCTCGGCACCGTCCAGCACGACATCGGCGGCGGTCACCTTCTCGGGCCAGATTGCGCCTGGGTCGTCGCGACCCAGACCCTCCGCATCGCTGCGGTCCATCACACGGAAGCGCAGTGACAGTTGCAGCCACTGATCGGGCTTGCGCACGAACTCGGGGTAGATCGTCAGGCGCGGGGCGAGCGCGAACCCGCGGGCCTCGGTCACCTCGCGCAGCCGATCGAGGCCGGGCCATGGCCGTTCAGGGTTGACATGGTCGAGCGTGACGGGCGAGACGCCACCCCAATCATCGATGCCCGCATCCAGCAGCACTCCGAAGTCATCACTGAGATTGGGAGGCGCCTGCAGGTGGATCTCCGCCGGCAGGATCAGCCGGGCAACCGCAATGGACCACAGGAACTCGTCCTGCGGGCATGGTGCCTCGTGCTGCATGCCGGTACCCGGCTTGGGCAGGAAGTTCTGCACGATCACTTCCTGCACGTGACCGAACTTGCGATGTGCCTCGACAATCGCATCGAGAGCCGCAATCCGGTCGGCGCGCGTCTCGCCGATCCCCACCAGGATGCCGGTGGTGAACGGCACGCCTGCCCGGCCGGCAGCAGCCAGCGTAGCCAGCCGCCGCTCGGGGGTCTTGTCAGGTGCACCGCGATGGCATGGCAGGTCGCCACGCAGCGTCTCGATCATCATCCCCTGGCTGGGTGACACCTCGGCCAGCAGCCGCAGTTGTGCCTCGTCGAGCGCTCCCGCATTCGCATGTGGCAACAACCCGGTCTCGTCGAGCACCAGTTTCGCCATCGCATGCAAATAGTGCACGGTGCTGTCGTACCCGTTGCCCTGTAGCCAGGCGCGAGCGACCTCGTAGCGCTCCTCTGGTGCCTCTCCCAGCGTGAACAGCGCTTCGTGGCATCCCATCCGGGCGCCATCCTTCGCAATTTTCAGGACTTGCTCGGGCGAGAGGTACGGCGACTGCAGCCGAGCAGGCGGCTGGGCAAACGTGCAGTAGCCACATTTGTCGCGGCACAGCATGGTCAGCGGAATGAACACCTTCGGCGAATAGGTGATCCGCGTGCCGTGAGCCGCGTTGCGCACCCCCTGCGCTCTCCGCATCAGTTCGTCGAGCGGGGCGGAGAGCAATTCCTTGGTCATCGGCGCACCCTACCCATAGCGAGTACCAAAATAGAACCCAGTCGTCAACACGATAAGGTTCGGGCGCCTGTGAACGCCGCGACCAACACTCCGCAACTCGAGGATCTCCACCACGGCGGCGTCCACGACGGCGTCCACGACGATGCGACGACGTTGGAGCGCACACTCAAGTTGGTGGGCGATCGGTGGAGCATCCTCATCATCCGGGCGGCATTGCGTGGCATCCGCAGGTTCGATGACTTTGCCGACGACCTGGGCATCGCCCGCCCCATCCTCACCAAGCGCTTGCAGCGGCTGGTCGCTGGAGGCGTGATGGCGAAGGAGCGCTACCAGGAACGGCCGCCTCGCTACGACTATCGGCTCACCCCCGCCGGCGTGGCGCTGTCGCCCGCGCTGGTGGCCCTCATCAAGTGGGGCGAGCACCACCTGGCCGACGGCAGCGCTGAGATCGTCCTGGTCCACGCACCCTGCGGCACCGAACTGGAGCAGGGTTTTTGGTGCACCCACTGCGCCACCACCTTCGGCCCCACGGCCATTCGCGCGCTGCCACCCGTGGCCACACCCACCGCACGCGATAGAACGAAGTCATGACAGTTTCTGCGATCGTGCTGGCAGCGGGCGAAGGGTCGCGCATGCGATCGTCGCGCCCCAAGCCGCTGCACCTGATCTGCGGGCGCCCGATGGTGATGCACGTCATCCACGCACTGGAGACGGTGACCCCCGAACTCACCGTTGTCGTGGTTGGCCACGGCGCCGAGCGGGTGACCAAGAAAGTGCAGGAACAAGCCCCCGACTGGGCACATCTGACCTTTACCGAGCAGACCGTGCAGCGCGGCACTGGCGACGCGGCGATGGTTGGATTAGGGGCGTTCCCCGGCGACGACCTCGACGACACCTCCACTGTCATCGTCCTGCCCGGCGACACGCCGCTGCTGCAGCCCGCCACCATCGATGCACTCGTGGCTGCGCACAACGCCAACGAGTACGCGGCCACACTCATCACGTCCGTGCTCGAAGACCCCACCGGTTACGGCCGAGTCATCCGGGCTCCCTCGAAGACGGGCGACGGCCGGGTGCTGCGCATCGTCGAGCAACGCGACGCCAGCGCCGAGGAACGGGCCGTGCAAGAGGTGTGCACCAGCATGTACGCCTTCCGTCGCGACCTGCTGGGCCCGGCGTTGCGCCACCTCAGCCCCGACAATGCGCAAGGCGAGTACTACCTCACCGACGTCATCGGGTCACTGGCGGCCATGGGTCATCGCGTCGGCTGCGTTCAGGCGCAGGAGGCCGAGACCCAGGGTGTCAATGATCGTTGGCAGCTGGCATTGGCCGAGCGCGAGCTGCGCAGCCGCACCAACCGCCACTGGCTGCTCAACGGCGTCACGATGCTCGACCCGCGCCAGACCTTCGTGGATGTCACCGTGCAGTTGGGCCGCGACGTGACGCTGTACCCGGGAACGATCCTGCAGGGCGACACCGTGGTGGGTGTCGGCTGCGAAATCGGCCCCGACACCAGGCTCACCGACTGCTCGGTGGGCGACGGGGCCACCGTTCAGAACAGTGTCGGCGTGGAGAGCGACGTCGGCAGTTCGGCGCGCGTGGGTCCGTACGCCTATCTTCCTAGCGGTAGCTCGGTGGCGCCCGGCGCAGTCACCGGTGCCTTCTACACTGCGGCGGCCGACGACGACAACGACAACGACAACGCCAACGACAACGACAACGACAACGACAACGCCAACGCCAACGACGGATGACATGACCGAACACGGGGGAGCCATGGAAAAGGTCACAACGAAACGGATGTCGCTCTACTCGGGGCGCACCCACCCTGAGCTGGCACAAGAAGTTGCGGACCACCTGGGCATCGAACTGGGCCACCCTGGCCTCGTCGAATTCGCCAACGGCGAAGTGCGCGCCCGGTTCGGCGAAAGCATCCGCGGCAGCGACGTGTTCATCATGCAGACCCACTGCGGGCACAACGGCCGCAGCATCAACGACTCGATCATGGAACAGCTGATCATGATCGACACCGCCTATCGCGCGTCGGCGAAGCGCATTACCGCCGTGTGCCCCTTCTACGGTTACGCCCGCCAGGACCGCAAGGCTGAAGGCCGCGAGCCCATCACCGCCCGCATGGTGGCCGACCTGTTCAAGTCGGCCGGCGCCAAGCGGATGGTCAGCATCGACCTCCACAGCGGCCAGATTCAGGGCTTCTTCGAGGGCCCTGTCGATCACCTCACCGCGATGCCGGTGTTGGAGAACTACCTGCGCCAGCACGCCGATGCTCCCGTCATCGTCTCCCCCGACGCCGGCCGCATCAAGGTGGCCGAGCGCATGGCGCAGCACCTCAGCGACCGCGGCGCCGACCTGGCATTCATCTACAAGCGTCGCCCAAAGGGCACCACCAACGTGGCGGAGGCGAAGGAAGTCATGGGCGATGTCGAAGGTCGCCTGTGCATCCTCACTGACGACATGATCGACAGCGGCGCCACCATCTGCTCGGCCGCCGACGTGCTGATGGCACGTGGTGCACGGGAAGTCTGGACCATGGCGACCCACGGTGTGCTCAGTGGCCCGGCCATTGCGCGCCTGGAAAAGTCGGTGATCAAGCGGGTCGTCGTCACCAACACGCTGCCATTGGCCCCCGAAAAGCAGATTGCCAAGATCGAAGTGCTGTCGATTGCCCCGTTGATCGCCGATGCCCTCAGTGCCGTCTTCGACGACACCAGTGTCAGCGAGATCTTCGGCGGCGAAAACCAGTCCTAGCGCCATTTGATGCACTGACAACTCATCACGACACGGGCGTGGCCGTTCCGGCCGCAACCCAGGTAACATTTTCCGTCGTTCTGTAACGCTCTGATCGAGGCCTCGTCATGTCCAACACCAAGCTCGCCGCCCTCCCCCGCACCACCACGGGTTCCCCCGCAGCCCGCCGGCTGCGCGCCGAAGGGCACATCCCCGGGGTCATCTATGGCCAGGGCATGACACCCGTCAGCGTCACCGTCGAGCGCCGTGAGCTGCGCCTCGCCCTCAGTGGTCCGGCCGGCAGCAACACCGTGCTCACCCTCGAGGTGGACGGCAAGAGCTACCCCGCCGTTGTCAAGGACATGCAGCGCCACCCGATTCGTCGCACCGTGGCTCACATCGACTTCCTACAGGTCAACATGAACGAAGAGATCACGGTCTCGGTCGCTGTGCACATCGTCGGCGAGTCGAAGGCTGTTGCAGCCGAAGGCGGCCTGATCGATGCCGCTGTCGACACCATCGAGATCAGCTGCACCCCGAACAACATGCCGAACGCATTCGAGATCGACGTCACCGAGATGCAGCCTGGCGATGTCATTCGCCTGGCCGACGTACCGATGCCCAAGGGCGTCACCGCTCTGGGCGATCCGGAAATGCCGATCGTCACGATCCTCATCACCTCGGCGGCCGAAGCCGAAGCTGATGTGGCCGAGGCCGCCGAAGGCGACGCGGCCGACGAAGCCCCCGCCGCAGAGTGATCGCACGCCGGCGTGATCGACGCGATCATCGTCGGCCTGGGCAACCCTGGTAGGGACTACGCGCGTACTCGCCACAACGTGGGCGAGGAAGCCATTGCGCTGCTGTGCAAACGGTTGGGCGAGACGCTGAAGGCCAGCCGCGACAAGGCTCTGGTAGCCGAGACGCGCATGGGCGAGAAGCGTGTCGTGCTGGCCTTTCCCACCACCTACATGAACGAGAGCGGTCAGGCTGTCGGCGCGCTGATGCGTCGACACCGAGTCGTCGAGCCCGGCCAGCTGATCATCGTCCACGACGAACTGGATCTCGAGACCGGCGTCGTGCGGGTGAAAGCGGGCGGCGGACTGGCCGGCAACAACGGGTTGCGCAGCATCACGCAACACCTGCACACGCAGGACTATCTGCGGGTACGGATTGGCATCGGCAAGCCGCGCAGCAAAGAACAGGGCGCCGACCACGTGCTGTCCCGCGTGCCGAAGGCAGAACGCGAGATCCTCGATGTGATGATCGAACGCGCCGCCGACATCGTGGAAGTCATCGTCGCTGACGGCGTCGACGCCGCTATGCAACGTTTCAACGGCCTGTGACGGCTGGCCAGTAGCGGTCTGGTTGCCGCCACCCGCTGGCCGATACCCTGCATCGCCGCATGTCGCTCGCCCCGCTCCCCCGGTTTCTTCGCAACGAACCTGCGCTGACACAGGCGCTGGGCGACCCGACCGGTTTCGTTGCAGTCCCCGAGTCGGCCCGCGCCATCGCAATTGCCGCGCTCGCACAACTCGGGGACAAGCGGCCCCTGGTGGTTGCCTGCCCCACCGGAACCGACGCCGGGCAGCTCTACGACGACCTCGTGCAATACATGCCAGCGAACGAGGTCGTGCTCTTCCCCGCGTGGGAGACACTGCCGTTCGAGCGGGTCAGCCCCAGCGTGGAAACAATGGGCCATCGCATGGAAGTGCTGTGGCGTCTGCGCTCGCCAGATCGCTGCCCCGCCATCATCGTTGCCGGTGTGCGCGCGCTGCTGCAACGGCTTGGCCCTGGCGCCACCGAGGTCGACCCCATCCACGTCAGCAAGGGCGCCATTCTCGACCCCGACGCGCTGATGGCCCAACTCGTCCAGTTCGGCTATCGCCGTGAAGAACTTGTCGAGCACCGCGGCGAGGTGGCGCAGCGCGGCGCCATCATCGACATCTTCCCGTCCACCTCCGACGCCCCGATTCGCATCGATCTGTGGGGCGACGAAGTAGACCGACTCACCGAGTTCGCCGTCAATGACCAGCGCAGCACGCTCGACCTCGACGAGGCGTTGGTGTTTCCCGCGCGTGAGCTGATTCCCACCGAGGCCGTGCGCGCTCGCGCCGCCGGTCTGGTGGCTACCGAGTCGTGGGGCCGCGAACACTGGGAACGCCTGGCTGAGGGCACCCTGTTCGACGGCATGGAGAGCTGGCTGCCGTGGCTGGTGGACGGCGACGAACTGATCACCGACGTGCTGCCCGCAACCGCGAAGGTCGCGCTCGTCGAACCGCGTCGCATGCGCGACCGCGCCAACGACCTGCTCGCCGAGGAAGACGACTTGGCTCGGGCGCTGGCCGGCACCTGGGCTCGTGACGCAACCAAGACCTTCCCGCGACTGCACGCCAACACCGACCGCCTGTTGGCCGACGGCCAGGCGATGTGGACCATCAGCAACGTGCCCGAAACTCCCGACTCACCGATGGTCAACGCCATGGGTTGGGGGCCGGTGGTGGGTGACGGCGAGGGCCTGGCCGGGCGTCTGCGCGAGTTGCTCACCGAAGGCTTCACCGTGGTCGTCGCCGCCGATGGCGAGGGCTCGGCGCAACGGATGGGCAGTCTGTTGCTGGACCGCGGCCTCAGCTTCAACATGGTTGGTCCCGACGCCAAGTTCACCAAACCTGGCGGCTACATCACCACCGCCCCGCTGCACCGCGGCTGCAGTGTGCCTGCGGCAAAGCTGGCCATCATCGCCGAGGCCGACCTCACCGGACGCCGTCGGGCACATCGCAAGGCCCGACCGCGCAAGCGGCAAGGAACCGGGCTTTTCGAGGACCTCAAGCCCGGCAACTACGTCGTGCATTACCAGCACGGTGTTGGGCAGTACGAGGGCATGGTCAAGCGCACCATCGGTGGCACCGAGCGCGACTACCTCCTGCTGAAGTACAAGGGCGGCGACAAGCTGTATGTGCCCAGCGACCAGATCGACGCGCTACGCCAGTACGTCGGCGGCGAGACGCCGGTGCTGCACCGCCTGGGCGGCAGCGACTTCGCCAAGGCCAAGAGCAAGGTTCGCAGCGCGGTGCGCGAGATCGCCCAGGAACTGGTGGTGCTCTACCAGAAGCGGGTCAACGCCACCGGCCACGCGTTCGGTCTGGACACGCCGTGGCAGCACGAGATGGAGCAGGCATTCCCGTACGTGGAGACGCCCGACCAGCGCAAGGCCATCGACGACATCAAGGTCGACATGGAACGCGCCTTCCCCATGGATCGTCTGGTGTGCGGCGACGTCGGGTTCGGCAAGACGGAGGTTGCGATTCGCGCCGCGTTCAAGGCCATCCAAGATGGCAAGCAGGTAGCCGTGCTGGCGCCCACCACGCTGCTCGCGACTCAGCACGGAAATACCTTCGCTGACCGCTTCGCCGGCTATCCGATTCGTGTGGAAGTGCTCAGCCGTTTCCTCACCAACAAGGAAGCGAAGAAGGTGATCGAGGGTCTCAAGACCGGCGAGGTCGACTGCGTCATCGGCACCCACCGCCTGCTGCAGGACGGCGTCGTGTTCAAAGACCTGGGCCTCCTGGTGGTCGACGAAGAGCAGCGATTCGGCGTGCAGGCCAAAGAGGCGATGAAGAAACTGAAGCACAACGTCGATGTGCTCACGCTGACCGCCACCCCAATCCCACGCACGCTCGAGATGAGCCTCGTAGGCATCCGAGATCTGTCGCTGCTGCAGACGCCGCCGGCCGACCGGCAACCGATCCTGACGTTCGTCGGCGGCTACGACGAACGTGTCGCCGTCGAAGCAATTCGCCGCGAGCTGCTGCGTGAGGGCCAAGTCTTCTGGGTGCACAACCGCGTGAAGTCCATTGACATGGCCGCAAGCCGCCTCCGAGAGCTGGTGCCGGAGGCGCGCATCGCCATCGCTCACGGCCAGATGGACGAGGGTTCGCTCGAGCAGGTGGTGGTCGACTTCTGGGAGGGTCGCTTCGACGTACTCGTGTGCACCACCATCATCGAAAGTGGCATCGACATGCCGACGGTGAACACCCTCGTCGTCGAGCGCGCCGACCTCTTGGGCCTCGGCCAGATGCACCAGTTGCGCGGGCGCGTCGGCCGCAGCGGTTCACGGGCTTATGCGTACCTGTTTCACCCGCCCGAGGCCCGCCTCAGCGAAGAGGCCTACGAGCGGTTGAAGACCATCGGCGAAGCCACCGAGCTGGGTAGTGGATTCAAGATCGCCATGCGCGACCTGGAGATTCGTGGCGCCGGCAACCTGCTCGGCGAATCGCAAAGCGGTCACATCGCGGCTGTTGGGTACGACCTGTACTGCCAGATGGTGACCGAGGCGGTCGGCGAGATGAAAGGCGAGCCACCGCCGAAGGTCGTCAGCGAACTCAAGCTGGATGTCCCCACGGACGCCTTCCTACCCACCGACTACGTGGCCAAGGAAGAGTTGCGGCTGGAGGCCTACCGTCGGCTGGCAGCCGTCACCACGGCCGCCGAAGTCAGCGACATTCGCAGTGAGTGGGAAGACCGTTACGGGCCTGTCCCCGCAGCGGCGGAATCGTTACTGGCCGTTGGCTCGTTGCGCGCCGAGTGCAATCGGCTGGGCCTGCGCGATGTGCAGATTGTCGGCCAGCAGGCACGGCTTGGGCCACTCGATCTGAAGTTCAGCGAGGAGATGCGGCTGCGTCGCCTCAGCCGCGACTCGATCTACAAGGAGGACCAGCAGCAGGTGGTCGTGCCCTTCAAGCGCGGCGCCGACCCGGCCGTCTTTCTGGTCAGCTTCCTGCAGCAACTAATCCCGCCCGCCGAGTGACCACCGGCTAGAGGAAGTTGCCGAACTGACGCGATTCTGGCGTCGAGACCTGGCTCACAGGCTCAAAAGCGCGTCACTTCCGCCGTCAGGAAGTGGTGAGCCAGAGATAGCCGTTGGCGGAGAGTTGGGCGATGCCTTCGGGCGACACGCTGGCATCGGAGGCGCGGGCGACCACCGCGTCACTGACACCGACGTCGGCAAGGCAGACGACTGCTGTGCCGCGGCCGAAGTTGGCGACCATGGTGAACCTGCCGTGCGCCGGATGCGAACGGGTGAAGCACAGCACGTGCCTGTCGGGTGATGGCAGCACGGCGAACCGGCCCGACGCGTTCAGCGCGCCGATGGAGGCGCGATCAGCGCCGAGGCCGGTGAAAAGCGCGAACAATCGGGCTTCCAGTGTCCCCGCAAGATGGCGGCGCTGCGCAACCACCCAATCCATACGC
Organism: Acidimicrobiales bacterium; assembly: GCA_038328705.1. Lineage (GTDB taxonomy): Bacteria > Actinomycetota > Acidimicrobiia > Acidimicrobiales > Ilumatobacteraceae > UBA668. The sequence continues at coordinate 8,412 of JBBQMG010000016.1, read as the reverse complement.
GGGCGATGCATCCAGCGATTGTCGTCCGCCCTCGCAGGGTCATCGAGATAGTCGGCGTCGTTGCGCATTCCCAGCTCGTCGCCCATGTACAGCAACGGGATGCCGCCGTAGGCGTAGACGACTGCGTACAACAGCTCCAGCCGCGCGCAGGCCACGTCGAGGTGCACCATGTCACCGTCGGCGAGGGCGCGCTCGATTCCACAGAGCGATGCAGCACTGCTTGACGTGCGGCCATCATGTGTCTGCGGGTTGAACTGGAAGATCGCACCCGTGGCGAACGAACCAGCAAACTCACCCGAATAGAACGACAGCAGAAAGTCGCGGTGTGTGAACTGATTCCACTCGACCGACGCCGCATCGGCAGGCGTGATGGCCCACCCGATGTCATCGTGACAACGCACGTAGTTCACCCATGCGGAGCGTGAAGGGATAGGGCCCATTCGGCTGAGCGCGTTGGACATCAGTTCCGCGTCACCGGTGGCCAGGCTGCTCCACAGCATCACCATCAGCTGGTTGTTGTACGCCAGATCGCACTCGTGCCGCGTCGGCTCACCGGCGCCGAGGTACTGCGTCAGCTCCTCAGGGGCGACGATCGCCTCGGCCTTGAACGACGTTGCCGGCGCCGCCATCGACATCAACGCCCGCAACGTGGTGAGCAGCGTGTGCACTTCGGGAAGGTTCTGGCAAATGGTGCCCGTGCGCTTCCACATGAACGGCGCCGCGTCCAGGCGCAACATGTCCACCCCCTGCTCGGCAAGGTGCAACATCGCGGCGAACATCGCCCGGAAGACCTTCGGGTTGGCCCAGTTGAGGTCCCACTGGAAGTCGTGAAACGTGGTCCACACCCACTCCTTGCGCTCTGCGAGCCAGGTGAAGTTGCCCGGCGCGAAGCTGGGAAACACCTCCAACAGTGTTGCTTCATACTCATCGGGCAGCACCCGGTCCGGGTAGAACAGGTAGAAGTCGTGGTACTCGGGATTGCCAGCGCGGGCCTCCAGCGCCCACGGGTGCTCGGCAGCTGTGTGGTTCACCACGAGATCGATGCAGAGGTTCATCCTGCGATCGTGGAGCTGATGAGCGAGCGACGCGAGATCGTCCATCGTCCCCAGCCGCGGATCGACTTCGTCGTACGACGCAACGGCATAGCCACCGTCATTGGCACCCTCGCGGGGCCGTAGGAGCGGCATGAGGTGCAAATAGGTGACGCCAAGCTCAGCCAAGTAGTCGGCGCATTCGGCAACACCTGGAAGCGTGCCCGCGAACAGCTCGGTGTAGCAGACATAGCCCACCTGGTCCGGCCCCTGGAACCATCCTGGATTTGCCTCGCGAGCGAGGTCGCGCACGAAGAGCAGCGGTGCACGAGACACCACACACGCTGTCACCATCTGGTGCAGACCGGCCAGCAACAAGCTGCCGCCGTCCGGGTACAGCTCCATGACACCGTGTTCGACCGTGGCCCAGTGCCGTTGCAGGCGCGCGGCCAGAACTGCGTCTCGAATTGCCCCCTGATCATCGTCCTCGGCAGTCACCTGATCCCACGACACGCTGCCGAGTGTATTGTCGTCACTATGCAAGCGCTTACAGAGACTGACCATGCCGCAGGACCGGACGGAAACAACCCGGCAGCAACACCTCATCTGTCCGGCCCGGACTGGTGGCGCGGGGCGGTTGGGTACGAGGTGTACGTGCGCAGCTTTCAGGACACATCCGGCAACGGTGTGGGCGATCTGGCGGGCGTCACCGAGCGGCTGGGGTACCTCGCGGCACTGGGAGTCGACGTTGTGTGGCTCACTCCCTTCTTCGCCAGCCCAGGGTTCGACAATGGCTACGACGTGGCTGACTACCTTGCTGTCGACCCGCTGTTGGGCACGCTCGACGACTGGGACCAGTTGTCACAGGCGGCCAAACGACTGGGCCTGCGCCTGTTCATCGACATCGTTCCGAATCACACCTCGAGCCATCACGAGTGGTTCCGCCAGGCGGTCGCCGACCCCACAGGGCCGTTCCGCGACTACTACGTCTGGGCCGACGCAGCACCCGGCGGCGGCCCGCCGAACAACTGGGTCAGCCACTTCGGTGGGCCGGCATGGAGCTTCGACCCGGGACGCTCTGGTCAGTACTACTGCCACCTCTTCCTGCCCGAGCAGCCGGACCTCAACTGGGCCAACCCGAAGGTGATGGAGGAGTTCACCACCATCTTGCGCACCTGGTGTGAGCGTGGTGCCGATGGCTTTCGAATCGACGTCGCACATGGTCTCACGAAGGACCCTGCGCTGCGCAGCAACCCGCAGCTGCGCGAGGTACACGAAGGCATGCACCCCATGGACGTGTTCTCTTCGTTCGAGCACATCTACGACCTTCACCGTCACGAGACCGCAGTGCTGTTCCGACAGTGGCGCGATGCGGTGGCAGATCTTGGCGCTGTGCTGGTCGGCGAGATGGACACGCGCGATGTCGACCGTTTCGCGGAGTACGTGAAGGACCAGAACGCGCTCCATGCTGCCTTCGTCCTACAGGTGGGCCTCAGCGAATGGGAGCCGGAAACCACCATCACGACCATGCTGGAATACCAGGCAAAGTCCAACGGCGGCACGGCATGGGAAGTCTCCAATCACGACCAGGCCCGCGCCGTCTCGCGCTATGGCGGTGGCGAGGTTGGCCTTCGTCGCACACTCGCACTCACTACGCTGATGGGCGCGTTCGACGGCATGCTGTTCATCTACCAGGGTGAGGAGCTCGGCCTCCCTGACGCCGTCGTGCTTGGCCACATCGAAGACCCGATGAGCGCCCGCAATGGCGAAGGCGTGTGGAGCCGCGACGTGGCTCGCGCGCCGATGCCGTGGAGCTCCGACCCTGAAAAGGGCTTCACCTCGGCACCCGTTGCGTGGCTCTATACCGAGGCGTTACCGACGGAGCTCACTGCCGACTTCCAGACCGACTCGCCGCATTCGACCTGGCGGCGGTACCGAGAGCTGGTCGGCTTGCGCAAGCAGCACCCTGCGCTGTGGCAGTCTCCGTTCGAGCTCGTCGAACACGGTGCAGGCCACATCGTCATCGCTCGTGGCGAGCTGCGCATTGTCGGCAACCTGTCCGATGCACCCATCGCTGTTCCTGCGCTGGACGGCGCTGAGATCGTCTTCCAGTCGACTCGCGACACTTTCTCAGTGGTTGATGGCGTCACCTGGGTGGCGGCAGAAGCCACGGTGGTCGGACGTATCGCTTCGGATCTCGGCGCCGGTTAGCTGCCGACTGCCATGGGGGAGGACATCTCCGCAAACGACAGCAGCACACTGGGTAGGGCGACGATCAACGACGTCGCTCGTGCTGCGGGAGTCTCCACCGCGACTGTCAGCCGTGCGCTGCGCAATCACGCGTACGTTGCCGAATCGACGCGACGCAAGGTGCTGCAGGCCGCCGAACAGCTTCTCTACGTCGCAAACTCCAACGCGGCCGCGCTGGCCTCAGGGCAGACCCGAACGGTCGGACTGCTGGCCCCGCTACTGACCAGTTGGTACACCAGCGAAGTGGTCGCCGGAGTGGAAGAAGTGTTCTCACTTGCGCGCTACGACCTGCTGATCGGTACCGCCAACCCCTTGGCCCGCGAACACATCTTTCGTGGCGACGCGCGCTTCCAGCAGCGAATCGATGGCGTCATCCTCGTCGACGTTTTCTGCTCGGAGGACGGCGCCCGCCAGCTCGCCGCGCTCCATACACCCGCAATCGTTCTCGGTGAACGCCTCACCTCCGTCACGTCGATCTCGGTCGACAACGAGCGCGGTGCGCGCATGGCTTGCCAGCACCTCGTCGAGCTCGGCCATCGTCGTATCGGTCTCGTCGGTGGTCACGCACACATGGACGTGGGGCACAACGTGCCCGCCGAACGCGCTGCTGGCTTCAGAGCCGCACTCGCGGCGGCCGGTCTGAAGCTGCCAGCGCAGATGGTCGTCGACGGCGACTTCTCCATCGAAGGCGGCCGCAAGGCGATACACACACTGATGAGCCGAGCGAGGCCGCCAACTGCCGTCTGGCTGATGTCCGACGAGATGTGTTTTGGCGCGCTGCAGGCCTTGCGCGAACTTTCCCTCGTCGCCGGCCGCGACGTTTCAGTCATCGGCTTCGACGACCACCCTGCCTCAGGCGCCTTCGGTCTCACGACGATTCGCCAACCAGTCCGCGACATGGGCAGGCTCGGGGCGCGGCTGATGCTCGACCATCTGCAGGGTGTCGGCAGCGTCACGCACCACCCGATGGAGCTCAGCTTGGTCGAACGAATCACGTGCGGCCCACCTCCGTGGCCCACTTCCACTACCGTGCACATGGTGAACTGAACCCATGCGCCTGCAACTGGTGAAGGCTGCCGAGCACGGCAGCGTGGTCAACTGGCCGCTCGACCAACCGCTCTCCGAGTGGTCGATCGACGGCATGCAGAAGGTTGCAGGCCTGCATCGCCATGTCGTGCGCATGGTCGAGGGGCAGATCTCGTATGTGGTCAAGGAGATCCCCGACCGCCTGGCCGAACGAGAGTGGCGCCTGCTGCGCGAGTTGGCAGAGGCCGGGTTGCCCACCGCCGAGGTGATCGGCGTGGTCACTGGCCGCGACGACGACGCCGACGGACTGTTGATCACCCGCCACCTCGACTTCTCGCTGCCCTACCGCACGTTGCTGGCAGGTCGCGGACTGCGCATTCCTTATCTCGGCGAGCGGATGCTGGATGCATTGGCCGGGCTGCTCGTTCGATTACACCTGGCCGGGTTCTACTGGGGCGACTGCTCGCTCTCCAACACTCTGTTTCGACGCGACGCCGATGCGCTCGCCGCGTACATCATCGATGTCGAAACCGGTGAACGTCACGAGGTGTTGAGCAGCGGTCAGCGTCAGGTCGACTTGCAGATCGCCACCGAGAATGTCCTCGGCGGTTTGCTGGACCTGCAGATGGGCGGGCTGCTGGCCGACGGTATCGACCCGATGGAGACTGCGCTCGCAATCGAACATTCCTACGAACGGCTATGGGACGAGCTGACCGGGGTCGACGAGTTCAATGCCGACGAAACGTTCCGGGTCGACCAGCGCCTCCGACGCCTCCACGACCTTGGTTTCGACGCGGCGGAACTCGAGCTGGTGACCACCGTCGACGGTTCGCGGCTGCGGTTGGTGCCGCGTGTGGTCGAGCATGGGTTCCATGCGCAGCGTCTGCGCGCGCTCACCGGGTTGGAGGCGGGCGAGAACCAGTCGCGCCGGTTGCTCAACGACATCAGCCGCTACGGCGCAGTGCTCGAGCAGCGCGATGGACGAAAGGTTCCCGAATCGGTCGCAGCCGCGCGCTGGATGGACGAGCGCTTCGAGCATGCACTTGCCGCCATTCCGCCGGAGATGGCCGGCAAGCTGGAGCCAGCAGAGCTGTACCACCAGGTACTGGAGCATCGCTGGTTCCTGTCCGAGCGCGCCGGAGGCGACGTCGGATTGGACGAGACGGTTGCGTCGTATGTGGCCGACGTGCTGGCCACAGCACCCGCCGAACAGATCCTGACGACCTACGACATCTAGGCGTCAGCGCTTACGCAGCTGCTTCGAACTGCGCCCACACGTCGGCCGCAGCCGGATGCTCCTGAACACGCGAGTGCAGCAGATCGCGCTGCACAGCGGCGGCAAGGGCCGGCTGGTCAACGGTCGCCCACTGCACCAGGCCGCTCCAGAAGCGTTCGATCAGTTCACTACCGGCGATCGTGCCGCCATCGATGGTACGGAAGGCGACGCTCGCGCACTCACCGAGGTAGAGGCACAGCGACGACACGTGGATCTCCTCATCGGCACGAATGCGCCCGACGATCTCGGCGGCTTCCTCGGCCTGTGCCCGACGATCGACGAAGAGCGAGGGCGTCCGCAACAATGCCTGCGTGTCGGCGAATCCGATCTCGGCGCGGAACTCGATGACGAGCAGGTTCATCAACAGTGACAACAGACCTTCCACCTCGGGCGCCACCTCGGGCATGACTCTTGCCCCCGCTTCTGGACGTGCAATGTTGACCGGCGGGTCAGCGTCCGGGTATGCATCGGCCCCGAAGGCGAGGTCGCGAGCGACGAACCACATCACGTCGTGCGCACCAATGACACCCAGGCCCGAGTCGGTGACGCCGCCCTCATCCCAACCATGTGCCTTCAGCAAACCCTTGCCGAGATGACCGATCGCCATCATCGAGATGTCGTCCTCGATGTACGGCGCAAGCGAAGGGAACTCGACCTCGGCCAGCAGACGGCCGCGAGCCTCGATCTTGCCGGTGATGGTCAGCGTGTTCCAGAACGTCTGGCCAAGTCCGTGACGCAGTAGCACCTGCGACTGCTCGACGGTGGGCAGACGGGTTCCACCCAGCAACGACGAGTCAGCGTTCAGGGGATGGCCGCCACGGGCGATGAGCGCCTGCGTCCATGCCTCCAGTGCAGGAACACGGACCAGGGCACGAGGCGGCTGGTAGGTGCCATCAGGGTGAAAGCCGCCGTGCATTCGCCTGCCGGCGACAACATGTGGGGTCAGATCAGCGTGGTCGCGCAGCAGTTCTTCCTCGGTGTACACCAGCGCAGTCATTCGCGAAGCGTACGCGCTTTCGGCGGCCGAGTCCTTGCCGGACGGCGGCAACGGGGGGCTGAGCGGCGGCGCACGATAGCCTTCCTGCCCGATGAGCCAGCTCAAGAACCGCCTGCAAGCCCTGTCGTTGCTCGATCGCGCATTTTCAGCGATGACCGATGAGGAGCTTGCCACCCTCGTGGCCTCGCTGCCCGAGGATCATGTCGTCGCACTCGATGAATTGTGCGGTGCCCGCGAGGGTGGTTTCACCGATGTCGAAGCCCGTCAGCTCGCCGTCCGCGCCACGGCTGCCCGCGGCCGTATGAATGGCGGCCTCGAGCAGGTTTCCACACTGATCACCGACCCGGCGCTCGCAAAGTGCATCGAAGCATTGGGCGACAACTCCGAGAACCCGAACGAGGAACAGCTGCTGGAGGTCACTCCCGCACTCATCGATGAGTTCGGTCTGGCCACCACCCGCCTGATGCTTGCCTCCTCCGTCGCCGGCGAGGCCGCCGCTGCCGAGGTGCTGACCCGTGTGCTCAAGCACGACGAGACCCTTGCCTTGCCGCCCGTCGAGCGCGTCGACGTGGAAGTGCTGCCGGCACGCGCCGCCGATGACGAGACGAAGGCCAAGCGCAAGGCTGCCAAAGAGAAGAAGCAAGCCGAGGCTCGCCTCGCTCGCGAACAGCAGCTCAAAGCCCGCCACCGCTAACTTCGGCGTTGAGCTGCGGTGGTACCGCATCTCATCGCCGAAGCTTGGATCAGTCGAGCAGGGTGAGGGTGCCTTGTTCGTGGCGGAGCAGCCATGACTTGGCTTCGAGGCCGGCCGCGAAGCCGGTGAGTGAACCATTGGCGCCGATCACACGATGGCAGGGAACGATGATGCTGATCGGGTTGCGGCCGTTTGCTGCGCCGACAGCACGCGACTTGCGCACATCGCCCAACCGTCGGGCCTGCTCGCCGTAGGAGATGGTGACGCCGTACGGAATCTGCCGCAATTGCATCCAGGCTGACTGCTGGAAATCGGTGCCGATCGGGTCGAGCGGAACGTCGAAGTCGTGACGGTCGCCGGCGAAGTACTCGCCCAACTGCGTGACCGCCTCGCGCAGGACCGCCGTTGCAGCAGGGTCACCATCGTCGGCCGCTCGCAGTCGATCGGACGCCTCGAGCTCGTTCGGCCACAGCACCGCCCGTAGCCCACGGGGACTGGCGATCAGGGTCAGCTCGCCGACCGGGCTCGACATGGTGGTGCGCGATAGATCGTCTTTGTCACCGATGACGGGGAGGGTTGCTTCGCTGCGGTTCATGATTGCTCCTTCACAAGTGTGCCCACAGATGGTGGAGTGCGTATGTGCGCCACGGTCGCCAGGCCTCGGCCCGAGCAGCGGCGCTGCGCCAGTCGGCGTCGGCACCGAGCGCTGCGAGCGAGTGCTGCACGCCGAGGTCGGTGGGCAAGAACACGTCCGGGTCACCGAGCGCGCGCATGGCCACGTAGCCAGCAGTCCAGGGGCCAATGCCCTTCACCGCTTGCAGCGCAGCGATCGCTTCCGCCCGGTCGCTGCCAGCGTCGAGCACGAGTGAACCGTCGGCGATCTTGGCGCACGCATCGATCAACGCCGCGCCGCGTGCTCGCGGCATTGCGAAGTCGTGCGGCGAGAGCCCAGCGATGGTTGCTGCCGAGGGAAACGCATGGGTGACGCCGCCCACCGGCTCGGCGAGCAGTTCGCCGTGCGCTGCCACCAGACGTGATGCCAACGTGCGGGCGCCGACGACACTGACCTGCTGACCCAGCACCGCTCGCACGAGCAGCTCGGTGCCGTCAGGATGCCCGGGTGCTCGCAGACCAGGTC